>CAZCOP010000046.1:0-12528 GCA_964499825.1 uncultured Candidatus Bathyarchaeia archaeon
CGTAGCCCTAGACCCACTGACGCCATCCCCCGACAAGGCCGAGAAGATCCTAAACAATTTCATCGAGAACCCCGTGATCAAGGGTCTACTCTCAAATTACAATCTCCACCTAACCTAGGCTGGTCGCCGGGAAGACCCGGCGAGGAGCCTCCTAGCTTCCCTTATCACGTCGGTTAGTATGGTGAAGGCTCTGCCGGCGTCCTCCATCCTTAATACGATTATGGTTTCATTGAAGCAGCTGACGGTTTCCTCAATATTTATTCCAGCCCTCGAGATTGGGTTGTAGAAGGCCGCAATGCAGCCGGGTGTGTCAACTATCTCCCTGGGGCTCTCGACAATTAATGCGGCTAGGTTCCGCTTCTCATCCAGTATGTCAGCCTCCCTGAACATTAGGCGGAGCTCACCCATTATCCTCTGGTCGAATATCAGGGTCAGGGTTCTCGTGCCCTCGAGCACCTGGAGGAAGGCCTCAGGGTAGTTGGCTATAACACCCCTTACCATCTCGATGTTCCTCCTAGTCTTCTCAACCGAGAACTTGGCGACGTCGGTTCTCATGTTAAGGATGCTGCCGGCAACTATCCTTAGGTACTCCCTGCTGGGTTTGTAGGTGACGCTGGCCCTCTTAACCGAGGTTATCAAACCCTCAAGTGTGACCTCCCTTCCAAGCTCCTCCTCAACCATGGGTTTTAAGAGCCTAGCTATCGCGCTGTAGTTCCCGTAGCCCCTCCTCAAGGCGTCCTGTATCGAAGGATCCCTATCTATAAGATTCTGAACAACTCTAGCCAAGGAAGTTTTGACCAATATTGTTCACCACATGCGTTTTTCATACATAATTTGACCAAAAAGGATATATAAGAATTCCATCCCTTCCCGTTAAAGGAGATGCACGCCATGAAGGAAAGGGTAGCCCTCGCATACTCTGGCGGGCTGGACACATCCGTCATGGTGAAGTGGCTACAACAGAGGTATGAAGCCGACGTTATAACTGTAACCCTAGATGTGGGCCAGAGGGAGAACCTGAAGGAGATAGAGGAGAAGGCCATAAGCCTCGGAGCCCTGAAGCATTACTCAATAGATGCAAGGGAGGAGTTCGTTAAGGGTTACGTCTTCCCATCAATAAAGGCGAACGGGCTCTACGAGGGCAAATATCCACTCAGCACAGCCCTATCCAGACCCTTAATAGCATCAAAACTTGTTGAGGTGGCATTAAAGGAGGAAGCAACCGCTGTCGCACATGGATGCACCGGGAAGGGGAATGACCAGGTTAGGATAGAGGTAACGGTTAAGGCCCTAGCTCCAAACCTTAAGGTTATAGCCCCGGTGAGGGAGTGGAAGATGACGAGGGACGCCGAGATAGAGTTCGCAAAAGCCAACGACATACCGATACCGGTGGATATAGATAAACCCTACAGCGTAGACCAGAACCTCTGGGGTAGATCGGTTGAGTGCGGGATACTCGAACACCCGGAGGAGGAACCCCCAGAGGAGGTCTACGAGTGGACCCTACCTCCTGAGAAGGCTCCAGATAGGCCTGAGTACCTAACTATAGGCTTTGAGTGTGGGGTTCCAACAGCACTAAACGGGGAGGAGGTTGAGCCCGTGGAGCTCATAGAAAGGTTAAACGCAACAGCTGGGAGGCATGGGGTTGGGAGGATAGATCACATAGAGGATCGCCTCATCGGGATAAAGTCCCGCGAGGTCTACGAGTGCCCGGCGGCCACGGTCATAATCGAAGCCCACAGAGACCTGGAGAAGATGGTCCTCACACGCCATGAACTCACGTTCAAGCAGTACGTTGAGAACGAGTGGGCCTTCCTAGTTTACGCCGGCCTCTGGGCCGACCCCTTAAGGAAAGCCCTAGATGCCTTCATAGATGAAACCCAGAAGACCGTCTCAGGGGAGGTTAAGGTTAAACTTTACAAGGGCGGCCTGAGGGTTGTTGGGAGATCCTCGCCAAACTCGCTCTACGACCTAGACTTGGCCAGATACGACATAAAGACGACCTTCGACCAGACCCTGTCGAAGGGATTCATAGAGCTGTGGGGCCTACCCACCAGGGTCGCCAACACTCTAAAGGGAAGATTGAGGGGAGAATAGAAGGTTTGTCCAAGCTCCTTAGGGGCGGAAGGCTCGGTTCGATACGGGATGATGTAGTCAGGTTTATCTCATCGATGGAGAGCGATGAAAGGATCCTGAAGCCCGTGATCGAGATAAACAAAGCCCACACAGTCATGCTGATGGAGGAGGGGATAATCAAACCGGAGGATGGAGCCTCAATCCTCAAGGCTTTGAAAGGGCTGAAGGTTCTTGAACTCAAACAGCCGGTTGAGGACGTCCACATGGCGGTGGAGGAGGAGGTAACCAGAGCTACAGGCTCAGATGTGGGCGGGAACCTCCATATAGCCAAGAGCAGGAATGATCAGGTCTCAACGGCGATAAGGATGGCCCTACGAGGGGAGCTCATCGAGTTGATGGAGGCCACACTAAACCTGCAGAGTAAACTGATCAGTAAGGCTTGGGAGAACACTGAAACAGTTATACCGGGTTACACACACCTCCAACCCGCCCAACCCATAACCTTCGCCCACTACCTAATCTCGGTGTTCGATGCTTTGGGTAGGGACCTGAACCGTCTAGTCGAAGCCTACAGTAGGGTTGACCTCTGCCCAATGGGAGCGGGAGCTATAGCGACCACAAGTTTCGAGATAAACCGTGAGAGGGTTGCCGAGCTTCTCGGGTTCCATGGCTTACTGGAGAACTCGGTGGACGCGGTGGGCTCCAGGGACTTCATACTTGAAGTCCTAGCGGTCCTATCGGTGACAGCGGTGGATGTCAGCCGCTTCGTTGAGGACTTGATAATCTGGAGCACACCCAGCTTCGGGACCATAGAACTCCCAGACGGGTTCTCATCAACGAGTAGTATAATGCCCCAGAAGAAGAACCCAGATGTCTTGGAGGTGATCAGGGCTAGGATGAGCCATATAATCGGGTGCTTCTCAGCGTCGATCAACCTGATGAAGGCTCTACCGTCAAGCTACAACCTAGACCTGCAGGAGGCTACACCTAAGCTCTGGGAGGCCATCGATATAATGTTGGAGTCACTCATTATGCTCTCCAAACTGATCCCCGAGTTAAAGGTGAGATCATACCCGCCGGAAGACTTAACCCTCAGCTTCATGACCTCAACCGAGCTGGCGAACGTTTTAACCCGCAAGTACGGCGTCCCCTTCAGGGAAGCCCACAGGATAGTTGGCTCTCTAGTTCGAAGGCTCCTAGATGAGGGTAGGCCGCTTACCGATTTAGAGCCTGGGATGATAGCTGAGGCCTCCGTGAAGTTTCTCAAAAAGCCGGTGATGGTTAGGGTTGAGGATATCGAGAGGGTAACCGATCCATTAAGGTTCATCGAGTCCCATAGGGTTCGGGGAGGACCATCAAGGGTTGAGGTTGAGAGGATGCTGAGGGCTAGAATGGAAGGTTTATCCTCGATCAGAAGTCATGTGGTGGAGATGAAGAGGAGGCTGGTGGACGCTGAGAGGAAGCTGAACTCCGTTGTAGAAGGGTATATAGCAAAACCCGAAACCGTAAAGTTTAAAAGTGAGTAATCTATTTGCTTGGAGAAGGGTCGCTTGGGAGCCGAACCATACCTTCAAGAGTACCGGGAGACTAGGAGGGCCCTACTAGTTCTAGAGGACGGTTCATTCTTCCTAGGTTGGGGCTTCGGCGCAACAGGTAAGACAACCGGTGAGGTTGTCTTCTCAACGTCGATGGTTGGATACCCCGAATCCCTAACCGACCCATCCTATTACGGCCAGATATTGACGCTCACATACCCATTAATAGGGAATTACGGGGTTCCATCCTATGAGGATAAAATACGCGGCGTCCCGATACACTTCGAGTCGATCGGGATAAAGGTTAGAGGCCTCATCATACATGAGCTGTGTAGGAGGCCTCACCACTGGGCCTCCAGGAGAACCCTAGACGAGTGGTTGAGGGATGAGGGTATACCCGGAATATACGGGATAGACACCCGCAGGTTGACGAAGAAGCTCAGAGAGAAGGGGGTTATGCTCGGGATACTCGAGGTCTACGGGGAGGGGGAGGAACCCAACCTGGACAGGCTGCTCAAAGAGGCTGAGAATATACCGGATCCAAACCTTACAAATCTCGTCAAGGATGTAACTGTCAGAGAGCCCATTCACTACGGGTCTAAGGGTGGGAAGCGGGTGGTTCTAATAGACTGCGGGGTGAAGGGTGGGATACTCAGAAACCTGATCATGAGGAGGGTTGATGTCGTAAGGGTCCCCTACAACCTCTCACCGGGGGAGATAATGGAGTACAAACCGGACGGGATAATGGTAAGCAATGGACCCGGAGACCCAAAGATGTGTAGGGAGACCATACACACCGTGAGGGAACTCTTCGATGAGGGTTTCCCAATTATGGGTATATGCTTGGGAAACCAGATACTGGCCCTAGCCCTAGGCGGAGACACTTACAAGCTGAAGTATGGACATAGGTCCCAGAACCAACCTGCCTACGACCTGGAGACCGGAAGGTGCTACATAACAACCCAGAACCACGGTTACGCCGTCGACCTCGAATCCCTCAAGGAGACGGAGCTGAAGGTTTGGTTCATAAACGCAAACGACAAGACGGTTGAGGGAGTAAGGTGCGAGGGGAAGCCCGTCTTCGCCCTCCAGTGGCACCCAGAGGCCTCACCAGGACCATACGACACGGAGTTCCTCTTCGACGAGTTCCTCAAACGGTTGGGGTGACCTAGAGATGCCGAGGTTTGAGTGGCTACGCAAGGTGCTGGTTCTCGGGAGCGGTCCGATAAAGATAGGTGAGGCGGCTGAGTTCGACTACTCGGGGAGTCAGTGCCTAAAGGCCTTGAGGGAGGAGGGTATAGAGACCGTCCTCATAAACCCGAATGTGGCTACAATCCAGACTGACCCAAGGCTGGCTGGCAAGGTTTACCTACTCCCAGTGACCCCGAAGTACGTTGAGAGGGTTATAGAGAGGGAGAGGCCGGACGGCATACTCCTAGGCTTCGGCGGGCAGACGGCGTTGAACTGCGGGGTCCAGCTGGCCAAGATGGGGGTGTACGAGAAGTACGACGTGAAGGTTCTGGGAACTCCGATAAGGGCGATAGAGGACACTGAGGATAGGGAGCTCTTCAGGAGGGCCATGATCAAGGCTGGAATACCGGTTCCGAGGAGCCGTTCGGCGACGTCGGCGGAAGAAGCCGTTGAGATAGCCGATGAGATCGGATACCCAGTCATATTAAGGGTTGCCTACACGCTTGGGGGGAAGGGTTCAGGCGTAGCTCACAACGAGTCGGAACTGAGGGAGATAGTGAATAGGGCCCTAGCGCAGAGCATGATAACCCAAGTCTTGGTTGAGGAGTACATAGGACACTGGAAGGAAGTTGAGTATGAGGTTATGCGTGACTACGAGAACAATTGCATAACTGTCTGCAACATGGAGAACCTAGACCCGATGGGAGTCCACACCGGAGACTCAATAGTGATCGCGCCGTCACAGACTCTCACAAACCGCGAATACCACATACTCCGCTCCGCTTCGATAAAGGTGATCCAAAGTCTGGGGATAGTTGGGGAGTGCAACATCCAGTGGGCCCTCCATCCGAGGTCTGAGGAGCACAGGGTCATAGAGGTGAACGCGAGGATGTCGAGGAGTTCAGCCCTAGCCAGCAAGGCAACGGGATACCCACTCGCTTACATAGCCACGAAGTTGGCCATAGGCTACCTGCTACCGGAGTTGATGAATAAGGTTACTGGGATAACGACCGCGTGCTTCGAGCCCGCCTTGGACTACGTCGTGGTCAAGATACCCAGGTGGGACCTGAGGAAGTTCAGGAATGTAGATCCACACCTCGGACCGCAGATGAAGTCGGTTGGAGAGGTTATGGCGATAGGGAGGAACTTCGAGGAGGCCCTCCAGAAGGCTGTGCGGATGCTTGACATAGGGAAGATAGGGCTCGTAGCCAACGATGGGGATGATGAACCCGAACCAGTTGAGAAGGTGAAGGATGTCCTCCACAGGCCTACCGACGAGAGGCTCTTCAAGGTGGTCAAGGCGATAAAGATGGGCATACCGATCGATGAGATATACGAGCTGAGCGGGATAGACCCATGGTTCCTCTACAAGATAGAGAACATAATAAGGATGGAGGAGAGGCTGAAGAAGCTAAGCCTGGAGCACCCTGATGCTGCCGAAGTCATAAGGGAGGCTAAACGCCTGGGCTTCTCAGACATGCAGATAGCGAGATGCTTAAAGACGAGCGAGTATAGGGTTAGGGAGTTCAGGAGGAGGCACAACATAATACCCGTCGTCAAGCAGATCGACACGCTCGCAGCTGAGTGGCCCGCTCAAACAAACTACCTATACCTCACCTACCACGGCGATGAGGACGATGTATCCTTCAACTCTGGTAAGAGGAAGGTTATAGTCCTCGGCGCCGGAGTCTTCAGGATAGGCTCAAGCGTCGAGTTCGATTGGAGCGGCGTCAACACGATATGGGCCCTCAAGAAGCACGGGATAGAGGAGGCGATAATGATAAACTACAACCCTGAGACAGTCTCAACCGACTACGACATCTCGGACAAGCTGTACTTCGAGGAGTTGACCTTCGAGAGGATACTGGACATATACGAGAAGGAGAGGCCGATGGGGGTCATAGCTAGTGTAGGAGGGCAGATACCGAACAACCTAGCCCTAAAACTCGCTAGGGCCGGGGTTAAACTCCTAGGAACATCGGCTGAGAGCATAGACCTCGCTGAGGATAGATCGAAGTTCAGCGCCCTACTCGACCGCCTCGGTATACCCCAACCCAGATGGAGCAAACTGACAACGATAGAGGACGCTGAGAGGTTCGCTGAGGAGATCGGATACCCAGTCCTGATACGCCCAAGCTACGTTCTATCCGGCTACGCGATGAGGGTTGCCCAGAGCCGTGGGGAGTTGAGGGAATACCTAGAATTGGCGGCCAGCGTCTCCCCTGAGCATCCAGTTGTGATATCGAAGTTCATAAAGGGAGCCAAGGAGGTTGAGGTTGACGGCGTGGCGGATGGGAGGGATGTCCTAATAGGGGCGATAATTGAACACGTCGAGCAGGCTGGGGTTCACAGCGGGGACGCCGTGATGAGCATACCGCCCCAAACCTTGAACAGTAACGTGATCAAGACCATAGAGGAGTACTCCACATCTATAGCGAAGGCCCTCCAGATTAAGGGACCCTTCAACATACAGTACCTCGTCAAGAACGGGGTAGTCTCAGTGATAGAATGCAACTTGAGGGCTTCAAGGTCGCTCCCATACGTGAGCAAGACGAGGGGGGTAAACCTGATCGAAATCTCAACGGCGATAATGCTCGGAAAGAGGCTTAGGGATCTAGGGGTAACGAGGATGCCTCCCCCCCTCCACGTAGGAGTGAAGGTTCCACAGTTCAGCTTCATGAGGCTGAGCGGGGCCGACCCAGTCCTCGGGGTTGAGATGCTCAGCACAGGGGAGGCTGCATGTCTAGGTGAAAACTTCGCCGATGCCTTGTGGAAGGCCCTCGAGTCGGTTGAGTTCACGCTGCCGGAGGCTGGGGGTTCGGTTCTTATAACGGTTGGGGGGAGGGAGATGAAGAGGAGGGTAATACCGATCGCAAAGGCTCTTAGGAGGCTGAACTTCAAGATATACGCAACAGAGCATACGGCTGAGGCCCTACGCAGGGCGGGGCTGAACCCGGTCGTAGTCCTACATAAGGTGAAGGAGTCCGATAAGAAGCCGAATATACTCGACTACCTCTTGAAGAGGAAGATAGACCTGGTGATAAACATACCGGTTGCGAACGCGGATGGCGAGTATAGGGATATACTCGAGGATGAGTACACCATAAGGAGGCTGGCTGTCGAGTTCAACATTCCGGTTGTCACAACCCTGGAGCTCGCATCGGCCCTCGTGAGGGTTCTGAAGTATAGAGAGAACAGCGAAGTCGTTATACGATCCCTAAATGAGTATATGGATAGGCTGCCCTTCAAATACTGGTAGAACTTGCACATCCAGCCTGAAAAGGTTTATATATTCTGTGCTTAATCACATAATTGATAGTTCAGGCTGGAGAGTGAGCAGTTTGAAGGTCGCTGTCTCGGCGACTGGTCCATCACTGGATGCACAAGTAGACCCAAGGTTCGGCCGTTGCGCCTACTTCGTCATAGTCGACACTGAAACCATGCAGTTCGAGTCGATCCAGAACACAAGCCAGTACTCCTTCAGTGGAGCGGGTATACAAGCAGCCCAGCTAGTTGCAAGTAAAGGGGTGAAGGCAGTCCTAACCGGAAACGTTGGGCCGAACGCCTACCAAGCCCTCTCGGCAGCCGGAATCCAGATAGTAACCGGAGCCTATGGAACCGTACGTGAGGCTGTGATGAGGTATAAGAGGGGTGAACTTGGAGGAACCGCCTTCCCAACGGCTCCGATGCATTACGGAATAGGGGGAGGCTACGGGATGGGCATGGGTCGAGGAATGGGGAGGGGTATGAGGCGGTGGATGAGAGGCTTCACACCGCCAGCGTATCCTGGGCCAGCTGGCCCCTCTCCCGCGCCATCCACGCCTCAAATGACGAAGGAGCAGGAGATACAGTTCTTGAAGGAGCAGATGAAGACCCTGCAGAAGCAGCTGGAGCAGATAAGGAAGAGGCTCAAGGAGTTAGGGGAATAAAGGGGTTAAAGCCGGTAAGCGATTAAGATGTTAGTTTTCGGTCCGGTTCCATCCAGAAGGCTAGGTAGAAGCCTTGGGATAAATAACATCCCAGCCAAGATTTGTTCATACTCCTGCGTATACTGTCAGCTCGGCGGAACCACGAGGATGAGCATAGAGAGGGAGGAGTTCTACAAGCCGGAAAGCATACTTAATGAGGTTAAATGGAAACTTAAGGAGGCTGAGTTGAGGGGTGAGAGGGTTGACTACCTAACCTTCGTCCCGGATGGGGAGCCAACCCTGGATGTTAACCTCGGCCGCGAGATAAAACTTCTAAATCAGATGGGTATCCCTATAGCCGTATTGACGAACGGCTCACTCCTCCAATTTAGCGATGTCAGAGGAAACCTAATGGAGGCCGACCTAGTCTCGTTAAAGGTTGACGCTGTTAGCAGAGACTTGTGGAGGAGGGTGAATAGACCCCATAGGGATCTGGTGATAGATGATGTTCTAGAGGGGATGGCTAAGTTCTCCAAGGCCTTTGGGGGTAGGCTGATAACTGAGACCATGTTGATAGATGGCGTAAACTATGGAGGCGAACTGGAGATGATAGCCGACTTCCTGCGTGAGCTGAAGCCATATAGGGCTTACATAGCTGTACCGACCCGTCCACCAGCTGAGGGATGGGTTAAACCGGCCAGCGAGGAGTTAGTTAATAGGGCCTTCCACGTATTCTCCGAGAGGCTTGGGTGCGAGGCTGTTGAGTACCTGATCGGGTATGAGGGGAACGCCTTCTCCTCCTCAGGGGATGCGGAGGAGGATATACTCAGCATAACGGCCGTCCATCCGATGAGGGAGGAGGGGGTTAGAGAGCTTCTCAGGAGGGCTAAAGCGGATTGGGGGGTAGTTGAGAGGCTGCTGGATGAGGGGAGGCTTATAGAACTCGAGTATGAGGGCTATAGATACTACATGAGGAAGATACCGAGCCGGCTAAGGTGACCTGGGAAACCTAAGGTTTGAACCTCTACACCTCTATCTCACAGCCAGCGTAACACCTGACGCTTGAATCCGGGTATAACCTGAATATCTCCCTCTTTCTGACTGTACAGTGGCATGGGGCTATAAGCTTCAAGCCCTTCAAGGCCTCGAGCTTGCTGAAACCATGGAAGCCCCCGATTACCCCATAAACCCCGCCGACCCTAGATGCAACATTCAATATCCTATCTAAACCCGGATGTGAACAACCTGTTATCACGATTACACCCTTACCAGTCTCAACGATCAGGGACTGCTCCCTTATCAGAAGCCCGAGTTCACCGGTTGTTAGAATGTGCTCCCCTATCCTCTCCATCCCGGCAACCTCCCTTAACCTAACATTACGGAAGGAGTTCAACCTATCCTTGAAGTACTTCGAGAACGACCTCAATATGTAGACCTCTACTTCCCCGAGTCTGCCTATGATCTGGTAACCACCCGTGTGGTCTCCATGCTCATGGGAGAAGACCACCCTGGTTATCTCGTCAAGCCTCACCCCAAGCCTCTGAGCGTTGAACAGCAGAGTGTTCACGTCGCTTCCAGTGTCGAAGAGCGTGTGGTCATCTACAAGGCAGGAGAAGCCCCATCCACTCCTGAATCCATCTCCAGCCTCGTTATCGTAGAGTATCCTGAAACGCATGGCCACCACTACAGTTCTTTAAGGTCAAATCTTGGTATTAAAGCGTTCCCATAGGGGAGGTTATGGCTTCACCTAAAGTTTAAATTTGAGGAAGCACCCTAGAGCTGGGAGGTACCATAAGCGGCATCGAAGACCTACTGGAGTCTGTCAGCTTGATGAAGAGGTGAGGAGGGTTTAACCCCTAGTTTTACCCGGGTATGGTCTGGGGTGGCCGGGGCAGAGGACCCTATGAATCCTCCACTTGGCCTCCTCAATGTCAATATCGCCCATGAACTCCTTGATCGCCTCCTCCACTAACCTCCTCTCCTCATCGGTTAGGTCAAACCTGTCGAAGCCGGCCGCTCTGCTCTTCGTCTTATACCAGTCACACTTACCCTCACAGACGTATTTGTGGAGGGTTGTTCTAGCCTCCCTCCAACTTATGCCCTCCACCTCGGATATACGTCTAATGATCACGTCGACCTTCTCGTAATCGGACATCATGCTTAACGCTCCAAATTAAAGTCAATAATGATCCTTCTTAACGTTGAGGTAAAAATATATTAATGCAAACTATTATGCGAATTTACGTCCTTCTGGGGGAGTTATGGCCGTGAATGAGGCAGTAAAGGTTAAGGTGAAGGTTAAGCCTGTCTTCCCACAGTTGATCCACAGCGGCGCCTATGAGGGTCCATGCAGGGTTGGTGATGTGGAGAAGTTGAGCCCCGAAGCGGAGAGGGCTCAGGGTAGGAAGCGTTTCGAACAGTTCTGTAAGGATGTGAGGGATAACATAACCCCCGATGCTGAGGTTCTGGAGCCGGTATACATGGAGTGGAGGGAGGACTGGACGATACCGGAGGGGGAGTTCAGGAAGCTGGATGGGGATGTGTGGGATGCTGACTTGATACTCGTAGCCCGGTCAAGTCTACCCCAATACCCAGCCATCAAGATGGCCCGCCGATATAAGAAGCCCGTGGCCATGCTGGGCCAAGTGTCCAGCGTGGATGTGTCAGCCTACCTTAGAGCTAGGGGCTTGGAGGGTTATGCACCGATCGATTACGAGGACCTTAACTACCTAATCTCCCTATTAAGAGTTAGGAAGGCTGTTCAAGGGAGCAGGATACTTGTAGTGACGGATGGAAACCCGATCCCAGTGGGTGTGGTTAGCTCGGTTATGAACTTGGAAGATGTGAAGGCGAGGTTCGGCGTAGACTACAGGTGTATCCCATCGGGGGATGTGTTCAAGGAGATGGATAGAATCTCTCAAGATGAGGCTGAGAGGGCGAGGGCTGAGGAGATAACTGACAGACTGATCGAGAACGCTCAAGCCGTCCACATGGATAGGGAGTACGTGCTCCAGTCAGTCAACTTCTACCTAGCCGCAAAGAACTTGTTGAAGAGGTATGGGTGCAACGCCTTCGTCATACCGTGTTTCGAGATATGCGTCAAGAGGATACCTGCCGAGAGGAAGGTGACCTTCTGTCTAGCCCACTCACTCCTGAAGGATGAGGGTTACCCATCAGCGTGCGAGGGCGACTTGAATGTGTTGCTATCCATGATGTTACTCATGTACATATCAAAGAAGGCGGCGTACATGGGCAACTCCTACATAATCGATAAAGAAGACAACGTCATGGCCTTGCACCACGATGTGCCATGCTTGAAGATGAAGGGTCTGGACGGTCCAGACCTACCATACGAGATAAGGAACTTCACCTTCGGCGGCTGGGGTGCGACGGTGCGTTACGACTTCTCAAGGGATAAAGGCGAGACCGTGACCATGGCCAGGTTCAACCCGGAGGCGACGAATCTACTCGTAGCGAAGGGTGAGATCGTCGGCTGTGCAGGCTTCAACGGGGTGGGTTGCAGCTTGGAAGCCCACATAAGGGTTCGAGATGTGGTCGAGCTCTTCCACAGGGAGGCTGACTTTGGACATCACCTCGCGATGGTATATGGAGACTACACCCGGGAGCTGAGAGACTTGGGTGATATAATGGACTTCAAGGTTACGTTGGTTTAACCGGGTCTAGGAGCGGCAATCTTTAAATAGATGCGGCAAGCCTCTATTTCTTTTATGGTCAAAGCGGTCTTCCCTAATCCGTTTAGGATGGATGGCTCCTGGTTCAAGGGGAACCTCCACGCTCACAGCATCTACTCAGACGGA
>CAZCOP010000047.1:0-12344 GCA_964499825.1 uncultured Candidatus Bathyarchaeia archaeon
CTCTCCTCTCGGAGGTTATGGTTTGAACCCCCCTCCTCGTCAGGATCGAACCCACCCAACCCATTATACCAAGGTATAAGGCCCTTATCGAGTAGACTATAAGCGGCGCTAATGCCTCGCCGAAGAGACTCATCAGGTCTTGGGAGACCTCTATCTCCAAGATCTCGTTGAGCAGTAGGTAGGCGTTGTAGAAGGTGAAGAGGAGGACAGCCACCCCCACGAAGAGCACAACGAAGCCTGAGAGCCTAACTGTATCGACCATACCATAACTCCCCCATGAACTTACAACCTTTTGGTATATAAAATTGAGTGAATCCCCCGGTAGGTTTCATTCGTACCTTAAAGATGCAACCGGATCTAGCCTGCTTGCCCTCCAAGCTGGGTAGAAACCGGAGATCATACTCAATACTACACAGAGGATCCACGCTCCGATCAGGCTTGGGATTGTAAAGATCGGTGTTATAGGGGCG
Source organism: uncultured Candidatus Bathyarchaeia archaeon (assembly GCA_964499825.1). Lineage (GTDB taxonomy): Archaea > Thermoproteota > Bathyarchaeia > Bathyarchaeales > B26-1 > B17-G17. The sequence continues at coordinate 471 of CAZCOP010000047.1, forward strand.
AACTCGCCTCTAAAGAAGCTCTTTATTACATAAGCTAGGCCTACACCGGTGAAGAGGCCTAGGGTTCCACCCGTTAACCCGATTATTATCGCCTCATTCAGGAAGAGTCTGAGTATCTTCTCGTTGCTGAAGCCTATCGCCTTCAGTATCCCTATCTCTCTTATCCTCTCCATCATCGAGGTCCAGAGTGTGGTTACTATTCCAACTGACGCTACAAGGAGCGATACAGCGGCTATATTATCTACGAAGAGCGATACTGCAGATGATATCCTCATTATCATGTCGGCTATCGACTTCGGCGACAGGACGTTGACATTGTATAGTTCCCTCAGTCTATCCCTGATCTCCTCATTCAGTGATGGGTCCTCAGTTATCACGTAAACTCCGTCGTAGCCTCCATGCCTGTTGAAGAAGGATCTCGCAGCCGATAGGGAGATGAAGGCGGTCTGGTCTACCGGGATGAAGCCGCTGCCTAGGTACTTCAGTATACCCCTGACGCTGAAGGACTTCTCGTAGTATACCTGCCTACCCTCAACCGTCCTCACGTAAGTCAGCTTCACAACCTGCCCGAGCCCCGTGAATGGGGTAGCCCTCTTGGAGGAGTAAACTATCTGGTTTCCGAGGAGTATTCCCATCTTATCGGAGGGTGAGACCAGCGTCCCCTCCTCTAAGGATAGGGTTGGGAATATCAGGTTTAGCTTCGACTGATCCAAGCCTACGGCGACCACTGACTGCGACTCCCCATGGGAGGTTATAGTCACTACCTGCTGGATGAACGGTACAACGTCCATAACTCCATCCCATTGGGCTATATCGCTCACGAACCGGTCATCTATCTCGACATCCTCACCCCTAGGTGTGACCGCGAGGAGGTTTGCGCCGAGAGCTGCGAACTGCTCGTCTATGTATGTTAGTGCACCCGTGCTTATACCGTTAACAGCTACCAGTAGGCTTCCACCCATTATAACCATCAGAATGGTTAGGGTTGTCCTCAACTTACGCTCCTTCAAGGCTTCGTATGAGAGGCTTAGGAGCGACATTCAGAGTTCACCCCGTTGAACCCCTATGTAGGGCGAGCTGGCGTAAGTATAGTATTAACAAGATTATGGCTGCGGCTGCGAGAATTATCACAGTTAACCCCCCGCCGCTGAGTAGGAAGTCCATTAGGTTCTGGCCCTCCGGCGGCTTCTCACCCTCACCGCTCTCCGTTATGGTTAATGGTAGCGTTATGCTCATCCTCTGCTCCCTGTATGCGTCGTCGACGTAGGTTATTTTCACCGTCACCCTGTAGGTTCCACTCTCCACATCGGATTTAACGTGGGCCCTCACACTTACGGGCTCTGGAGAGTTGGGTTCTACCCAGTCTATGTAGTATCTGCTCATTGAGGACAGTGTCAACACATCGTTCGGTTGTATAGTTATGTTCAGGTTCTTGGCTGGTATATTACCCCTATTCAGTACTGTAGCGGTTATCGTGATCGTGGAGGCTCTGGAGGCCGGTTGCGGGATAATCTTTACATCATACACAATGAGCCTTATGAAGCCCCTGATTATCAACCCTATCTCATGCGTGTCTGTGCGGCTTCTGCCATACTCATCGTTGTAGGAGACCGCTAGGGTTATCGTGTAGGTTGCCCCTATCGACGTTTCCGGGACGAAGATGACTGGCGTTATTGTTATGGAGTCGTTCGGCTCAACAGACCTAAAGATCCAAGAGTTATTGCCATAGATCACCAATGGGGCTTGAGCTGGTACATCCATCGTGATCTGGACTGTCCCCTTCCAGAGGTTATTGGTTATCGTTATGTTGAGTTGGTTATCGAGACCCCCTACCAGCTCGTTACTGGAGATGACGATCTTCACATCCTTCAACCTTTCGACTTGGACGCTCCATGTCCGTGATGTTATGAGGTTTCCATCACTTACTCTAAGCTCGAGTGTGCGGGTTCCAACATCATCACTGCTTGGCGCGTATAGGTACCAGCTCACGTTCGAGACTACCCTGCCGTCTAGGATCCACCTGTACGTTAGGAGGTCGCCGTCCGGATCGTGGCACTCGACCGAGAAGTTTAGGCTGTCGCCGACGTAGACTGTTGGGTTTCCGTCCATGGGTGTGAAGGAGTCGATGACGGGAGCTCGATCCGGCAGTATGATCGTTACGTTTAGGGTTTTGGGCTCGCCAACTATAAAGGCCCCGGACTGGTTTGTAAGGTACTCAATCGTCATGGGGTATGTGTAACTTCCAGCCTTGGCATCTTGGTCTATATTCAACCTAAAGGTCATGTAGAATGAGGTTGCGGGAGGGACCTCCTCAACGGAGACTGGCTGGAGGGCCTCACCGGGGTGTACAGCCTCGCCGACCGCCGCCGCCTCTAAGCCTCCAGTCGTATTGGTGAAGGGGTATTCTAGGTGTAGGGTTGCGTATATGCCCTTTATGGTATGGTTTGAGAGGTTCCTAACGTAGACTGTTAGGGGGACATCAGAATCTCCAGGGGTCACATCTATCTGATCCTCTGAGGATGTGCCCCAGACCACCTGTTCAACCCTGAAGCTGGCTGAGGGTCTCCCGTGAACAATCGATAAGGGAGACAGAGCGATAAGCATGCTTGATAGTAATATTATGAGCAAGTATGCCGTAATGGTTTGCTTCAACCTCTTGTTGGAGCTTTTATTCATTCAGTCCGCCTTCCTCAACTCTTCACCAATTATCCTACCATCTCTAAGATAAATTATTCTGTCAGTCATCTCTGCGACCTCGCGGTCGTGAGTTACAACGATTATCGTAGTGCCGAACTCCCTATTCAGCTTCCTCATGAAGCCTATAACATTCCTTCCGCTCTTCGAGTCGAGGTTTCCAGTCGGCTCATCAGCTAAAATTATACTCGGCCTGTTTATTAGAGCCCTGGCTATAGCTACTCGTTGCTGCTCTCCCCCGCTGAGCATCTTAGGCCTCATGTTTGCCTTGTCCTCTAATCCCACAACCCTCAGCATCTCCATAACCCTCCTAGCCCTCTCCTCCCTAGGTATACTCTTAACCAGTAGCGGAAGCTCGACGTTCCTAAAGACGGTTGAGCGATTTATGAGGTTGTAGGCTTGAAAGACGAAGCCTATCTTCTCGTTGCGGAGTCTAGCTAGGGCCCTATCATCCATGGTTGAGAGGTCGACCCCGTCGATCAGGACCCTACCGGATGTTGGTCTATCCAACGCTCCGATGAGGTTCAGTAGGGTTGACTTCCCGCAGCCTGATGGGCCCATTACCGAGATGAACTCCCCCCTCTTAACCTTCAAGCTTAGGCCGTTTATGGCGGGGACCACCACCGGGCCGACAACATACTCCTTAAACAGATCTACAACCTCAACTGCATACTCAGTTTCACCAGCTTTAATGCTGGCGATCGGTTCCGTTACGGCTTCTTCCCATATTGAGCTGGCAGTGTGTAGCTTTAATGTGCACCGGATCGAGATCGCCCCAAGGATGATCAAGGATAGGGATCGGAAAGTTAAGGTGTTGATTTGACTGTTCCTAGATAGGGTTATCCCTCCCAGCATCATCTCCCATGATGGAGTTAATAGGGCGAAGTATATCCCGAAGCTGTTTCCAGTTGCTACGCCGTATATGCCCAGCAGGCAGAACACCATTATTAGGGAGTTTATGATTAAGTTGGTGGGGTATGGTAGGATCGAGCTTACCCCTAGGGTTGAGTTTAAACTGGATGGTGAAGGGCTTATAACCTCTAGAAAAGATAGGAGTAGGTATGCCGTGAGTATAGTTATTGAAGCTCCTTGATGAAACCAGCTGGCTTGGGTTTTACCCGGCGCTCCCCCCAACACCATCCACCCAGAGTGTTATTAGAGATATTTCCCGGTTTAGATATATAGGGTATTCCTCCACAGCCCTAAAGGAGGCAACCCTCAACCTCCGTCACACTTAACTTATACGATTTGGAATAATTAGTTGTCTGGATGGAGGGGTGATGGATAGACCATACCTGAGGATGCTGTTCCGACCAGAGGTTAAGGAGCCGACCCTCATAACCGGGTTGCCGGGCTTCGGAAACATCGGGAAGATAGTTGCAAACCTATTGATAAAGTTCTCACAGGCGGAGCTTTTTGCGGAGTTATACTCCCCATCTTTCCCAGATATAGTTATAGTGGATAAGGATGGTGTGTGCCGCCTCCCAAGGTACGAGTTCTACGCACCGAAGTCTGGTAGGAATATCATAATCCTCACCGGGGATGTACAGCCCCCACTCGACGATATACCGGCGCATTATGAGGTCTGCAGTATGGTTCTAGACCTATTAGACGATTTCGGATGTAAATACATAATAACGATAGGTGGCATCCCGTCCTCACAGCCCGTAAAGGAGGTCTACGTCGCTGCGACGAAACCAGAGATAGCCGTAGACTACATGGAGAAAGGAGCCATAATCTATGGGGGAGGGAGGATAATGGGGGCTTCAGGCCTCCTTCTAGGCCTGGCAAAGAGGCGTGGGATGGAAGGGGTATGCATACTCGGCTCAACCATGGGTCTAACGGCGGACAGGGAGTCAGCGTTTCAGGTTTTCAGGTTCCTAACGAAGATACTTGAGCCGACGGTGGAGGAGGTATAAACCAAATTAAGGCCTTTACAGACTCCTTCAACCGGACGATAAATCAGATGGAAAGGTTAGGGAAGAAGGATCATCAGTTAATCGGGATTAGGGAGAACATGCCCTAAGGATATCAAACCTCAGGTTTACACTTCAACGATCTAATCCTCTCACGTATCATCTCATTGGCGAGAGCTGGGTCTGCCTTCCCACCGGTCTCCTTCATCAGCTGCCCAACTAGGAAGTGGACGGCTTTCTCATCCTTTAGGGCGTCGTCAACCGCCTTCGGATTCTCCCTGAAGACCTTATCGATAACTTCACCTAGGAATCTGCGATCCGTTATCTTCATCAGACCCCTCGACTTGACTATCTCCCTTGGATCCTTCCCAGTCACTATAATCTCGGGTAGAACCATCTTCGCTATCTTCCCGCTTATAACACCCTCATCTATGAGGCGTATCATATCCACGAGCTTCCTAGGGGTTATCTTCGACTCCTCAAGTTCTAGGTTGTTCTCATATAAATAGCGGAGCATATCGCTCATCATCCAGTTACTTACAACCTTCGGTTTATCATAGAGCTTCATACACTCCTCGAAGAAGTCTGCTAGAGCCTTCGAACTCACGAGGACCTCAGCGTCGTACCTCGGAAGCCCATAGGACATCATGAAACGCCTAGCCCTAGCCTCAGGTAACTCAGGCATCCTAGCCTTAATACTATCGATGAAACTCTCATCAAGCTCTATCGGAACAAGGTCGGGCTCTGGGAAGTAACGGTAATCTTGCTCCTCCTCCTTAGTCCTCAAGGTGATGGTTATCCTCCTAACCTCATCCCAGTGTCTGGTCTCACGTTTAACAGCTATTCCCCTCTCCAGGAGGCCTCTCTGCCGAACTATTTCAAAGTTCAGGGCTCTCTCAACCTCCTTGAAGGATGATATATTCTTTATCTCAACCCTAGTTCCGCCAGCTAGGGATATGTTAGCGTCACAACGCATAGCGCCCTCAAGGCTGCCGTTGAATATGCCCAGATGTTCGAGTATGGATCTCAACTTCTGCAGGAAGAGCCTAGCTTCCCTAGGAGAGGTCATATCGGGCGCTGTCACGGTCTCGAGGAGGGCTATTCCAGCCCGGTTATAATCAACGAGTGTGTATGGAGATTGATCTATCGACCCGAGATAGATAAGCCTCCCAGGATCCTCCTCGAGGTGTATCCTTGTTATCCTAATCTTTTTACGTCTATTCCTATCCTCTATGTAGAGGTATCCATCCCTAGCTAGGGGGACTCCGCCAGCCCTATCATACTGGGATATCTGGAAGTTCTTAGGCATATCCGGGTAGTAGTAGTTCTTCCTGAAGAAGAACATCCGTCTAGATATCTTACAGTTCAGCGCTAACGCCGCCATGACTGCGCACTCAACAGCCTTCCTATTCAGGACCGGGAGTGAGCCGGGAAGCCCTAGGCAGACCGGACAGACTAGGGTGTTAGGCTCCTTCCCCCTGTAATCCGATGAACAGCCACAGAAGAGTTTGGTCTTTAAGCTGGTCAGTTGGGTGTGGACCTCAAGCCCTATCTTGACCCCAAGCTCATCCATAAAGCTCACTCAACTATAAGAAAGCGAGGCGTCTAATATCATTATTTACTTCAAATCAAACCCTATTAATTTTGCATAGCTGCCTAGCCTTGCCCAGTATGCTTTCCACCTCACTCTTACTCAGCGGATACCCATGGAAACATTTACCCTTAACCTTACGACCGCTGAGTATAGTCTCCTTCATCGGGAGAGGTGGTTCAAACTTGAAAAGCTCTTTGAAGACTATCGCACCTGACCAGCTCATCCTCTCACACTCCTCCCTCTCCCTGTCAGGTAATGAATCCCTCTTGATAAACCTGTCAACGATCCCGTACCCAATAAAGGAGTCCCCCTCCTCAGCCTTCCTGGCGAGGAGTATGGTCATGCCAGGTTCCCATCTCCTCCTAACGCCTGGGTAGTACTTCTTTATGCTGAAGACCTGTTTAACCCACTTCTCCCTCGTGATCCTTAAAATGTAATGCCTTAATGGTCTATTCATACCCAATCACGCGGACCTCCTAACCTTAATAATCTCACTTATGGAGTTTATGAAGTTTACGTTCATTAGCAGACAGGGAGGGTTACATCATTAGCGGAGTTTAATCGCCGCTTAAACCTTCACCTCTCGAAGGGTAGAAACATGGGGACCTCCTTCTGAACGGTATGAAGAGCGGGAGTATTGAGAACTCGGAGTTATACGCGGTCTCCCCGCACAGGCTATACGGGTCGGTAAGTATGGTTTGGAGACAGCTCGACTGACCTTCCTAAAGAGATGGTTCAAAGGGTAATGGGCTGGCAGCAGAATGATATACACGCGGCCTACCTTGGTCTAGCCGTGAAGGCGAGAGGGTAATACTGTTCCCGGCATGCCGAGGGAGTGGAACATTGAATTCAAACTTCACACACCGCTAAATGCAACCGTTGAGGCCATCCATCGATCCGGGAGGCTGGAGGCTTTGATGGTGAAGCCAGAATCAAGGGTGAGAGGCCTAGTAATTTATGGAACATGATAGAATTTCAGATTGGGGGCCTAATCGAGGTTAGGCCTTTAGCCCCCTCAAAGGTGTAAGCAGCCCTAAGGAGCAGATCCTCCGTGAAGGGTCCACCTATGAGCTGTAATCCAACCGGTAGGCCGTCTATAAATCCGCAGGGGATCGATATGGCTGGGTAACCAGCCAGATTGGCCGGGACTGTGAGTATGTCACACATGTAGAGTTCCAAGGGGTTATGTATTTTCTCCCCCAACTTGAAGGGTGGTATCGGCATGGTTGGGCCAGCTAGGATGTCGAATTCCCTAAGGGAATTCTCGAAGTCACGCCTTATCAGGGTTCTTATCCTCAAAGCCTTCAGGTAGTATTGGTCATAGTATCCAGCTGAGAGGGCGTAGGTTCCTAGGATTATCCTCCTCCTAACCTCCGGTCCAAACCCAAACCTCCGGTTCTTAGAGTATACGGTTGGCCAGTCTGAACTTTCGTCCTCCACTCTGTAGCCATAACGTACCCCATCGAAACGGGCTAGGTTGGAGCTGGCCTCGGACATGGCGATTATGTAGTATGCTGCAAGTGCAAACTCGAGGCTTGGGAGGGAAACCTCCTCGTAGACCGCTCCCAGATCCTCCAGTTTATGGATGGCTCTCCATACCTCCCTCGCCACTCCTTCATCAACCCCCTCGCCGAAGAACTCCTCTGGAACACCTATCCTCAGCCCATCTATAGGCTCGTTTAACGATGAGGTGTAATCCTTGGGCTCAACCCTGGCGGATGTGCTATCCTTGGGGTCGTATCCACCGATAACGCTTAGGAGTAGGGCGCAGTCGTAAGTGTTGCGGGCCATAGGTCCTATCTGCTCCAAGCTGTTCGCGTAGGCTATCAAGCCGTAGCGGCTCACAAGTCCGTAGGTTGGTTTAAGCCCGACTATGGAGCAGTAGCTGGCTGGACACCTTATCGAGCCTCCTGTATCGGAGCCTAGGGCCACAGTCGCCTCACCGGAGGATACTGAGGCCGCGCTTCCACCGGAGGAGCCGCCTGGAACCCTCGTCAGGTCCCATGGGTTTTTGGTTGGGCCGAAGTAGCTCGTTTCTGTTGTGGATCCCATTGCGAACTCGTCCATATTTGTCTTGCCGATTATTATCGCGTCCTCACTTAACAGCCTCTCTACCACCGTGGCGTTGTACGGCGGGGTGAAACTCTCGAGCATTCTAGAGGAGCATGTTGTTCTGATGCCCTTGGTGCAGATGTTGTCCTTCACCGCTACAGCTACGCCGCAGAGCCTTCCAAGCCTATCACCCCTCCTAACCTTGTAATCTATCTCCCCAGCCCTCCTCAGGGCTTCATCCCCCATCACCGTTACGAAGGAGTTTATTCTATCCTCAACCTCCCTGATCCTCTCGATTACCGCTGAGATGTATTCCCTCGCCGTCAGTTCCCCGTTCCTAATACTCTCGGTAACCTCCTTTGCTGTAAGCTCGTGGAGCCCCGGCATCATCTTCACCCTTTAACTCCTTTAGATCATCTTCGGGGCCTTGAAGAATCCCCTCTCCTCCTTTGGCGCGTTCTTCAGGGCCTCATCCCTGGGGAGTGACTCCTCAACCTCATCCTCACGGTAGACGTTGACCAGATCCAGAACGTGGTAGGTCGGCGGGACCCCCTCCGTCTCGGCTTCATCTATCTTCCTGAAGTATTCGAGTATATCGTTCAGTTGCTTAGTGAAGAGCTCCTTCTCTTCCTCTGTCAGCTCTATGTGGGCGAGCCACGCTACGTGTTCAACCTCTCTACGTGAGATGTAAGGCTTCTCCATAACCCTCTCATCCTTAACTTGAATCGTCCTCACACACCAGCTCGGATATACATGAGATTTAACACCCTCTATACCTTGACGGAGGCGATCATCCTGGCGGTTACAGTTTCCTGGGGACCTCTCCTCTATCAACACGGGCTCTCCACTCTTCATATACCTCGATCAGCCCCTCCCTCCTCGCTGCAGCCTCAACCCACCTGTAGACTGGTAGTCCCCGGCTGACTATGAGCTCCAAGGGGTCTACCCGCTTTCCTAGGTTCTTCCTCAGCCACCTCTCCATTCTGAGCTCAAGCTTATCAACTACATCAGCCTTCTCCTCTGCTAGGTTGTGGTTCTCCCCAGGGTCTGTCTCGAGATCGTAGAGTTCTATTTCCGGAGTCTCCCAGAAGGCCTTATCCAAGGTCTTGATCAACTTCCACCTTCCAAGGCGGATGGCCCTCTTACCGGTCCATAGACCTTGGTTTACGTATATCTCACCCTCGCCCATCTCCTCCCCGAGGGCCACCTTAACTAGGTCTCTGCCATACATAGTCTTTGGCACATCGATCTTAAAGTAATGGAGTATCGTCGGTGCTATACCCAGGGTTGACTGGGTTAGGTCGCTTATTCTCCTCCCCTCCGGGAGCTTTTCGGGGTGCTTTATTATTAGGGGTACGTGTATTGTTGGTTCATAGACATCTTGGTGGTCGAAGTAGAAGTGGTGTTCTCCTAGGCTTTCCCCATGATCCGAAGTGAACACGATTAGGGTCTCATCCATTATCTTTAAATCCTCAAGGACGTTTAGGAGTTCCCCAACTTGGTCGTCTACATACCTGATCTCACCGTCATACTGGGCTATGACGTACTCTATATCGGTTATCCCCTCCTTTATCCTGTCGAGCTGCCTCTTCGTGAACGGCCAGATAGGTAGGGACTTCAAAACATCGAGGCTGTGGTTGTTTGGGTCGGTCTCGTTTCCATCGTAGAAGAGCCTTCTGTATGGTTCTGGTGGGCGGTAGATTGAGTGGGGATCCCAGTAATGGATGAATAGGAAGAAGTCCTCATCCTTATGGTCCTTTATCCATGGGATCGCCATGCCATTTATCTCCTCCGCGTCAACCTGTTGGAGCCTCCCCCTAACGCCAGCTACCGGGTTCATGTAGTAATGGAATCCCCTGGCGAACCACCTTCTCATCATGTAGAGTGTGCTTACAGCCGCTGTGGTTATCCCGTTCTGAGCCAGTATCTCAGTTAGGTATGGTACACTCTCGGACAGGTTCTCCGTCTCGCTGTGGGAAACGATTCCTGTGTGGATGCCCCTCTGACCTGTGAACATGGAGGTGAAGGATGGCTGTGTTGGAACATCCGATGGGTATGCGTTCTCGAAGAGTACACCCTCCTCTGCTAGGCGGTCGATATTCGGCGATGTCTCCCTATGATAACCGTAACAACCGAGGTGGTCGGCGCGGAGCGTATCTACGACGAGCAGTATGGCTTTCAAGGCTACCACCTGCACACCTAACCTTCAAACAGACGCGTATTTTAAATTTACCTAAACATAATGATAAGGTTAGGGTTTAGATAACGATTTAACCATCTTAAACGATCCTTATGAAGAGTTAATGTGTAGGTTGGAGGTGTGGGTTATGGTCCGTGTAACCGTGTGGAACGAGTATAGGCACGAGAGAATTGATCCAAAGATAGCTGAGATCTACCCGAAGGGGATACATGGAGCCATAGCAGAATACTTGGAGGGGTTGCCGGGTTTTGAGGTTAGAACTGCGACTCTTGATGAGCCCGAACATGGACTGACGGATGACGTGCTGAAGAACACTGATGTTCTGATATGGTGGGGGCATATGGCCCACAATGAGGTTAGGGATGAAGTTGTCGATAGGGTTCATAAACGTATAGTCTTGGAGGGAATGGGATTGATAGTCCTACACTCAGCGCACTTCTCGAAGATATTTAAACGTCTCATGGGGACTACGTGTAGCTTGAAGTGGAGGGAGGCTGGGGAGAAGGAGAGGATATGGGTTGTTAACCCAAACCACCCGATAGCTGAAGGGTTGGGTGAATACTTCGAACTTGAACACACGGAGATGTACGGTGAATACTTTGATATACCCCAACCGGATGAACTCGTCTTCATAAGCTGGTTCAAAGGAGGGGAGGTGTTCAGGAGCGGATGCTGCTTCAAGAGGGGGAGAGGCAAGATATTCTACTTCCGCCCAGGGCATGAGACCCTCCCAATCTATCACGACCCAAACGTCTTGAAGGTTATAGGCAACGCTGTCAAGTGGGCCTCACCGACAAGGGGCTTCAAGCCCAGGTTTGGCAACGTCAAACCTCTCGAGGAGTTGTGATCACCAGCGAGTTATGAGGCTCCTTAGACGGGTAGGATAGACATAGTTAGTGGCGGGAGGGGGTATAACCCGACATATAAAAGAGAAGGCTGGAAATTAAGCTTGGAGCTGCGGAGATCCCCAATCCGCATTCCAAAAACTCCCAGACAACGACCGACCGCAAAAATCAGAAATGAAACAAATCGTCGACAAATTCAGATACACAAAAATATCTAGAAACTAACAAGATAGTAATCAAGAAATGGAAGTAATATTTGATTATATAAAGAAAAATCTCGTGAATGCCCGAGATCTCAGTGTGCACATCTTTATAAATAGGTTGAACAGATACCGATCTCCACACCCCACACCCAAAAACAGCTGAAAAACGAAAACCATAAATCTAAGAAACATAGAACAAAGTAAGGGTTACAATCATAAATCCCATATAGAGGGAATTGAAAGAAGACTAGAAAAGCCCCTGCAAGAGCTTGTGGAGCGTTTGCGTTACAATCATAAATCCCATATAGAGGGAATTGAAAGCTTATCATTGTATTTCGCCTTTACCGGGGACGTGGAAAGATTGGTTACA
>CAZCOP010000048.1:0-12339 GCA_964499825.1 uncultured Candidatus Bathyarchaeia archaeon
AGCTTAAAGTTCATACGCTTTTCTACCCTCAATCTTTAGAGCCTCCAGTCTAGTTTTATCTCTTCATCATTAATAGGCTCCTAGCGAGATCACTAAAAGTTGGGGGGAGAACTCTCCAGAAATCCTTATTCCTCAACAGTTTGATTATGCTCCTCCCATGGAGATCCATATCCCCCCAGGCAGATATCTCCCTATAGACCTCACCCTCTATAACAGCCTTAAAAATTCTATCTATGGATTTATCCGATAACCTATCTGCCACTTTCCTCACCAGACGTGTAACCTTGAACTCGCTCCAGAACCTTCTTTTCCAGTTCTCCTCATACCTAGCTAGGAAGGATTCACTGAAATCCCCAGCCTCGACCGCCTCAGCCGCTATTCTCCCAGCTATCGAGGCGCATAGACCCCCAAGGATCACTCCTCCACCCGTTAGGGGCTTCACATGTCCAGCTGCATCGCCAACCACAAGTAGGTTGGCGGTGTAAGTCTTGGCGATCGGTCCACAGGTGACTATCAATCCTGAGCGATTAGAGCCCCTAATCGGCTTACTAGAATCGCCGAATCTCTCCTTCAAGAAGCGTTCAAGCCTATCTTTAACCTTACCCTTACCTCTTTTACAGGCCAAGCCGACCCTTGCCTCTCCATCTCTCAACGGTATCACCCAGGCGAAGAACCCTGGAGCGAACCTACTACCCAAATGTATCTCAACATAGTCTGGGTCTAAGGTGACTCCTGTTAGGTCAAGTTGCATGGCTGGGAGCTTACATCTCTCCCATGAGGGTTGTAAGCCGACTCCCCTAATGAGTTTCTGCGACACGCCCTCTGCATCTATCACAAGATCCGCTTCAGCTTTAAATCTGTCGCCAATTATTGATACCTTCCCGTGATCCCTCCGTAGGCGCTTAACCTTGGAGTTTAATGTTATCTTAACACCCGTTCTAGTTGCTTCCTCCGCAAGAAACTTATCGAGAAGTCCTCTCTCAACAACTGTAGCCACAGGCTTGTCTCTCTCAACTGTGAAGGAGAGACCGGAAGGGGAGAAGAAGCGGGCGCCCTTAACAATATTCTGCACGAAATCTTCCCTCAGCGGTATGCCGAGTTCAGCTAGGCCCTTTATACTCAGGAGGCCTGCGCAATGGCATGGAAACCCGATCTCACGGTGTTCCTCCAGGAGGATTACCTCTCTACCCCCCGAGGCTGCCTCTCTTGCCGCTATTAAACCTGAAGGTCCACCGCCCACAACGATCACTTCAGCCTTATACCTCTCCATAACCCTGCGCCTAGATGTTTTATATAAAATAAGGTGGAATTTCTGCTTTTAGGGATTACTCCCTAGTTTTTGGAAGGCGGAAGCGTTCATCAATTTTGTTACTATCCGGAGCCTTCTACTTGATTATTACCAGATCCCCCTTAACTGTGAGCATTCCGAAGCGTTCCATCATGCTGATCTTTTCACGGATGATCCTTCGGTCCTCCTCGCTTTTCCCTAAGGCTTCAAGTATCTCCTTCATTGTAGCCTTCCCGTTATTTTCTCTAATGAATTTGTGTATCATATAATCCTGTATCGTGGACAGTCCGCAACCTCCCCCTTTCTAATTCCCTCTCCGTTCATGCTCTTAAAAAAGAGCACTCAACCTTTAATTGCATGAACAATCAGATTAATGTTTCGCTTAGGAAAGACTATTTTAAGGGGACCTATCCTATATTATGAAAGATTAGGGGTGCAATGCCTATGCCTTACTGTCCGAATTGTGGAGCAAAGCTCCCGGAGGAGGAAGAAGTTAGGTTCTGCCCGAACTGTGGAGCTCCGGTTAGGGTATCCAAACTAACGTACGAGATTAGGGGAAGCGTGACCAGGCTCGTTACAGCAAGCTTACTCGGCGCGATGATATCTGTGATGATAACCTCATCCTCATCAGTTAACCTATTCTTCCTACCATCGTTTATAGCATCAGTCATAGTGGTTTTCCTCTACAAGATGAGCAGGTTTGAGGAGTCACTCATCACTTCTCTGGCGATATATCTCTTCGCCGATGGGATAATGGCTGCAACCATACTTGGATACTGCTATATGTCCCAGACGCCATACGCCGAGTTCATTAGTGGTTGGGTGCCGGAGTTATGGGAGGTTCTCCTATACGGGTTGAACCCGATTTCAGCCTTCGTCGCCGCCTATATCGGTATGAAGATAAGCCCTAGAAGGAGGATGCCCGCAGTTCCCGAGAGAGGGAGGGGAGGTGTGATCTACCTGTCCAACTCCTCTAAAACTCCTAAGGTCTCAGTAGACAAATCTCTCCCCACCGGTGAACACCCTCTCGAGGGCGGCGTTTAGGTTTATCATGCCCTCGTTGGTCTTGGCGGAGACCGGTATCAACTCGAAGTTTAAACCCAACCTATGGATGACGCTTACAACCCCATGGCTCAGCAGGCGTCTATCTCCCCTAAGCCTCTCATCTATAGCTGCTTCAAGGTCCGATAGGTTCTCAGACCAGCTTAGGATCTTTTCTAGGTCTTCCTTCGATATGAGGTCGCACTTGGAGAGTACGTGAACCTGTGGCAGGAAGAACCTTGTATAGACGGCTGCGGAGAGGAACATATTCGAGATGTAGTTTAACGGGTCTAGGGAGAAGACTGAGTCAAAGAGGTAGATTATCGCCTTGGGCTCCTTAGTTAACTCGCTTGCTATGTAGGGGCCACTTACCCTAAAGGCGAAGAGCTCCATCTGGCCCGGTGTATCAACCAAGACTACATCCGGGTTTAGAGCTTCAATCTCCCTACCAAGCTCGGCAGCCTCGTCGGCTATCAAGTCAGCGGCCATTATGAGGGCTCCGTTCGGGCCCAGACCATACTTCTCCATTATATTTTCTATACTTATCCTCTCTCGTACATCTATATCAGGTGTGTAGGGTAGTGTTAACGCTCCGGGATCTAGGTTTAAGGAGATGGCGTCCTGCTCCTGGGACCTCAACCACTCGAGGAATGACGATGTCAGAAGGGACTTACCAGATCCAGCCGTCCCTATTATGAAGATGATGAACATCACCCTTCCCCTCATTCATTCCATTTCCTTAAAATTTAGTCCAAGGTTCAATTTATTCTTCATCTATAATGAGATGGGGGTGGTTGCTTGGGCACCCGGATCTCCAATCATCGTCCGCCTCAGTGTCTAGCCTGCACCCGCATCGCAACCAATAACATAATCTACAAGAGGTTCAAGAAAGGTTTTTCCCTTCCATTCGTCACGACTTTGGTTCTATAGGCTTAACCCTTCCACCCTTCTGGCGTATCAACTCAGACAATTGTAATAGAACCCTATTGACCCTTTTCCTTGCGAGGGTCTGATCATCCGATGTTGTCGATAGGTGTATCTCTAAGTGGGGTATCCTCTCCTCAGCCTTTGGGTGGGATTTTATATACACGTAGGGGTTATCATGCATAACCTGGTCGATTATTGGAGCGATCTCAGACTCAGGTAACCCCCTAACATCCATGCTGACCTCGAAGAAGATCATGTCACCAGCAGCCCTACGGATCATAGGCTCAACTGACTCATCGAATATAGCCTTCATCTCGGGAGGGACGCCCGGGAGCATCACCAACGTTGTCCCATCATACTCAACCAAGACTCCAGGAGCCGTCCCAACAGGGTTCCTCAGCGGCTTCGAACCCTCGGGAAGCTTAGCCATCTTAACCCTGTGTGGGGTCATCTCAAACTCTTTAATCCTTCCCTCAGTCACGTACATCCGATATTTCTCCTCAACCATCTTTAGAGCCTCCTTATTCTCCTTTAACTCCCTCCCCAGAGCCTCCGCGACTCCCTCAAGTGTTTTGTCGTCGAAGGTAGGGCCCAAGCCCCCAGTTGTTATTATAAATAGTGGCTTACGACTTATGGCCTCTCTGAGAGCCGTTGATATCTCGTCTACATCATCCCCCACCGTCGTTATCCTCCGAACCTTTAAGCCAAGGGTTGTTATCCTCTTTGCAAGCCATTGGGCGTTCGTGTTTATCGTCTTCCCGATTAGGAGTTCATTACCGATCGAGATTATCTCGACGAATTGTTCATCATCCATCATATACGACACCTTCTCTATCTGTCACTCACTTCTTCTTTGATAGCCACCACTTCAAATATTCCTTACGCAGCCTCTCCCTACGCTCCTCTTCTGATTCAACCCTCTCCCTTAACCTACTCCTCATCTCGATGAGTTCTTGGTATGTTAGGGTTAATCCGCAACTCTTGCAAACGTAACGCCTTGTAGCGGATATGTACCTCAACTCTCCTCCACATTCAGGGCAGTACGGCATAACAATCCTTCCATACCTAGACTCTAAACATCTAAAATATAATGATTCTCAGAGAAATACCTTTTGTTAAGACATATTGATGCGGTGAAACTATTGAAGTTAACTGAACGGATGAATGAGCTTAGACTTAATATGCCGCGATCTAAAGGGTTTAAGGATTTCTAACAGTCTTAATCCTTCTTAAGCTTTTAATTTCTAAAAATATCTCTGAAATTAGAATTCGAAGAGTTTGATCCTCCTCTAAGCTGAGAGTAATTCGTAGATTGAAGGTATCGGGATATAGAGCCGAATATACACAGCCAACACCAACACTGTGAGCGATGTAATAATCATGTAGTAATCACACCTCTTCATCTTAAGGATGTAAAGGTTCGTCCTCTCGGATGATGCACCCCAAGCCCTAGACTCCATTGCCTCGGCCAGTTCAAGGCTCCTACGTATGGAGTTGACAAGTAAGGGTATCAAGACCGGAACGTAATTCTTAACCCTTCTTATAAAGTTTCCACGCTCAAGCTCAAGTCCCCTAGCCTTCTGGGCGTCTATTATCGTCTGGGCTTCCTCCGCCATTACTGGGACGAACCGGATGGCCGTTGTGAAGGCGAAGCATAAGTCGAAGGGTATACCGCTCTGTTCAAGGGCCAAACCTAGGTGGTCTGGTGACGTGGTGAGGAAGAATATTGAGAAGGATTCCACTAGGACCATAAACCGAACGGTCATGGCCAGCGAACGTTCAATTATCGGTGGTAAGGAACCGTAACCTCCACTATAGAGGTATATCGAGAGCATATTCGTGGCGAAGATTATAACAGCGAAGAGTGATGAGCCTCTCATCGAGCGCATCCACTCCCTCTTCACGCCTGCAACGAGAATCAACGGTATCTGCGTCACGAACAGAATCAAGAGTGGGAGTAACTGGTCGAATAGAACTGCGGCCACGAAGATTATGAGGACGTATAGAAACTTAACTCTAGGGTCCATCTCGTGTATGGGTGAGGATACCCCCCTAAACCTGAACCCGTCGAATATGCTCATTTCTGTCCCCTCAGCATGGCTGTGAGGATCCTGCTCGCTTCGTAGACGTCTATAACCCTAGCTAACCTCCCTGACTGTTCCATATCTCTTAATCCTAGGAGTATCCGCGCAGTCTCAGGCAGGATGAGTGAAGCCTTACTTACAAGGTTTGGATTCGTCAAGATCTCGTGTGGGTCTCCATCGGCAACAACCCTGCCTTCGGCCATTAGCACAACCCTAGGTTTACACTCAGCCACAAACTCTATATCGTGCGTTACAATTATAACGGTCTTACCTTGCGCGTTCAGTTGGACTATGAAGTTCCTCAGCCTCTCCTTCTGTTCGTAATCCTGCCCTATGGTAGGTTCATCCAGTATCAGTATCTTAGGGTCCCACGCTAAGACGGACGCTAAAGCGACCCTCTTCCTCTCGCCGCCGCTTAACATGAAAGGTGATATGTTGCGGTACCTCGTTAGGTCTAGCAGGTTTAGCGCCCAATCGACCCTATCCTTTATTACATCCTCATCAAAGCCAAAGTTCTTTAGGGCAAAGGAGATCTCATCCTCGACGGTTTCACAGAAGAGCTGGTGGTCTGGGTTCTGGAAGACGAAGCCTACTTTTCTGGCGAGTTCAGCTACGCTAGCCTTTGTAGTATCAACCCCATCAATCTTGACTGAACCCTTAGTCGGCTTCAGCAGTCCATTAAAGTGCTTGACTAGAGTTGTCTTTCCAGCGCCGTTCTGACCCATTATGGCCACAAATTCTCCATCCTGTATTGTTAGGGTTATCCCCCTCAAGGCTTCAACTCCACTGGGATAAGTGAAGTATAGGTCCTCAACCTCTATCATGAATTAGAGCCTCCCTTATCATCTGTGAGGCTTCCTCGGCGGTTACTGGTACCCGACCTAATTCTATACGGTTCTCCCTAAGGAGTTTGTAAAGCATCGTTGCCCTCGGTATGCCAACCCCGACAAGCTGGGCCTCATCGGAGATGAATACATCCCTCGGCCTCCCATTCAAGACCACTCTTCCCTCATTCATTATTATAACTCGATCAGCGTATTTCGATGCTAAGTCAAGCCTATGCTCAACTAGGATGATCGTTATACCGAGCCTCTTATTTAATCGGTTTATAACCTCTAATATTTTCTGTGCACCTAATGGGTCGAGGAATGATGTCGGTTCATCAAGTACAATAACCTCAGGCCTCATAGCTAGGATGGAGGCTATCGCTACCCTCTGCTGCTGGCCACCAGATAACTCATATGGGGCCTTATCCTTCAAATCGTATATACCTGTAACCTTCAAGGCCCAGTCAACCCTCTCCCTTATCTCATCCCTGGGCAGTCCGAGGTTCTCAAGCCCGAAGGCTACATCCTTCTCAACCGAGAGTGCGAAGAGCTGGTTCTCAGGGTTCTGAAATACGAGGCCGACGTGTTGTGCGAGTTCATGGATCGGATGGTCAGGAACCCTTAGACCAGCGACTATTATCTCTCCTTCAAGTTTTCCGCTGTAGAAGTGGGGTATCAACCCATTAAAGCATCTGCATAGGGTTGTCTTCCCACATCCACTTGGCCCTGTCAGCAGTACAAATTCCCCCTTGTCTATGGTGATGGATACATCTCTGAAGGCAGGTTTAGAGCTTATAGGGTAGGTATACGTTAGGTCTTCAGTCCTTATTATCTCCAAATCCCAGACTCCACCCTTAGCCTGGCTGTAACCTTATATTAGACTGTCCCACCGTAGAGCCATTTTTCCGAAGATAAGAGAAACACGGACTTTATAAAGTTGATGTGCATAGAGTCTAAACAAATATGTAAGGTAATATCTCCACACGCCTATACGTTTTCCCGATTAAGATGCCTCTTTATATATTGTCTATCCCTCTCTATGAAAGATAGAACCTCAAATATAACCCTCGCAGCCTGTACAGCCGTTATCCCCATATCATAGGTGGGAGCGACCTCAACTAGGTCCAAAGCGATTACACGACTGTTGCATATACCGGAAAGAACCTCAAGGAGTATGTTTATGGACAAGCCGGCTGGCTCTGGATTCTGGACCGCTGGCGCAAAAGCGGGATCTAAGACATCCATGTCAATTGTTAAATAGACGGCGTCCGCCCCTTCTGTGAGCCGATTTATCCTCTCAACCGTGTTCTCAACGCCATTCTTTAGAACCTCGCTCGAAGTGATGAACCTTACTTCCCTTCTCTCTGCGTACTCAACCTCCTCCCTGCAAACGGCTCTGGTCCCAACCCCAACCAATCTATAACCCGTCTCCTCAAGAACTCTCCTCATAACGGCTGCATGACATAACCTCTCACCGAGGTACTCCTCTCTGAGATCTAGATGGGCGTCGAAGCTCACAACAGTTACGTCATCCACCGATGGGTTAAGCCCCTTTAGAGCCCTAAGGGCGCCAAGGGTTATCGTGTGTTCCCCGCCGATCAAGACCGGGACTTTCCTCGACTTAAAGATTTCAGCCAGAACGAGCTCAACCCTCCTTAAAGTCTCCTTAACACTCCCTGAGATATGTAAGTCACCTAGATCATGTATCTTCAAGTCTTCCACGTCTATGTTGGTTCTGAGACTGTAGGTTTCTATATTTAGTGATGCCTCCCTAATTGCTGCGGGTGCGAACCTTGCCCCGGCACGGTAGCTGCTCGTTGCGTCGAATGGAACACCCAAGATTACGTAGTCTGCCTCCTCGTAGTCTTTTTGGATGCCGCCGAAGATATTGGTGGGAGAGACGAATAATTCGCGGTAACTTATCCTCCTCAATCCTCCTCTAGAGGCTCCTTATTGGAGTTTATCCTAAATATTTTTTTACTTGTTCATACATGCGGTATTATTGTTAATTGGGTCTGGGGGTTGGTTGGGTTCAAGTCCATCTTTAAGTCGGAGTCCTTCGGTGTCTCATTCTTCTCGATCTTCTATTTGATATCCGGGATAGCCATGCTCCTCATCCTAGCGCAGTTAGATTATAACCTCATGCACATAAGCTTCTTGGGAGTTCTAAGTATAGTGGCATCTTATGGCTTAAACAAGATGAGGAGATGGTCCATATTCCTCGTAGCCTTAATCTTCGTCTCAGGTGTAACCCTCGGCGTAACGGTTCTGTACGCATCGCTACAGATGTTCAGCCTAAACATATACGTGGTAGTCCTTCAACTCCTGATGGTCACCTACATCATACTCTTAACTGCTTCATTCATCTATGTCTTAGCAAAGAGGGGAAAGTTCAAGTAAAGGGAGACTGCATAAAACTTAAAAGATTACCTCAGAGATAAACCTAGATTTGGAGTTAAAGTTTAACCAGTGAAGAAGCAGATGTTCTCGACGCTGCAAATCCTAATCCTTCTCGGATGGTTGCTCACAGCTATAACCGTGTCAATCTTCGGGCTGAACTCCTACATCCTCTTATGGTTAAGCCGTCGGAAGAGCAATAACCAAACTACCAAACGCATCGGCGAACCAGTGGAGTGGCCTCTCGTAACAATACAGATACCAACATACAATGAGGGCACAGTGATAGAAAGGACGCTAAAAGACTGTTTGAGCATGAACTACCCGAAAGATAAGTTGGAGATAATCGTGGTTGATGACTCAACGGATGAGACAACCCAGCTACTAAGGGAGTTCGAGAGGAGGCATCGACAGTCCGTTAGAGTTATCCATAGGCTGAGTAGGGAGGGCTATAAAGCGGGTGCCTTAAATGAAGCAATGAAACACTCGAAAGGAGAGTTCTTCCTAATTCTCGATGCTGATACATCCCCCTCAAGGAGCTTCCTAAAAGAGGTGATCCCATACCTCCTAGCCGATGAGAAGCTCGGCTTCATCCAAGGTAAGGTCGAATACATAAACACTGAGAAGTCGTGGCTGGCTGGTTCCATAGCGCTAGCCAACGACTGGTATAGAGTCTTCACTCAATCAGCCCTCTCCAAGGGCGGGATGCTCCTGAGCTTTCTCGGGCATGCGGGGATATTCCGTAGGTCGGCGATTGAAGATGCTGGTGGATGGGAGAGCGATACGTTAACCGAAGATATGGATCTCTCCTACCGAGCGCAGATGAAGGGTTGGAGGGGCTTATTCTTGGAAGAGGCTAGATGCGTTGAGGAGGTTCCCCCCTCATACCTAGCTGCGGTTATCCAGTACGACCGCCACCTGAGAGGACCCATCCAGAACCTAAGGAAGCATGGGCTTCCACTGTTAAGGAGTAAGCATTTAAGTCCAATCCAGAAGTTTGAGGGCCTACTCCAGATGGCCTATCCCCTATGTTACCCCCTCACTTTCCTATGCCTAACCCTTGGAGTTCTTGCCCATCTACTCCTACCGGTTGAGTTCCTAAAATCCTTCTGGCTGACGCCGGCTGGTTTGACTATTCTGGCCTTCACCTTCACCTCGTTTCCCTACATCTCATTCATGCTCTCATTTTATATACCGGCGCTTCTACTACTGGTTTTATTCCCAGTCTTATATATGCTAACCCGTACTGGAGGAAGAGGCAGAAGACTGAAGGATGTGCTTGGAGCAATCTTCATCTGGAATGATAACATCATAACCGGAACTAAGGTCTTATTTAGCCTACTCATGGGGAGAAAGGGTACGTGGATAAGGACTCTCAGGGTTAGACAAACGCTAAGGTCTGAAGCGTTGACTCTGAAGAGGCGTAGGATGGAGGAAGCCGCGTTGAGGATAATCCCTTCAGCCCTAATATTATCCCTCTTCACCGTCATCATGAGTAGGGGGCTGACCCTACAAGCTCTAGGGTTAGCTGTACCAGCAGTACAGTGGATCGTCTCAGCCTATCTACTTCTAAAGCCCGAAAGTAAGAATGTGAGAATCCGATTAATAGAGCCGTCTTATCTGAACCCCAAAACAGGAACTCGTTCCTCTCGTTTTAATTACGCTGCCTTAAGTTTCAGGTGTCTTGAATCGCCACTCATCTTTATGGATCACCATGTCGGCGAGTATCCTCTTCGATTCCTCTAAGGGTAAGGATAGGAATACCCTAACGACGTGCTTACATATCTTCTTCTCTGGAATTATCTTCTTCCAGTCGTCACAGTTGTGCTCTATAACTCTATCAGTTAGGTCTATCCGGATAGTGTAATCCTTAACCTCAGCGATTATCAGCTTTCTAGTCTTCCGCTTGAATGATATGTGTGATTCACGTATAGTCTCAGCCCTATCTATCCGTCCCTTATCGGTAAAGAACCTCAAGAGCTTCGTTAAACCGAGCTTAAGAGCTTCATCCATCGTCTCCGGCAGTTCCTCAACTGACGGTTCCTCCTCCTTCCCCGCAATATAAGATCGAATCTTCTCCTTAACCTTCCTCTGAAGCCTAGTGGCCTCACCGAGCATCTCCAACAGTTGAATGCAGTTCTCCGGCGCATACCCATGGAAATGGTTGTTGAAGTACCCGTAAACCCTACCGGTCTTCTCGGCGGCTTCCCTAACCCTGGGAACCCACTCCCTCAACTCTAACTCACTGTAACGGTAGTTAAACCATGGGCGGCTTCCCCTCCCATGCCACCTGATGTAGGCGAAGTCAGCTGTATAAACCATCTTCGGGGGAAGTAGGGGTTCATCAACTATGGTATAAGCAACGTTATAGCTTCTTAATAGCTTCCAAGTTTCAGACCTAAGCCAGGATAGGTTTCTGAACTCGATGGCAAACCTAAAATTGTCTGGTAGAATCCCCAGAAAGTCCTCCAACCTCTCCACGTGATCGTTATATGTTATACTTGGAGGGAGCTGGATCAGTATGGCCCCAAGTTTCCCAGCCTCGAGCAGGGGTTCCATAATGCCTAGGAACTTATCTAAGTCGTCCTTAACTCCCTCGGTTAGGTTAAGCTTTTTCTTATGGGTTATCAACTTCGGCATCTTAGCTGAGAAGATGAAGCTCCTAGGGGATGCTCTGATCAACCCACGTATTGTTCCGGGGGTTGGATACCTATAAAAGGTTGAGTTTATCTCTGTTGTATTGAAGACTCTCGCGTACTCCGTGAACTTCCTCTCCCTCCTAACATAGAAAGGGCCAACCCACTCCTCATAGTTCCAACCGGATGTCCCAAGCATAATCCTCTGTTCCTCATCCATCTCTGCTTCCTCTCAGACATTCATATATGCCAAAACCAGAACACTCATCAAAATAGTTATCTCCCAATCCTACTTAATATTTATGGGAGGGATCAAATTCCCCTACACCTTCCCGACTAGAGTTAGGCTGTTCACCAAACTTCCACCTAAATACCTAAACGAGAATCTGACTAAACTTCTAGGTTCAATACTGGGTGATGATAAGGTCAGATACGACGTTGAATCAGGGGTTATCAAGGCTGGATTGGTAAAGCCGTTCGGAATGGTCGTAGATGTGAAGGTTATGTCGGAAGATGGATCAAGCTCGATAGAGTTTAGGTTCAGATATAACGGCCTACTGTACACCGCCTTAATCTTAACATTTGTAACGGTAAGTCTCACCCTAATCTTGAGTTCGATTTATCCACTGATAGGTCTCCTAGCGGTTATACTCCTAATCCACAAGACGAAGAGTTCAACTATAGGTCTCCTAAACAAGGTGAGCGAGGCACTACCATACCTAGAGGAGGAGTATGCGCGGATAACGCTTCAAGAGGAGCGGAGGAGATGGATGGAACAACCAAAAGACGTAGAAGAACTATACAGAAGACTAGAGGAGAAATATAGGAAGCTCTGGGGAAGCACCTACATACTAGAATACAAGATAAGAGAGTACATGGAACAACTAAGACTAACAAGAGAAGAAGCCATAAGAAAAACGGCAGAAGAGGAAGGGATATACTAACAACGACGAGAGAAACCTTATTAAACAACAAAAAGAACTCTCAAAAACAGAGGAGAGAAGCCGGGGAAACCCGTAGCCAGGTGGGGAGAAAGCGGACTCCCCACCCCATAAGGGGTGGCAGAGCGGAAATGCGCTGGACTCGAGATCCAGTGGCCCCAACGGGCCTCAAGGGTTCGAATCCCTTCCCCGGCGCCA
>CAZCOP010000049.1:0-7762 GCA_964499825.1 uncultured Candidatus Bathyarchaeia archaeon
CATCCCCATGCCAATAGACCGCCTAGTAAGCCACCCCCACCTAATGGATAACACTGATAGGGTGGCTTTAAGACGGGACCTAGTCTACTGTGTTGAATAAGTCGATAATCCGGGATTTGATGTATGGAGCCTACTATTAACCCCCAACCCTAACCCGAGAGCAGGGTGGATGCCGGAGTTATTGAACGGCGCCACGTGATTGTAGGTGACACTTCGCAGTTGACGATGGATGGCTCAGGAAGCATTTATACCTATCAATCGATAAGATACAGACCAAAACGTGACAAGTTCAGTTTACCGCGATCTATACTACGCATGGGCAACAGGAAGCCCGGCTCGACGACCATTCGGATTACACCATCCAACCATAAGGGAGATTCCAAAAATCATAACTTAGGTGGATATTCCATTCGATGCCAAACGCACCCTAAATCCTCAGAGATAACCCATAATTTTTAAGACGGCTCTAAACGATCAGAAGATTAACCGGGAGGTAGACGGATGATCGAGGGGCCTAGAGCCGCCAAGCCTGAGGAACTCCAGAAGGCCGTCAAACTGGTCGATGAAGTGTTTCTATCTGGGAGGAGGATCCCATTGACCATGCGTGAGATACTTCCCCACGTATTCTGTGAAGAGAACATCCAGAATATAAGGGTTATAGTTGAGGATGGTAGGCCCATCTCCCATATCGCGTTGTGGGAGGGTGAACTACTCCTATATGGAATTTGGCTTAAGGTAGGTTTCATGGGCTGCGTTTGCACACACCCAGACTATAGAGGTAGGGGCTACGCCACACTCTTGGTTAGGGACTCTCTCTCCAAGATGAGAAACGACGGGGTGGAGCTTGTACTCATCTCGGGCTTCAGAGATCTATACGTGAGGGCTGGATGCTTAGAGGCCGGATGGGTTTACCACTACCGGATAGAAAGAGGAGAACTCAAACCTGTTGGTGGAGACTTAGAGATAACTAGGTATGAAACTAACGATCTCCCCGACCTAGTCGAGATATATCAGAGGGAACCAGTTAGGTATAGGCGTAACCTAAACGAGTTCAGACTGCTTGTGGAGAGAGGCATAAACTCAAACGTCCCATTAAGCCTATACATAGCGAGGAGAGCTGGAAGACCTGTAGCCTACGCGTCAACCGGGTTATTCCCGGATGGAGAGGAAGAGTTGAACATCTTTGAGTATGCAGGCTCCAGGGAGGCCGTAATAAAACTGGTGAGGTATATGCAAGATAAGACAGGGGTTAGGTTCGTGTGCCTAAATGTTCCCCACCAAGACCATGAATTACTGAGCCTTCTCGAGGCGCAGGGCTTGGAGAGGCCGCCTTCACAAGCTCATGCCAGCATGTTAATAGTAAACCCAAAAAGCTTCCTCGAGAAGGTTAAGCCATACCTTGAGGAGAGAACTGAGCGGAAGATAAGTGTGCTTGAGCTTAGGAAGCTGGATGGAGGGGCGAATTTAATAATTGACGGGGATGAGGTTGCTCTGGAGAGAATTGAAGCGTTGACGCAACTATTCTTCGGAGCGCCGGATAGATTGAGGTACAATGGACAACCAAGGTTAAGGGTTAAGGGGGTTCCGGAATATCTGAGGAGGACGCTGCCACTCCCAACGCCAACCTACGGACTCAACTACCTATAACGCTCTAAAAGACAAAAAAACCCACTGTTCTAGAGTCTAGAATTATATAAATACGCAGACAATCTATGCTTGGTGAGGGATAGTGGGAAGGGCGGAAGCCCTAATCATAACATTCATGCTGGCCGTGTTCTCGATGTTGATCACAGCTTACACCGTAGCGGCTCACGAGGTGGCCACGAAGTACATAATTGAGATGGAAGATGGAGAGGTCATGTGGAGGACTGCGCCGAGGGGCTCCCTCTTCCCATGGCCTAAGGGCTCGGGGTCTCTGCAGATGCTATCCAAAATGGAGGATATAGATATGTTGATCTATAGGTATCTGATTAGAGACCGGTTGTTGATGGTTTTCGCCATCTTGATGTGGGTTCTCACCGGGGTTTTCACGATTAGAGCTCGACCCCTACACTCTAGACGAAGGGAAAAATGATTCTGAATGAAAGAGTCTCGGTTATCCCTCTTTTCTATCAATCTCGGTCAGTATAGCCACGGCTACAGCGTAGTCCTCACTGTGACTCATACTCACAAGGAGACGGCCCCCAGCCATCTTATCCATGAAGCCCCTTAATGAACCCATGGCGTTAATGTAGGGTCTCCCACACTTGTCTAGGCAGACCTCTATATCCCTCAACTTCACGCCTCCACCGATCCCCAAACCTAACGACTTCAAGACCGCCTCCTTGACGCAGAACCTCCCGGCGAGGTGGGGATATGGATCACCCATCGAGAAACAGTACTCAATCTCCTTCTTCGTGAAGATTCTCTCCAAGAATCCACGCCCTCCCCTCTCAACGCTGCGCTTGAACTTCTCTATTGATATGACATCTACACCGACGCCCTTAACGATCAAAAGTTTTGACACCCTGCCTACCGTGTTTGAGGATCGTGGGCGGTCGTCTGGGGTTGAGCTGAGGTATTTGTCAGGTGACCTCCTTGCTGGACAGCTTCTTCTTGATGTAATTTATGACCTGCCCAACGGTTACGTTCTGCTCGGCTTCCTCCTCGGGTATCTCTAAGTCAAACTCCTCCTCGAAGGCCGCTATGAGCTCTATCTTATCCAGCGACTCCATCAACAGATCCCGGACGAGGTGGGTCTCATACGTCAACTCTTCAGGGTCGACTCCAAACTGCTCCGCAATTATCCTCTTAGACCTAGCCTCCACATCCTCAGCCAAATCGCATCACACCTTATCGGCGCCTACCCCTTAATAGTGCTTTAGCCCTACTCCTTCTAATTAGGTTTTCCCTCTCCTCCTTGGTATCGTCGTATATGCGCCTTAGGAGTTTCACCCTCGCCTCAGTCATCTCGACGCCCCTTCTAGCCATCATCCTCCTCTCCGTCGTGATCGTCCTCCTGAAGCCCGCCCCCCTGCTGAACCTCCCCCTGAAGTACCAACAGAAGCTTGGTATGTACTTCGGTGTCGGTTCACCGGAGGCAAGTATGTTGCATGCCACCCCTATGATGCTGCCGGTGTTAAGGATACACCCTATACTGAACTTGGTGTGGTCCCCTATGAAGGAGCCTACCTTCTGGGTCTTCGTATCCACAAACTCACCCTTGAAGTATACCTGTACGGTCATGTAGTCGTTCTTTAGGTCGCTGTTCGTCGTTAAGGCACCTATATTGACCCACTCCCCCACATAAGAGTGCCCCAGGAAGCCGGTGTGGTACTTGTTGGTGTAGCCGTGGATTATGGACTCCTCAGTCTCCCCTCCAACCCTACAAACTGGACCGAAGCTTGACCCACTCCTTATCTTGCCGCCCAGTATCCAGCAGTCCCTACCTATTGTGGCCGGTCCCTCTATCCGGCTGAAGGGATGAACAACCGTTCCCTCATCTATCATTATCGGTCCGTTCTCGACGTCCAGCACAGTATAGGGGTATACCCTAGCCGTCTTAGCTATGTATAGGTTCTCCTTATCACCAAGTATGACGCATTGAGGGTGAAGGTCGCCACGTATTCCCCCTCCACCGATGGCTTTGAAGTCCTCAATTATAGCCTTTGGATTCTCGTTTATCAGATCCCATGGGTACTCTATCATGGTTAGGTTGGTCTCTCTTACACTCAACTCATCCCTGAGGTTCTTGAGGGTCTCATCTAGGGTTCCAGCGAGCATCCTCTCCATAGTTGCCTTCTTAGCCCTGACGTAGACTATGTCGCCCCCATTCACCGCTACCTCCTCGTCTCCCTCAACCTTCAGGTCTCCCCTCTTAGCTAGGAGGCGGCCGTTCACCAAGAGTACATCGTCCTTCAAGGCATTGAGCTCGTTTATCAACCCATCTTTAACCCTCTCCCTGAAGACCCCGGTTAGGTGTTCCCTCAGGAAGTAGACAGTCTCAAGGTTTGGGAGATCCCTCTTTATCTTCTCCATGAGCGTAGTCCTTCCGCATCTTAGCTCGAACACCGGCCTCGTCATGGTCATGGGATATAGGCTGTCGAACTTATGATCTTCAAATATGCACAGCTTCAAACGGCATCTCCTCCAATCTAGTTTTAACCCGGGGCGATTTAACTTTTATCACGGCTTACCACTCTCGCTCAGGACAGATATCGTCTCTAGGGCTATAGCTAACTCCTCATCCGTCGGTACGACCAGAACCTTAACCCTGGAAGAATCACGGCTTACCACTCTGGGCTCCCTCGATGCAACCCTATTCTTCTCCGGATCGATCTCGACGCCTAGGGCTTCTAGGCCTTCACATATCGCCTCTCTCATCCTCCAATCGTTCTCACCTATCCCAGCTGTGAAGACTATGGCGTCAAGTCCCCCCATAGCGGCTGTATAGGCGCCTATATACTTCTTAACCCTATAAGCGAAGACCCTTAGGGCTATCTCAGCCATCTTATTACCCCTATCCAGTTCCCTCCTCAAGTCGCGGACGTCGCCGCTTATCCCGGATAGGCCCTTCAATCCGCTCTCCCGATTTAGGAGGCTCTCAACCTCGTCTAGCGTCATGTTACATCTCTTAACCAAGAAGAAGATTATCGAAGGGTCTACGTCGCCAGATCTCGTCGTCATGACCAACCCCTCTAGCGGTGTGAATCCCATACTTGTATCTATGGACTTACCGCCCTTCACGGCTGTTATGCTACATCCAGCCCCCAGGTGGCAGGTAACCATCTTGAGGTTCGATAGGTCAGTGCCTAGGACCTCAGCCGCCTTATGGGCCACATACCGGTGGGATGTCCCGTGGAAGCCGTAGCGGCGTATCTTGTAGTTTTCGTAGAGTTCGTATGGTATGGCGTATAGGTATGCCTCCACCGGCATGGTCTGGTGGAAGGCTGTATCGAAGACCGCCACTTGAGGCGTATCCGGCATTAGGGCCATAGCTGCCTCTATCCCAGCTATATTGGCTGGGTTATGTAGTGGAGCCATCTCGGACCACTCCCTAATGACCTCCAAAACCTTATCGGTCACCAACGTTGACTTGAAGAAGGAATCCCCTCCATGGACAACCCTATGACCGACAGCGTAGACCTCTGAGAGGTCCCCTATCACCCCATACTCTTCGCTTGTCAATATCTTCAGTATGGCCTCAAGCCCCTCTCTATGATCTCTGACCTTCAACTCTAACTTGAAGGTGTCTCCACCGCGTTTATGGGTTAGTGTGGAAATCTCGGCGCCAACTCTATCTAGGAGGCCGGAGGCCGACTCCTTGAGCTTCTCTCCACCCAGTAGGTCAAAGACCTTATACTTTATCGTTGAGCTCCCACAGTTCACAACCAGCACCTTCACGATCACAAACCTCCATCCCGTTACGTCATACCTTGAGAGAGTATATTAATAACTGTGATGACGCCCACAATCTCCTCGGCTTTGGCTCCCCTTGAGAGGTCGCTGACGGGCTTCCTGAAGCCTTGGAGTATTGGACCGTATGCTCCAGCTCCGCATACGTGTTGGACGAGCTTGTAGGCTATGTTCCCAGCGTTCAGATCTGGGAATATAAGTATATTCGCTTTGCCCGCCACCCGTCCCATTTCACCCCTTATCTTCCTCCTTGCTACTTCGGGTATTAGGGCTGCATCCGCCTGGAGTTCACCATCTATCGCTATATCCGGAGCCTTGGATTTAGCTATCTTGACTGCTTCTATAACCTTATCGACCAAGGGATGCGCAGCGCTACCCTTGGTTGAGAAGGATAGGATGGCCACTCTAGGCTCCCATCCAAGGAGGGTTCTAGCGCTTCTCGCCGAGGCTATGGCTATATCCGCCAGCTGCTCCGGCGTCGGGTCCGGGTTTACGGCTGCATCCGCGAATATGAGGGTTCCGTCCTCTCCGACGGCCTCGTTCCCGGTCTCCATTATGAAGAAGCTTGATGGTATAGTTATATCCTCTTGGAGTCCTATCAGTAGTAGGCTTGCCCTTATCACACTCGCGGTTATCGATACAGCTCCGGCAACCATCCCGTCGGCGTCGCCCATCCTAACCATCATGGCTCCATAATAAATTGGTCTCCTCAGTATCCTCCTCGCTATTGCCTCGTTAATCTTCCTCCCCTTCCTGAACTCTAGGTACTCTCTGATGTACCCCTCCATCTTCGGACTAGTCTCTGGGTTCAAAAGCTCAACTCCCTTGAGGGTTAACCCGAGAGCTTCAGCCCTCTTGGCTATCATATCCTCGTCTCCGAGTAGTATCGGCTTAGCTATACCCTCCTCAACCGCCTTGACAGACGCCATGATTATTCTATCCTCCAAGCCTTCAGGTAGGACTATCCTCATCTGCTTCCTCTTAGCCCTCTCCTTCAAGAACTCCATTATCAATGCGGAAACCACCTAGCGTATTCTTAAAGATTTAAGATTTACCTTCTTATCTTTTTCGGATTATGTGAGGATGAATGAGGAGGTTTCAACCTTGGATTTCCTGAACACTCTAAGCTATATGAGGAATTCTCTCAATATAAAAAGCCTTATACGTCTGTAATTGGATATGGACGAAGAATAGATGTATAGAGTTTAGTGAAGATTAATTGGAGAGGAAGGAGCTCTTAGATGGTTCGTTCTTCATCATTCTATGCATCGTTGGAGCGGTGGCCATGCTTAGCTCAACGATGTCGAAGAATCCAGTCTTGAATCCCTTCGCCGAGAGCCTAAATACGCCAGAAGCATTGATGGGGACAGTCGCAGCGGCCTCAACTGTACCAGGTGTCCTGATAAGCCTACCGGCTGGTTCACTGTCCGACATCTTCGGGAGAAGGAGGGTTCTACTCGCCTCGAGCATAATCTTCGCCTCCGCACCCTTCTTCTACGTTCTGATAGATTCTTGGTGGCAGCTGGTCATCGTACGCTTTTATCACGGCTTTGCGACAGCTATCTTCGTCCCAGTGGCTAGAGCTGCGATAGCGGAGATGTTCCCATCGAGCAGGGGGGAGAAGATATCGACCTTCACATCCGCCACTATAGTTGGTAGAGGTATAGCCCCCTTCCTTGGCGGGTTCATCCTATCCGTTACTGTCTGGAACTACAAGGCTCTATACTTGGCGGTCGGCGTTGCAGGTATTGCAGCCTTCTTGGTTACACTTATACTCCTAAAGGAGGAGAGGCTGGAAGGAGAGGAAAAGAAGGAGACCCCCAGTCGCTCTAGATCTCTAAGCATCATTGAGGGGTGGAGTGCAGTCGCGGCCAACCGTGGGATACTGACCGCTGGCCTAGTCGAGGCATCTGTCCGATACTCTTATGGCGCCCTCGAGTTCTTCCTAGTTGGATACTTGAAGAACGTCGTTAAGTTAGATCCCTTCCTGATAGGCGTGATAACGGGTTCGCAGCTCGTCTTCATACCCTTGGTGAACCCCTTCATGGGCAGGCTCTCGGATAGGATAGGTAGGAGGATGCCGATAACTGTTGGGCTCATAATAGGCGCCGTATCGTTGGTCATGATACCTTTCGTCAGGTTGTTCCCGATCCTATTGGCTATCTCGATAATGTATGGACTCAGCTACTCGATGGTCACATCGGCAACCCCAGCCCTAGTCGGCGACTTGGCTAGGAAGGATCTCTACGGCGCCGCTATGGGCTTCTTGGCGACGATAATGGATATAGGGCAGATGTTGGGGCCGATCATAACAGGGCTCATCCTATCGGTTACCGTTGGGTATACGGACTCCTTCATCTCTCTGGGT
>CAZCOP010000049.1:7862-11614 GCA_964499825.1 uncultured Candidatus Bathyarchaeia archaeon
GGGGTTAGCACCTCCTCGACATTGTTCAGTACGACGGCTCCGCCCAGAATTACAACTGATGGGTCGTAGACATTTATGGCCGAGGCTACCCCCATCGCGTTTATCTTACCGACCCGGTTGACTAGGTATTTGCAGAGTTGGTCACCAGCTTTTGCTCCGTCGTAGATATTCTTTGCGGTTATCTCCTCAAGCTTACCGGATGTCACCTTGTATAGGTAGCTCTCCTCAAACCTCCTCATGAGTTTCTCCTCCTCGATTATCAACCTCGCGTAGTTCGGTATGTTCCTTCCTGAGCAGTAAGCCTCCCAATGACCCCTCTTCCCACATCCACAGATTAGGCGTCCCTCATAGTCGACGACTATGTGGCCTATCTCGTGGGCGTTCCCATCCTTCCCCAACAACATGCGACCGTCAACGTAGACGCCAGCTCCAATCCCTGTACTTATCGTTATGTAGACGAAGTTGTCTATACCCCTCCCTGCCCCGTAGAACCTTTCACCTATGGCAGCCACGGCGCAGTCGTTCATAACCTCAACTGGAACCTTAAACTCCTCGGTTAGGGGTTCCCTTACCGGTATGAACTCGTAGGGTGCGTTGGCCGGCTTGGATATTCCACCCCTAACGGGGTCTTGCGGTCCGAAGGCTCCGACACCTATACCAACAGCATCCTCGGTTTTTAGCTTGTTCTCTACGCATATCCTCCTTATTAGCTTGATTATCTGGCGGCTTATGGCGTCAGGCCCTTCGCGTAGGTTAGTCTTCTCAACGATCCTAGCTATGAAGCTTCCATCCCTATATCCAGCTACAACCCTAAGGTAGGTAGCTCCAAGGTCTACGGCTATCCCATACTTCAATCTCAAGTCCTCCATAAACCCATTCACTAGAAGTGATATTAAGCCTTACCTAACCGAAAGGACAATATTTTCTTAAACCGTTAAATGGTATTAACCGTTTGGATAGCATGGTGAGAATGTAAGGTTGGGGGAGTTACGTTTGGCTTCCAGATTTCTATCAGAACGCGCTAGGAGCGTTCCAGAGTCAGGCGTTAGGGCTATGTTCAATAAGGCCCAGAAGCTCAAGGATGTGATAAACCTAACGCTCGGTGAACCAGACTTTAAAACCCCCACACACATAATTGAGGCTGCAAATAGAGCCATGATGGAGGGATACACCCACTACACTCCAAACGTCGGATTGGTTGAGTTCAGGGAGGCTGCAGCTCAGAAGCTCAGGAGGGAGAACCGGATAGATGTAGACCCCGAGACTGAGGTTATGGCAACCGTCGGCTCGATGGGAGCCTTATCACTGACCATGCTTGCATTAATCGATCCTGGTGACGAAGTTCTGATACCGAGCCCAGGCTTCGCAAGCTACAAAGCCCAGGTCTTAATGGCGGGCGGCAGACCAGTTGAGTATAAACTGGACGAGGACACAGGCTTCCAGCCGGATATAGAAGAGCTTTCACGTCTCATCACAAAGAAGACGAAGGCCATACTGATAAACTCACCCTCAAACCCAACGGGTTCAGTCTTCAGTGAGAGCTTGATAAGGGGAATAGCAGACCTAGCTAGGGACAGGGATATCCTCGTGATCTCAGATGAGGCCTATGAAAGGATAGTCTACGATGGAAATCGCCACCTAAGCCCAGCCTCGCTACCCGGGATGATGGAGCGGACGATAAGCTTATTCACACTATCCAAGACCTACGCTATGACTGGCTGGCGTATAGGATACGCAGTGGCGGATAAGGAGATAATAGCCAAGATGACGAAGCTCCAGGAGCACCTAGTCGCCCACCCAAGCTCCATCTCACAGCTAGCGGCAGCCTCAGCTCTAACCGGACCAGACGAGTGCGTAAAGGAGATGGTTAGGGAATACAAGGAGCGTAGGAACCTAGTTATGCGACAACTCTCAGCGATAGATGGGCTCAGATGCTTCAAGCCGAAGGGAGCCTTCTACGCATTCCCAAACATAAGAGCCTTCGGTATGCGGTCAGAGGATCTAGCCATGTACCTACTCGAGAAGGCTAAGGTTGTTACAGTCCCTGGATCAGCCTTCGGAAGCTTCGGTGAGGGATATATCAGGATATCCTACGCAACCTCGAAAGAGAAACTCTCGGAGGCGATTGGGAGAATGAGAGAAGCCTTGGAGGACTTAACCTAAGGATCCCTCTCCAGTAGAATGCAGCTGATGAAATCAATCTCTCGGTAGTTCAGCTCTTCCAATAACCTATCAAGCCTCGCTCTGGCTAGATCTGGGACAGCCCTACTCAGAATGGTTTACTTTAACGGGTTCATCGACCATCATGCATAAGTATCTGGCGAGCGCCCCAGCAGTGAACCTCTCAACCTCACAAGGATTCCTTGATAGGGCTACAGTTATCGCATCCAACCTCTAGGTGGAAGGGTTAAAATGCTAAGCCAACTTCTCTACTTATCTGTGGTGATCAGTTTGAAGATAACCGATGGGGTTTATATGGTTGGGAGTGGACAGATACGCCTCTCAAACCCTTTCGACTGCCATGTATACCTACTGGACTGCGGTGGGGAGCTTACCCTAATAGACGCAGGCGTCGGATTGGAGACTGAGCTGATAATCGAGAATATAAGGGGTGAGGGCTTCGACGAGAGAGAAATATCACACCTACTACTGACCCACTGCCACGCAGACCACGCAGGCGGATGCGCGGAGATGAAGAGGTTGACGGGCTGCGAGGTTGTGTGCACAGAGGTTGAGGGAGAACTCCTAGAGAGAGGCACAGATCACGAGATAGGCCTTGATGTAGCAAAGAGGAGCCTCATATACCCAAAGGATTATAAATTCAAACACTGCAAGCCTGATCGGATGGTGAAAGACGGGGAGAACATCCAGATAGGAAGATACAACATACGAGTCATCATCGTTCCAGGACATAGCTGGGCCCCTGCGTGCTACCTCCTAGACAGGGACGGCTACAGGATACTCTTCTCATCCGATGTCGTCTTCCTCGGCGGGACCATAGGGCTGGGAAACTGGCCCGGCTCAAGCCTAAAAGAGTACAGGAGGAATATAGGGAAGCTTTCGGGTCTAAAGGTTGACGCCCTTCTCCCGGGACACTTCCTCTGGACCCTTCATGATGGACAATCCTCACTGGATAGGGCGGTCGAGAACCTGGGTTTAGCTTGGGTTCCGCCAGCATGGGAGCACAGGCACCCACACTACTGAGGACATACAACACATTATCAGAAGTTTTATCCATGCATTGTAGGTAAATTTAGGTGAGGTTTGGTTATGGCTAGGGTTTTAGGCATCGTCGGAAGCGCCAGGAGAGACGGCTACACAGTTAAAGTCTTGAAGGAAGCTCTTGAAGGAGCGGCAACGGTTGATGGCGTTGAGATTGAACTTATACGCCTGTTAGACTACAAGTTCGGCCCATGCACATCATGTTACGAGTGTATAAGGGCTGAGAAGCACCGCTGCATCCTACCGGATGACATGGGAAAGAGGGGGAAGGGAGCCCTATGGATGAAGGTTGAGAAGGCGAATGGACTCATAATAGCATCACCAGTACACTTCTGGACTGCAGATGCGCTCACACACTTGTTCATCGAGAGGTTATACCCCTTCATCTGGAGCGGGGAATTAAAAGGGATTCCGGTATTAACCATAGCTGTCGCCAGCAACCAGGGCTTCCAGATGGTCGCCAACAGGATGCTCTGTCAATGGGCCTTCACCCTAGGCATGAGGTATATAGGGGGATTACCCGTCCACGC
>CAZCOP010000050.1:0-11609 GCA_964499825.1 uncultured Candidatus Bathyarchaeia archaeon
GCCGTCGACCTTGAGACGAAGAGTAGAAAAGCGAGGGGGAGCGCTGAAACTTACAAGAGGATCATAGAGGGATCCTTCAGGTTTGAATAAACCTAGCCGCCCTCATACCCTACCTCTAAATTTACATGGACAATAACTTTCCTTTATGTATACGAAGGATGGGATTAACCGGGTGCAAGGGGAGACTTGACCCTCCCATCTCAACAATACCATATAAGAAGTACGTAACTCTTATAAATAACCGTGAGTCTCTTGATTGGAAGTCAAGTCGGTGGTTGACATGCCTAAGTGGGGATACTCCATCGTGGATCTAGATCCCGGCACAACCGTGAAGGCGAGTGGACGTGAGGTTAGGGTATCCCCTAAAGCGGCCCGTGAGGTCTGCGCGGCGATAAAGGGTATGACCCTAAACGAGGCTAAGGAGTTCCTAGAGCAGGTTATCGCGAAGAAGAGGGCCGTCCCCTTCAGGCGTTATAAGAAGAAGATACCCCACAGAAGGGGTTTGGACAAGTTCTATGCGGGTAGGTATCCAGTTAAGGCTGCCAGGAAGATACTGGAGATATTGGAAAGCGCGGAGGCCAACGCCATGTATAAGGGCCTCGACGTTGAGAACCTCAAGATAATCCATGCATCCGCATATCCGGGGACCAAGATAAAGAGGTATATCCCCAGGGCGATGGGTAGGTCGACCCCGCGCTTTGAAGCCCTCTGCCATATAGAACTCGTTCTGGAGCAGAGGAGTGTGTAGGCCATGTCGTCGATAAAGCGCTTCTTGGAGGAGAACATGAAGAGGGCTGAGATAGATGAGTATCTAAGTAGGAGGTTTGAGAGGGCTGGATACGGAGGGGTTGACATAACCAGAACCCCCCTCGGAACCCATGTTGTCATATATACCATGCGCCCAGGGATAGTGATCGGGCGTGGCGGTGAGACCATAAAGAACCTAGCCAGAACATTGGAGGAGAAGTTTGGATTATCAAACCCGCAGATATCGGTGGCTGAGATAGAGGTTCCAGAACTGAACCCGTATGTTATGGCCTCACGTATAGCCTCAGCCTTGAGGCGTGGAATACACTTCAGAAGAGCCTGTTTCTGGGGTTTAAACCAGATAATGGACGCCGGAGCCCTAGGGGTTGAGATAACGGTGAGCGGAAAGTTGAGAACGGAACGGGCGAGAACCGAGAAGTTCACTGCGGGATATCTACCTAAGAGTGGAGACCCCGCGATAAAGTACGTCAAGAAGGCTGTGGTTCACGTCCAGCTAAAACCCGGAACCTTCGGGGTTAAGGTTAAGATACTGCCTCCCGGAGCGGAGTTCCCAGATCAGGTGAAGATAATCGAGGCTGAGGCGGCGGGTGGGAAGGGATTGAGGAGGCTGAAGAGTGATGCCGATACTGAGGGTGAGCGAGATACGTAGGATGTCCCCTGAGGAGAGGAGGAGACGCCTCGAGGAACTGAGAACCGAGCTGATGAGGCTTAGAACCATGGTGAAGGCCGGCGGATCCCTCGAAGACCCATCTAGGATACGTGAGATAAGGAGGGCCATCGCGAGGATATTGACAATCGAGAACGAGGAGAGGTTGAAGGGAGGGGGAGGAAGGTCGTGAGGGTCTCGCCGTCCATACTCCAACATGAGTTCATAGGGTTAAGGGCCAAGGTTGCTAGGAGCACAAACCCATACTACAAGAAGGTCTCCGGCAGGGTTATAGACGAGACCCGTAACACGATCGTAATACTGAATGATAAGGGTGAGAGGAAGGTTATAGTCAAGGGGGAAGCGGTCTTCCACTTCACACTCCAAGATGGGACAGTGGTTGAGGTTGAAGGTAAGGCGATAATCGGTCGACCGGAGGATAGGGTCAAGAGGAGGGTGAGGAGGCTCTGGTGATGAGGTCGTCTAGGTTTAAAGGGGCGAAGGTGGAGTGCAAGGACAAAAACTGCCCCTTCCATGGAACCCTGTCCATCAGGGGACGCATATTGGAGGGGGTAGTTGCAAGCGCAAAGATGGACAAGACCGTGATCGTGAGGAGGGACTACCTAAAATACGTTCCAAAGTTCAAGCGTTACGAGAGGAGGAGGAGCCGAATCCCAGCCCACAACCCCCCATGCATAAACGCCAAGGAGGGAGACAGGGTGAGGATAGCTGAGTGTAGGCCGATAAGTAAGACCGTCTCCTTCGTTGTGATTGAGGTAATAGAGGGAGGGAGGAAGGTTGGCGGCGAGGGCTAGGTTCAGAGCCTTACTGACGAGGGGTGCGGTCGGGAGCAAACCCAAAGTATCGAGGGGGCTACCAGTCGGTTCACTGATAAAATGCGCGGACAATTCAGGTGCGAAGGTTCTGAGGCTCATCCAAGTGGTTGGATACAAGGGTAGACTGAGAAGGCTTCCAACGGCGTCGGTGGGCGATATGGTAGTCGTCTCGGTTAGGAGGGGTACACCGGACATGAGGAAGAAGATATTCAGGGCGGTAATAGTGAGGCAGAGGAAGCCGTACAGACGCCCAGAGGGGATATGGGTCCAATTCGAAGATAACGCAGCGGTCATAATAACGCCGGACGGGGAGATGAAGGGTTCAGAGATACGTGGACCCGTAGCTAGGGAGGCGGCTGAGAGGTGGCCCAGGATAGCCAGCGCATCGAGCATAATAATCTAGGAGGGTTCGGTTAGGGTGAAGAGTGGGAAGCCGAGGAAACAGAGGAGGATGCTCCACCAAGCCCCACTCCACATTAGGGCCCACTTCA
Organism: uncultured Candidatus Bathyarchaeia archaeon; assembly: GCA_964499825.1. GTDB lineage: Archaea > Thermoproteota > Bathyarchaeia > Bathyarchaeales > B26-1 > B17-G17. Next base: position 2,742 of record CAZCOP010000050.1, read on the forward strand.
TGTCAGCTCCCCTCTCATCCGAGCTGAGGGAGTCCTACGGCTTCAACTCGATAACTGTCAGGGTTGGCGACACCGTTAGGGTTATGCGGGGTGACACGAAGGGATTCGAGGGGAAGGTTACAAGGGTTGACAGGAGGAAGATGAGGATCTACATCGAGGGCCTAACCAAGGAGAAATCGGATGGATCAACCATACACATCCCGATCCATCCATCCAAAGTTGAGATAATCCGCCTAAACCTGGATGACAAGATGAGGAGGAAGATAATAGAGAGGAAGGGAGCTGGGAAGGCTAAACCTGAGGCTGAGGAGGCTGAGGAGGTTAAAGGGGTGAAAGAGGTTGAGGAGGCTGGAGAGCCCGTAAAGGAGGCTGAGGGTGCATAAAATGGGTAAGAAGGGAGGAAGAAAACATATAAAGAGGGAGGCGGCGCCGAGGTTCTGGCCGATCCGCAGGAAGAGCTTCCACTGGACAGTTAAGCCCAGCCCAGGCCCCCACCCGATCGAGAGGTGCATCCCCCTCCTGATAGCTGTCCGTGAGATGCTAGGATACGCCGAGACTAGGAGGGAGGCTAGGAGGATAATATCGGAGGGTAAGATACTCGTGGACGGTAGGGTTAGGAGGGATGAACGCTTCCCAGCCGGGATAATGGATGTAATCTCCATACCGGAACTCAAACTCCACTATCGGGTTCTACCCTCAAAGAAGGGTTTACGCCTCCACCCGATAGGTGAGGGTGAGGCTGAGTTTAAGCTCTGCAGGATAGAGGGGAAGAGCACGGTTAAAGGTGGACATATACAGCTCAACCTCCACGACGGGAGGAACATCCTAATAAGGGTTGAGGACCCGAGAAACCCGGAGGAGGATGTGTATAAAACCTTCGACACCCTTAAGATAGGTTTTAAAGGTCAGGAGATGCTTGAACACGTACCCTTAAAGGAGGGGGTCTACGTGATGTTCACCGGCGGGAAGAACATGGGCAGATACGGCAACATTGTATCCATAGATGAGGAGGCTGGGAAGAAGAGGGAGAGGGCTTTAGTTACAATATGCGACCCGAGGGGTGAACGTTACCAGACAACCCTAAACTACGCCTTCGTGGTAGGGGAGGAGAAACCCCTAATCTCCCTTCCAGAGCTGGAGGGAAGCTGAGGATGCCTAAAAGAGCGCTTAATGAAGAGGAGGTCTACAGGCGGTGGGAGGAGAACCCCATGCTTAAACCCAGAATTGAGAAGGTGGTTGTGAACGTCTCGGTTGGAAAGTCGGGTGAACCCCTAGAGAACGCGTCGAAGATACTTGAGGAGCTAACCGGACAGAAACCATGCGTAAGGAGGGCGAGGAAGACTATAAGGGACTTCGGGATAAGGAGGGGTGAACCCATCGCGTGTCTAGTCACACTTAGAGGTGAGAGGGCCATAAAATTCCTAAAGAAGGCTTTCCAAGCTGTAGGGAATAGAATATCAAGTGAATCCTTCGATGAGTTTGGGAACTTCGCCTTCGGGATAAGGGAGCATATAGAGATACCGGGAACGAGATATAAACCCGAACTTGGGATAATAGGGATGGATGTATGCGTGGCCATGGAGAGGCCCGGGTACAGAGTTAAACGTAGGAGGAGGGTCAAGTCGAAGGTTGGGACGAGCCACCTCCTGAGACGTGAGGAGTCCATCCTCTACGTAATGAACGAGTTCGGCGTTGAGGTTGTAGGGGGTGACTGATACGGCGAGCCAGAGGGGTAAGAGGAAGAAGTACGGTAAGGGCAGTAGGCCGTGCAGGAGATGCGGCTCCTACGGCCCGGTTATCCGCAAGTACGGGCTATACCTCTGCCGCCAATGCTTCAGGGAGGTAGCTGAGAAGTTAGGCTTCAGGAAGTATGAGTAGGGGGACCGGGATGGATACGGTAGCCAACGGCTTAACCACCATAGTTAACAACGAGGTGAGGAGGAAGAGGGAGTGCATAATAACCCCGGCATCGAAGCTCCTAGGGCAGATACTGAGGGTCTTCCAGATGAACGGTTATATAGGCGAATTCGAGTTCATAGATGACGGCCGAACTGGAAAATTCAGAGTTCAACTCTTAGGTAGGATAAACAAGTGTGGAGCAATAAGGCCCAGGTTCCCAACGAAGGCCAACGAGATAGAGAGGTGGGAGAAGGTTTACCTCCCATCCAGGGATATAGGCGTACTCGTAATCTCAACCCCCGAGGGGGTTATGTCCCATAGGGAGGCGAAGAAGAGGGGTATCGGGGGACGCCTCCTCGCATACGTCTACTAAGATTGAGGGGTGAGGGAGAAAGGGGATGAGGATGGTCGAGGCAAGGGTTGTGGAGATACCGGAGAACGTGGAGGTCACGGTGAAGGGTAGAGTAGTTGAGGTTAAAGGCGAGAAGGGAACCCTCGTTAGAGACTTCTCCCACGCCCCAGTCTCGATACATGTTGAAGGAGGAACCGTTAAGGTTGAAGCCCTCTGGCCTAGGAAGAGGGAGGCAGCCCTAGTCGGAACCGTGGCATCCCACATCAAGAACATGATAGTTGGGGTGACCGAGGGCTTCACGTACAAGCTGAAGATAGTGTACTCCCACTTCCCAATCTCGGTTAAGGTTGAGGGCGATAAGGTTCTGATAGGAAACTTTGTGGGTGAGAGAGGCTTCAGGATGGCCAAGATAGTCGGCGACGCAAAGGTCTCAGTGGAGGGTGACGATGTTATAGTTAGGGGTATAAACATTGAGGATGTAGGCCAGACGGCGGCGAACATAGAGCAAGCTTCGAAGGTTAAGGGTAAGGATCCAAGGGTATTCCTCGACGGGATCTACATATACGAGAAGGGTAGGGGGATGTAGGTTGCCGTCCAAGAGGAGGCTTGAGAAGCCGGAGAGGAAGGAGAAGTACGACAGGAAGGCTAAGCCTAAGTTCAAGAGGCAGGAGAGCTGGAGGTATAAGAGGATAAAGGAGAACTGGAGGAGGCCGCGGGGTATAGACAGCAAGATGAGGATGAGGGTTAAGGGGTGGCCCCCCTCACCAAACATCGGCTATGGAACCCCAAACGTTGTGAAGGGTCTACACCCATCCGGTTACAGGGAGGTTAGGGTCTTCAACCTGGAGGACTTGGAGAAGGTTGACCCGAAGGCTGAAGCGGTGAGGATCGCGCATCAGGTTGGATACAGGAAGAGGGTTGAGATCACGAATAGGGCTAGGGAGCTGGGTATACACGTGCTTAACCCCGCGAAGCTTAGGGAGCTGGAATGAACGGGATGGATGCTTCAAGATGAGCCTGAGAAACCAACGGAGGCTTGCCGCCGAGATACTTAAGGTGGGCTTGAACAGGGTCTGGATAGACCCAGACAGGATGGAGGAGGTAGAGTCAGCCATAACTAGGGAGGAGATCAGGAAGCTGATCCATGAAGGGGCGATCAGAGCCCTAAAGAAGAAGGGGGTAAGCAGAGCTCGAGCCAGGATCATACATGAAAAGAAGAGGAAGGGTTTGAGGAGGGGTCCGGGATCAAGGAGCGGAACAAGGAAGGCTAGGCTTCCAAGGAAGAGGATGTGGATGATGAGGATCAGGGCTCTCAGGAGGAGGCTCCGCGAGTTGAAGAGCAGACGTCTCATAGTGGAGGGGGCATACCGCAGGCTCTACGTGATGGCCAAGAGCGGAGCCTTCAAGTCCATAGCCGATATGGAACGTTATATAGATGCCAACAACCTCTGGAGGAGGAGGTGATGGCTAGGGGTCCGAGGTATAGGGTTCCATTCCGGAGGAGGAGGGAGGGGAAGACAGACTACCGCCTGAGGAGGGGTTTGGTGAAGTCTGGGCTTCCAAGGCTCGTGGTTAGGGGTTCCTCCAGGCATATGAACGTGCAGCTCATCAAGGCTAGGGTTGTAGGCGACGAGGTTTTAGCATCAGCCCATTCAAGGGAGCTCGTTAGGGACTATGGATGGAAGGGTGGGTGTGGAAACCTCCCGGCAGCATACCTGACAGGGTTACTCTGCGGCTTCAAAGCTGTAGCTAGGGGGGTTAGGGAGGCCGTTTTAGACATAGGCCTACAGACTCCGTCGGCTGGGGCGAGGGTCTTCGCAGCCTTGAAGGGGTTCCTCGACGCCGGGGGGATCGTCCCCCACGATGAGAGCGTAATACCAAGCTGGGAGAGGCTTAAAGGTCAACATATAGCGGATTACGCCTCACAGCTATCCTCAGATCCAGAACTGTACAAACGCAGGTTCTCCAAATACCTAACAAACGGCCTGCCGCCGGAGGAGCTTCCGAAACACTTCCTAGAAGTGAAGGATAGGATAACGTCAAGCTTCAGGGGTGGAGGAAGCTCCGAGTGAAAATTGGAGCCATCGATGAATACGTTGTGGAGTCCTCCATCTTTGAGGTTTGATCCCCCCGGAAGGGGTAGACTGCGGTACAGATAAGCATATAAGCTTAAACCTGCTATTCATCTTGAAATCTTGGGGTTTGGAGCAGCCACTCGTGTAGAATTAGAACTCAACATGGGAGCATGGATGGTATGGAGAGAGCTGAGGAGTGGACTCCTCGTACAAGGCTTGGAAGAATGGTCCTAGAGGGTAGAATATCAACCCTTGAGGAGGCGTTCATGGAAGGGTTCAAGATAAGGGAGCCCGAGATAGTTGACATACTCGTCCCAAACCTCCAAGAGGAAGTGATAAACGTAGGGATAGTCCAGAAGCAGACGGATGCGGGGGAGAGGCTCCGCTTCAAGGCCATAGTTGCAATTGGAAATGGGGATGGATACATAGGCCTAGGATCAGGGAAGGCCAGGCAGGTTCGAACGGCTATAGAGAAGGCCGCCGCAGACGCCAGGAGAAACATAACCATAATTAGGCGTGGGTGTGGAAGCTGGGAGTGCGGATGCGGGCAACCCCACTCACTTCCATTCCGGGTTACGGGGAAATGCGGAAGCGTGAGGGTTGTGTTGATCCCGGGCCCGAGGGGCCTAGGCTTAGTAGCCAGCGACATAGCGAAGGTTATGCTCAGATTGGCCGGGGTGAAGGACTGCTGGTCGAGGAGCTACGGCTCAACCAGGACGGTGCCATCCTTCGCCTACGCAGTCTTCGACGCCCTTAGGAAGACATGCGAGGTGGTAACCCCCTACGACTGGGTTTAGGTAGCCCTTCAGCCCCGGGGTGTAAGGGGTTCGAGATGAACTGGAAGGGGAAGCATCCGGCAAAGGTTAATGTTCAAGGCTTTTTAGGGGAGGTAAGCCTCCTGGAGGCTATTTCAGAGATACTTGGCGGGGGAGGAGCCTTCCTCAAATCAAACCTGCCGCCGGGCGTTGAGAGTGTTGAGAGGGTAACAGCTGAGGCCGTCAGGATAAAGCTCAGCGAGAAGGTTGATGAGGATCTCCTCTCATCCATAGCTAGGGAGGAGGGGTATCAGGTTGTTAAGGGAGAATTCCCGCTTAGGGTATTGAGGAGAGGAGCGATCATGGTTAGGGTTGGAAGTAGATCAGACCCCGATGGGAGGTTCAACTTGTACATATACCCAATCCCACCTAAACTGGATGGATTAAGCATGTATAGGAGGATCCTGGCGGAGCGTGAGGGTGTGGTGGATCCGGAAACCGGTAAGATCAACCTCGAGAGGTTCTACGACTTCAACATGGGCATCATAAGGCTTGTGAACAAGTATTTAAAGAGGAAGCTAACCGGGTGATCCATACTTCAGAAATCTCGGGGTGTTGGTGGATTGGTTGATGTAACTGTTCTGGGGGCGATAAACTGGGACATAAACTTGTTCGTCGACAGGTTTCCTGAGGTTGGGGAGGAGGTGCCGGTTAGGGAGATAACGAGGGTTCCGGGTGGAAAGGCGGCGAATGTTGCTGTTGCAGCCGCCAGGGTTTTAGGTTCTGGAAGGGCTGCCCTAATCGGGTGTCTCGGCGGGGATGAGATAGCCGATGCCCAGATCGAGATCCTGAGGGGTGAGGGTGTTGTTACATCCGGGATAAAGGTTATCGAGGGTGAGGAGTCCGGGCAGGCTTACATAATCATAGACAAGGCTGGGCGGAACTTCATAAACACGTACTTCGGCGCGAACTTGAGGTTGAAACCTACGGATCTACATGAGCCCGTTATAAGTGGGCTTCTGAGGGAGGCTGGGATAGTGACCATAATAGACCCGCCTTTAGAGACCATAGAGGAGGCGGCGGGGATGGGTAGGGAGTACGGGAAAACCGTTGTCTGGGATGCCGGTGTGAGGAGCGTTCTGGGGGTTGAAAGGTTGAGGAAAGTCCTAGCCAACGTGGACTACCTGGTTGTAAATGAGGTTGAGCTGAGGAACCTAACTGGGGCTGCAAACCCGGAGGAGGCGAGGGGTATACTATCCAAGGTCAACGATGAGGTTAGGTTGATAGCCAAGCTTGGTGAGAGGGGATGCGTGATGGTTGGACCTGGAGAAGCCGCGAGGTTTAAGGGTGTAAACCTCAAGGAGCTGGGGATGTCCGTTGTAAACACGGTTGGGTGTGGAGATGCCTTCCTAGGGGTATTCGTGGCTTCTAAAGCTGAGGGCCTGGATGATTGGGACGCCCTCGAGAGGGCGAACCTCGCCGGAGCCCTGAAGGCCGCTAAACCTGAAACCAGGGGAAGCCCGACGAGGAGTGAGCTTGAGAAGTACTTGAGGCTCATTAAGGGGAAGGGATGATGGTAGATCCGTTACGGCTAAATCTCGCCGGTTGTTATCGGCTCTTTCTGTAGTAGTTTAGAACCTTGTGGAGGGCTGTTGATATATCCTCCACATCCTCCCCGGTGAAGTATTCGTTGCACGGTAACGTTACGAGCTGGCTCAGTATCCTCTCAGCCTCTGGGCATAGTCCCTCCCCGTATTTAACGTCCCCGTCGTACATTGGGCAGCACCATGGGCAGCATGTTCCGCCGTATCCCCTCCTCTCAGTGAAGACTAGGGTCTTGTACAATGGGATTCCGATGTAGCCGGCTGAGGCTGGTATGCCCTCAGCCCTTAGAGCCTCTGCGATCTCGTTTAATCCAGCCTTGAACTCTGATGTGTCGATTCTGATCGGGTATAGCCAGTAGGAGTGTTTGCATCCCTTCGGGACGGTCGGCGGGGTTACCCCTTCGATGTCGCTTATCTCCTTGGTTAACGAGTCGGCTACCGCCCTCCTCCTCTCCACAACCCACCTAACCTTTCTAAGTTGGGCCCGTGCAACTGCCCCCTGAAGCTCGGTCATCCTGTAATTGAAGCCTAGCATGTGATACATCCTGGCTCCCTTGGCCGTTCTGTCCCATCCCTTATCCATGAATAACCTCGCCTTCCTCGCGAGTTCGTCGTTATTGGTTACGGTTATCCCCCCATCCCCCGTGAACATGTGTTTGGATTGCTGCATGCTGAAGCATCCGATGTCGCCTATCGTCCCCACCAATCTGCCCTTGTACTCAGCTAGGTAGGCTTGGGCGCAGTCCTCTATGAGGTATATCCCCCTCTCCTCAGCTATCTCCCTCAGGGGGTCCATGTCGCAGGGCAGCCCGAAGAGGTGGACCGCTATTATCGCCTTCGTCTTGTCCGTTATCCTCCTCTCCACATCCTCCGGGTTTAGGTTGTATGTGTATGGATCCAGATCTGCGAAGATCGGTATCGCGTTCTGTCCGAGGATCGCTATTATCGTTCCCATATCGGTTATCGGGGTTGTTATAACATCCATTCCCGGGCCTACACCAACCGCACCCGTGGCCACGTGTAGAGCCGCAGTCCCCGAGGTTGAGGCTACAGCATGCTTCACCCCTAGGAACTCGGCGAACTCCTCCTCGAAAGTTGAGACCATCCTGCCGGAGTACCTGAATAGGGAGCCGCTCTCGATAACCTCCCTAAGCAGCCTAAGCTCCTCCTCGCCGATGTTCCTACCGGACTTGTCGCTGATCGTTGGTAGGGGTTTCTTCCTAACGGGTTCCCCGCCGAGGAGGGCGAGCTTCTCCAAGACGGAACCTCCATTCAAGGATGCCTTAAGGTGATCTCTATAATAAGCCTTTCCTAGGGGTCTGCATGGAATGCTTCAGGCCTATCCGCCTACAGGGAAGTTCTGTGCAGGGCCACTTGAGGCTTCCAGCTAGGTTGTTAAGTTGCGGTGCAGAGGAAGATGAGACCGGAGTGATATCGATACCGAAGGTTCTAGCGAAGAAGGGGGTCAGGGACCTTAGAGTAACCGATGGGAGGATAAGCGGAACAAAATTCGGAACGATAGTTCTCCACGTATCACCTGAGGCATACCTTGGAGGGGCATTAGCTATCATAGAGGATGGAGACTACGTCAGATTAGACTTCAAATCCAGAAGGCTTGATGTGAAATTGTCGGAGAGGGAGATCAGGCGGAGGCTTGAGGGGTGGAGCCCTCCCGAGCCGAGCTACGATTACAGGAGAGGCCCACACGCGTTATGGTATAGATTCTGCACCCAGGCACATGAGGGCTGCATATACCCATTCATGTAGAGGTCATTCGCATATACGCGCTCCAACCAAGAGGAGAACGGCTGGCTTATCCGTATTATTAAAGAATCCGTGTGGAACCTTAGCTGGCAGGAATATTGCATCCCCAGCCTTAACCTCAGCCTTCTCATCTCCAACCTGAACTACTCCTCCCCCGCGGAGGACAAAGTAGACCTGCTCTACATCCTCGTGAACGTGAACCTTATTCGTCCCTCCCGGCAGGATCGTTATCCTAGCGAAGTTCGTGAATGCCCTCATGGATTCAGGCTTCTTCTCTCCGAACTTAGCGCCGTAAACATCGGACTGCCAAAACACCTGATACAGCGATGACCCACCATGAACATCCTCAAGGGGAACCTTCCTGATTGAAGGAACATGCTTAATATGTATCATCGCAACCCACAACCCAGCTGATTTCA
>CAZCOP010000051.1:0-4188 GCA_964499825.1 uncultured Candidatus Bathyarchaeia archaeon
CGACCGAGTTCGGTTTCCAGTAGCCTCCTCATCGGCAGGATCCTTCCATACCTCTCCATTCCCATGCTCGCTATTAGATATCCGAGCGCAACCTTGTAGTTCATTAACCCCTTAAGGAGGCTCTGCCTGCTCAGGGTTGGACTATTTAGGTATCCCTCCGCCCTCCTCAGGATTCTCTCCCCTAGAACCCTATTGAACTCTATTGAGTCGCCGTCCGGTATGCCTGACAGCGCTCTCCGCCTAAACTTGAAGAAGCTATCCTCATCGCCGAGTAGGAAGGCTGAGTCGTCAAGGATGCTCGCCAAGAGGTAATCGTGGCGTCGAATCCTGTCCTCAGCCTCACAGGATGTGAATATGTTTAGGTGAACCCTACGGTGAACAGCTCGCTCCAGCTCCCTTGAGAGGCTATTTAGGAGAGCTTTATCTTGCTCATCTTCGCACAGGATTAGTATATCCAGATCGCTGAAGCTATCCTCCTCACCCCTCCTGTAGGAGCCGAAGATGGATGAAAATATTATATCGGCATGGCACCTTTCCAAGGCTTCCCTTAACCGCGATTCTTCAAGCCTCTTAACCTTGAAGAACCGCTCAGCCACCTGACTTGTCCACCAAAAGTTATGATCCCAACTCTGAGATATATCCGTTTCACTATCTTAACCAAGAAAGATATAAATAGGCTGGAGAAAGAATAGTAGAGACTCTCTGGACGGTGGATGAAATCTCATTAAAGATAAAGTTTCTGGGTTCCGCGAGAGAGGTTGGGAGGGCCGCTATAGCTGTCAAGTCTGAGAAGACCCAGCTTCTACTCGATTATGGGGTTATGCTGAACCATACACCAGGCTTCCCAATGCACATCCCACCGAGGGATGTGGACGCGATAGTGATAACTCACAGCCACTTAGATCATTCAGGGGCTGTTCCAGTCTTTTATATAAGGGATGGTAAGCCCGTCTATGGAACCAAGTTAACCTTTAAGTTCACCGACCTGCTGATAAGGGACTTCATAAATCTCTCAGGCTATTACCTACCCTTCGAGTATATAGAGCTGCGCTCCATGATGAGACACGCCATAAACGTAAATTACAGAGAGGAGAAAACCGTTGGGGATATTAAGTTTCAACTGTTAAATTCGGGGCACATACCTGGTGGGGCATCGGTCTTGGTGGAAGCGGAGGGGAAGAGAATGCTCTACACGAGTGACTACAACGCTGTTGAAACGCGCCTACTCCAAGCTGCAGATGAAGACTATGGGGAGCTTGACGCCGTTATAATCGAGAGCACATATGCAGACGAGGAACATACGGAAAGGAAGAGCTTAGAGAAGAGGTTTATAGAGAGAGTTACGGAGGTTGTGGAGGCTGGAGGAACAGTCTTAGTCCCAGCCTTCAGCGTTGGCCGCTCACAGGAGATAGCGTGTATTCTATCGGCTTACCACTTCGAATATCCCGTGGCGATGGATGGTATGGCGCGGGAAGCTACTAGGATACTGATGGGCCATAAGGAGTTTCTGAAGGATCCGAACCTATTCATGAAGGCGATGCACGAGACCGAATGGATAGAGAGCTGGAGGGACCGTAGGGTTGTAGCGAAGAGGCCAGGGGTCATAATATCACCCGCCGGAATGTTGAAGGGTGGACCGGCTGCCTTCTACATACAGATAGTCGGCAAGAAGTCTAGGAACGCTGTCTTCTTAGTTGGATACCAGATACCGGGAACTCCAGGCAGGGAACTCCTAGAGAAGGGAGTCTGCGTAATCGATGGGAAGGTTAGGAAGATAAAGGCTAACATCGACTTCTTCGACTTCTCATCCCACTCTGGAGCAAAGGAGCTTAAGGATACCATAAAGAAGCTGAAGGGAAATCCGAAGGTCTATGTGGTGCATGGGGCTGAGGGAAACTGCTCGATGTTCGCCAAGTGGATAAGGGAGGAGGCTGGGCTGGAGGCTAAGGCCCCCAAAGCCGGAGATGTATACGAGGTGTAAAAATCAAAATGGGTAGGGATGAGATGAGGATAGCCATAATACCCCTAGGGAGGGTTGACCCCTCAATACTCCAAGAAGTCAGGGAGGGTATAGAACGTATAATCCCCCAAACGACATGCGAAGTATCCGATAAAGGGATAGATGTTCCTCAGGGAGCCTACAACCCACCGAGGGGACAATACAGATCAAGCGTCTTGATGGCTAAGATTCTAACACAGCTGGGGAGGCTTAGGTTGTCAGGATTAGATAGAGTCCTAGGCATAACCGAAGTGGACATATACACACCTGGTATGAACTTCATCTTTGGAGAGGCTCAATGCCCGGGAAAGGCCGCCATAATATCGCTTTACAGGCTAAAGCCGGAGTTCTATGGAGCTCCACCAGATCGTGATCTCCTTGTTGAGAGAGCTGTAAAGGAGGCTGTTCACGAGATAGGTCACACCCTCGGCTTGAGGCATTGCAACAACCCTAGGTGTGTTATGTCATTCTCACTCCACATAGGGATGACCGATAGGAAGGGACCTAACTTCTGTTCTAGATGCTACAGGAGAATTGAGAGGGCTGTGAAGGGTTTCAGCGGGATCCGCCTCTTCGATGGACCCCAAGGTAACGCATAACCCTTTTATGATGAGCTGTGCTATTCTATTAGGGTCTTGCTTAAGGTGGTGGAAGATTGAATAGGGAGGAAGCCCTTAAGCTCATAAAGGAGAACGTTAAACGCCGGAACATAGTCTATCATATGCTTGCCGTTGAGGCCATAATGAGGGCCCTAGCGAGGAATCTAAACGGCGATGAGGAGCTTTGGGGTTTAACGGGGCTACTACATGACCTAGACTTTGACAAGACCATGGAGAACCCGGAGAGGCATGGATTATTAACAGCCGAGATGTTGAGGGGTAAAGTTCCGAGGGAGGTTTTGAGAGCGATCATAGCCCATAATTATGAGAGAACCGGCGTTAAACCGGAGACCCCGATGGAGAAGGCTCTGATAGCCTCTGACGCAATCTCGGGGCTGATAATAGCCTGCGCCCTCGTCATGCCATCTAAGAAGTTGAGTGAGGTTAAGGTTAGAACCATAAAGAGGAAGTTCAAGGATAAGACCTTCGCCAGGGGTGCCAGGAGGGATAGGATAATGGTCTGCGAGGAGCTTGGATTGCCCAGGGACGAGTTCTTCCGGATAGCCTTAGAAGCCCTCCAGAATATAAGTAAGGATATAGGGCTATAAAAGACCGCCACCCTTCCTAAATTCCTGAAGCTTTCCTTTGACCACTAAGGGTAGAGGCACTCCAGAAAACATAGAGACTCAACGGTCCCCATCCTAAGAGTTCATAACGCGGCTTCCCCCCTAAATCTTAACGACAACGAACAGTCCAAGGATGTTGTCAAGTTTTTGTTTTGAGTAGCGCGTTGTACGTGTGGCATTGTCCAAGAAAAGATGCGTCTCCGCTCCCGAAGCAGTTGGAGTCTATGAACCTTAGATTTTTCGAGGTTTCCCTTCACCTTATGGTTCCGGCGATGTAGTAGGCAGCCATTAAACCCCGGAAGACCGTCAAAAAATCTTCAGCCTTAAACCTGACCGTGAGGCCGTTAACCCTCTCGAACCCAGGTATAACCTGAACTCTATCGGCCATGGATGACATCCAGAACGAAACTTCGAGGGTTATGGGCGTCTCAAACCTTAGAGGCTTGTAAGACGACAGGTTTCTCAGAGACCTCTCGGCGGCCTTCTTGATCATCGCTCTAGCCTTAGCTGGGTGGATTAGTTTAGCTGCGTACCTGCTGATCCCCTCCTTAACTATAACAGTCTCCACATTGCCTAGGAGTGCCTTCGCTTCCCTCGCAAGGGCGTCATCCCCAGTTACGAGGACGACTGGAACCCCGTAGTGTCCAGCTATCCCAGCGTTTATCCCCGTCTCGCCTAGGGAGATTCCGTTCACCTTAACGTCCATCAGTATGCTCGTGATCGTGTGGTCCCAGACCCCTCTAAGGGTTCCCTTCTTCGAGTGGTATCCTATGAAGAAGGCCGCGTCGAAGCTCTCATCGATCCCCTCCATCTGTAAGAGGGGTCTAGGCCTCCCAGAGACAACCTCGGCCTCCTCCCTCAACTCCTCTATCAGGAGGTTTCTACCAGACCCGTGGGAGTCGCTTACAACGATCTCGTCCGCCCCGGCTTCTAAAGCTCCTTCTATAGCTGCGTTGACGTCCTT
>CAZCOP010000051.1:4288-6823 GCA_964499825.1 uncultured Candidatus Bathyarchaeia archaeon
AAGCACTGCCGGAGGAAGAGAGGACAATCGAGTACAAGCCCAGATACGCTAAGAGGAGGATAAGGGTCGGCGTGGTTCAGCCCCTCATGAGGTGGGAGTGGGAGAAGTACTACGCCCCGACAGAGGGAGGTAAACCCCTAGAAGAGGAGTACCTAAACTACATAGGGGGCTTTTCGACGAGGTTGGAGAGATGAAGCCGGATATAACGGGGATAACAGAGGCGATAGTCAGGGAATTCCAGACGATTCCGGGCCGTACTTCAACATGCTGGCCGAGCGGTTATATGGCCCATGTAAGACTTGAATGCATGTTTAAAAGAGCCTCTTATGTTATCCTCAGCTATGCAGGACTCGGCAGCTCGGAAAAGTTAAATCTGCATTATCGTTCTAGTCTAGTTGGTGGATTGAGATGTTCAGTGAGAGGGTTCTAGAGCCTGACGAGATTGAGAGCATGCTGATAGGTGTCGGGATACTGGGTACTGGTGGAGGCGGGGATCCCGAGTTCTTTGGGAGGCCTCTGGTTAGGTGGGATCTCGAGAGGGGTAGGGAGTACCGCATAATAGACCCTATGGATGTGGGGGATGACTCACTGATCGTCTCCGGAGGCTATGCGGGGTCGGTTAAGGCCTACGCCTCGATAGGGGACGCCTTGAGGAGGTGGGAGGAGAGGTTCGAGCTCTTGGAGGCCTTCAGGGTTATGGAGAGAATCCTAGGGAGGAGGATCGACCACGTCGTCCCGTTCGAGCTGGGTGGAGCCAACACACCGGTTATGCTCTCCCTGGCCTCTAGGGTTGGGATAACGGTTATAGATGGGGACGGGCTGGGCAGAGCTGCCCCAGAGACCCACATGTCAAGCTTCCTCGGGCATGGAATTTCGATAACCCCCATGCCCTTCGTCGATAAGTATGGGAACGTAATAATCGTCGAGGACTCTGTTAAGCCAACATACCCAGATGAGGTTATGAGGCTGGCCCTACAACTGGGCGGTGGGGTTGGAGCTAACACCCACTACCCGATGAGCGGCGGGGAACTGAAGAGGTCCGTTATACCCAACACGATAAGCCTCTCGATCAAGCTTGGAGACTCTATTAGGAACTCAGTTGAGGCTGGGAGGGAACCTGTCGAGGATATTCTAGATCTCCTAGGAGGCCTCGAGCTCTTCAGGGGCGTCATCATGGATGTTAAGGGCGAGGAGGCCAAGGCCCACTACCACGCGAGATCGGTGATCAAGGGTACAGGCCGATACTCAGGTAGAGAGCTGGAGATCATATTCAAGAATGAGGCTATGGCGGCCCTGATCGACGGTGAGGCTGTGACGATCTTCCCAGACCTGATCTGTATATTGAGCCTTGATACTTGGAGGGGTTTGATGACGACCGATCTGAGGCGTGGGTTGAGGGTTGCGGTGTTGGGTATACCTGCCCATCAGAGGTTGAGGGAGTGTCTAGAAACCGATCTAGGCATGGAGGCCTTCAGTCCAGAACGTTTCGGCCTCCCAGGGTTTAGGTATGAACCCGTCGAGGTCTTGGCTGAGAGGGTTCTCGGATAGGGGCCCGCCGAGACGGGCCTATCCATATTTTTATACGGACTTATCCCCTCTCCCCGCATATATGAGGCTAAACCCGACGGCTAGGCGTTGGGTTTTAAGTCCTCCGATAAACCTTTATTCGAGGAGACCCTAATTGAAAGGGTATGAAGGTTGGGATAGCCTTTACCGGAACTCCATACACGGTTAGGCAGATCGTCTCCTACGCATCCGAGGCTGAGAGGCTGGGGGTAGACTCTATCTGGATAGCTGAGGACTACTTCCTCAGGGACTCGGTCTCGATCTTGGCATGCCTAGCCGTCTCCACCAGTAGGGTTAGGCTGGCCTTCGGGGTGATAAACCCTATAACGAGGAACCCGGTTCTCATAGCCCAGACCGTAGCGACGATAGATGAAGCCTCTCAGGGAAGGGTTATACTCACACTGGGAACAGGGGTTCCATCCCTGATCGGGAGGATAGGCATGAGGGTTGAGAGGCCTCTAACCCTTATGAGGGAAGCCATACAAGTGATAAGGAGGCTCCTACATGGCTGTGAGGTAACATTCGATGGTAGAGCCTTCCAGATCAACCGTGTAAGGCTGGGTTCAACCCCATACTTCGCCCTTTCAGAACCCTTCAGACCGCTTAGAGCCGATGTTCCAATATATCTGGGCGCAGTCGGCCCCAAGATGCTGAGCCTTGCGGGTGAGATAGCCGATGGAGCCCTCCTAACAGCCGGATGCTCAACAAACTATGTGAGGGAAGCCGTTGAGAGGTTGAGAATCGGGGCTGAGAGGGCTGGGAGGAGGCTTGAGGACCTAGAGGTTGCCTGTTACATCTTGTACTCACCGGAGGAGAGGGGAATGGCCAGCAGGATTGTAAGGGGCTTCGTAGCATCCTCAGTGGCATACTCAAGCCCGGAGGCCCTGGAGAGGGACGGCTTCACCGAGGAGGAAGCTCTCAGAGTTAGGGAGGCCCTTGAGAGGCATGGCCTAGAGGAGGCATCTAGGA
>CAZCOP010000051.1:6833-7983 GCA_964499825.1 uncultured Candidatus Bathyarchaeia archaeon
CATCTAGGATCCTCCCGGACGGGATGGTTGAGACTTACAGCATCGTGGGAGGACCTAGGAGGTTGAGGGATAGGGTGCTAGATTACGTGGATGCTGGCGTTAATTTGCCTGTCATAATCTCGTTTGAGCCGGAGTTTAGTAGGGTTCTCGAGGCCATTGGGAGGTCGCTGATCAATAGTAGAGATGCAGATGCATAGAGGCCTCTGGGAATAGCCATCCCCAGGTTCTCCATGCCGGTTCTCAACCTCAACCCAAACCTTAACCCTGTCAGGTCTATGTTCAGGATTCTACCAGCCCATGCGAAAGTGAATCTCCGCCTTCCCCACCATTGTATTTAATATGGGATCTAATAACACGGTTTTTGAGGAGGGATGTGAGGCCGTCCTATCTCATTTTCCACCCATCCCGGACCAACATGTAAACTCACTAAACTTTTAAGATTAAAGAGGATATATGACTTTGCGGTGAGGGGTTTTGAAAGTCCTAATCGTAGATCATGAGAAATGCAATGGTTGCACCTATTGTATGCTTGTCTGCTCCATGAAGCATGAGGGCTACGTTCAGAGATCTAAATCGCGCATAAAGGTTTACAAGTACGAGGAGGAGGCTCTAGGTTTACCAATGCTCTGCGAGCAGTGCGATGAACCTCCATGCGTAGAGGCTTGTCCATCCAATGCCATTAGCAGAGACCCTAAATTAGGGATAGTCTCGGTAGATCAGGATGTATGTAACGGATGCGGCGTATGCGTCAATGTATGTCCATACTATGGTGTAAGGATTGATCCGGAGACTGGTAAGGCGCTAATCTGCGACCTATGCGGCGGAGACCCGTTATGTGCCAAGCTCTGCATAGTTAGGGAAGCAATAATGTGGGTTGAGGCTACGCCGTCGACTCTTGAAAGAAAGCGTAAGCTGGCTGAGGCGAGAATTAATGAGCTGAAAAGAGTATTGGAGGTGTTCTAGATGTATGGTTGGTGCGGTAGAGTATTATATGTAGATCTTAGCAGGGGGAAGATCTCGAAGAAGCCGTTGCCGAAGGGTATTATCTCACGCTTTATAGGAGGAAGAGGAGTAAACGCGAGGCTCCTCTGGGACCTATCTAAGCCTGGAATAGACCCGCTCAGCCCGGAGAACCCCCTCATATTTGGAA
>CAZCOP010000051.1:8083-11078 GCA_964499825.1 uncultured Candidatus Bathyarchaeia archaeon
GAAGTCTCCAGCTACGGGTCTTTACCTCAAGTCCAGCATGGGCGGACACTTCGCAGGAGAGCTAAAGTTTGCAGGATACGATCACATAATCGTCCTTGGTAGATCTGAAAAACCCGTCACGCTGTGGATAAATGATGAGAACGTTGAGGTTCTAGATGCAAGCCACATATGGGGGAGAGACATCAGGGAAACTACTAGAATATTAAAGAAAGATCTTGGAGACAGGGATATACGCATAGCAGCCATAGGTCCAGCCGGCGAAAACATGGTTAAATTCGCCTCAATAATGAACTCGATCTATAATGCCTGCGCTAGGGGTGGAACGGGAGCGGTTATGGGATCCAAGAACTTAAAGGCCATAGCTGTGAGGGGAACAGGTTCAATAAAGGTTAAGAACCCAGATAAGCTCTGGAGCCTCGTCTTCGAGATAGCGGAGAATCTGAAGAGCAAACCATTCACTTATGGAACCTCCGATTTAATAGTCGATTTCAACGAGAAGCATATGTTACCATCATATAACTTCACGAAGGGCTCCATAGAAGGCGGACACAAGATATCTGGGAGATACTTTGCTGAGATGGGCTACCTTAGAAGGAAGCATGGATGCTTCTCATGCATAATTGGATGCCACCTATACAATGTCGTAGAGAAGGGACCCTACGCTGGATACGCCGTGGGACCAGAGTATGAGACAGCGTTTGCTTTGGGCTCGAACACGGGAGTAGCGGATACCGAGATTCTTCTGAAGGCGAATGAGCTGTGCAATATCTATGGGCTTGACACGATCTCGACTGGTGTGACGATATCTTGGGCGATGGAGAGCTATGAGAGAGGCGTATTAACCAAGGAAGACACCGACGGGTTAGATTTGAGGTTTGGAAATGGGGAAGCCATGATCAGGGTGATACGCATGATCGCCTTTCGAGAAGGGAAGTTAGGGGATCTCCTGGCTGAAGGTGTTAAGAGAGCCTCAGAGAAGGTGGGGAAAAACAGCTATAAGTGGGCGATCTGTAACTCGAAGGGATTGGAAAATTCAGGTGTAGATACGAGAACGTGGAGCAGCAGGGCGCTCACATACTCGGTTAATCCTAGAGGTCCGGATCACCTATACCATGAGATCTGGCCGACCCCTGAACTTGCAAAGGAAATAACAGGAGTTGAAATCACCACTCTGCCTCCGCCACCATGGGCTGACGCAAAGATCGCTAAGTGGTATGGAGACCACTTCGCCGTAACGGATGCCCTAGGAATATGCAAATTCTCCGGGGAGACAATGTACACGAACGCTAAGGCGATGAGCGAACTGTACTCCGCAGTGACTGGTGTAGAGATCTCACCGGAGGGTCTCCTATTGATAGGCACAAGAATCTACAACCTTGAAAGATGCTATAATGTCCGTGAAGGGTTCACTCGTGAACTAGACGATCTCCCCTGGAGGTTCATGCACGAATCGATCAGCTGGAGGGTTAAGCCAGCCCACATGCTCCCCTATCCAATAGTGGCTGAGGGAGGAGTGAACTCGCCTGAAGACCTTAAAAAGGCACAAGATGAATACTACAAACTTCAGGGATGGCGCCTTGATAACGGATGGCCACGCAGAGAAACACTGGTCAAGCTGGGCTTGGAGGATATAGCCGAGGACCTCGAAAAAATGGGTAAGCTCTAAACGCCTCAAAAGAAAATTCTAACCATCCTTTTTTAAATTAAGCTAGAATAAACCTCAAAACCAAATAACCAAGCATAATCTAAACTTTATAAATGATTCTTTTTACTCATCGCCGTTCTATCCCAGACTCCGATCTCCTCCAGCTTCCTTTTTGCGGTGAGGAAATCCATGAGCTGCGTTTCGGCCTGCGTATAGCCCACCAGGCCGACCGCGCATAAGTCATCCTGAGCTATGTATTTAGCTGCTACACCTCCAGCATACCTGTTCTCATCGCAATAAGGATCATCGCTCCATGACCGTTGGCAAGCCATACTTAGAAGGGTTCTCAGGGTGAACGTTCACGATCTTAACAGCTGACACGTCGAGCTTCCCGGTCTCCACTATACCTCCGTAAAATAGATATGCTTTACTTATCCCAACACTCTCCGCTTTGGAAGCTACATTATCGAAGTTTGGTGTTGACGTGAAGGGTGGCTCAAAAGTTGCTTCTTCACTCCAATTCTTTGACAAATTCAAATATTAAAGAGGTTTTGTGGAGTTCGTTATTCAAACCGTCCATTAATTAAACATAATCATCGATAGGCTGAAGATAGTTCTGCCAGAGGACTACTCGGTTGAGGAAGAGGAGAAGCGTGATAATTATGGCTTTCTCAGGTGCATAAAGTTTGTTGAACATGGGGAAGGTTAGGGTGAAGTTTCGCTGGACTTCATGGAGGATGAGTTTGAGGGAAGGAGGCCGGAGGAAAGGATTCTGATAGACGAAGCTATGATCGAGAATAGAAGGTTCATCTCTATACTTATAGCTGGAGAACCTGTCAAGGTGGCTGTCCCGGATTATACCGATTATTTCATCATGAAGGTCGTTTCCTCTAAAGCGTCTGATATAAGGGATATAGCCTCCCTAATCCATGAACTGGGAATCTCATCGGACTTAAGAAGGGTTAGGTGGATACTCCCACATCCCGAATCTTCGAGGTGAAGGCGGGGAGGAGGATAATCCTAGAGGTCAGAAGGCAACATTCTTAGACAGCTGAGAGGAATTTTTGGAACAACCATGTATAAAGAGAAGGGTGACGAGACAATTAGAGATATTGATGGAAAGTTTAAGTTGAAACATTCTTTAACCTTTTATGATCGGTTTGACATTATAAGGTTCCTTCGATGTAGTTGAAGCGCTCGTCTAGTGAATCGAAGAATCTCATGCCTCCATGAGTTTTTATATCCATCTTCTCTTATCCTTGTCTCGTAAGTTTCCATGTAATACTCCTCCTCGACGTAATGGTGTGAGATCTCGAAAGCCCTCTCTTCTATCCCGCTGATCTTCAATAC
>CAZCOP010000052.1:0-11004 GCA_964499825.1 uncultured Candidatus Bathyarchaeia archaeon
CCCTTCAAGGATACAGCTGGCCCATCGCTGAATACTTTGATAACCGTCATGTCGCTGACCGCCTCGATATTCGCAGTCTTGATCGCGAAGTATAACCTAGCAGCCCTCCTAGGATTCTAACCAAAAATATTTTAAAGTACTTCGGCGAATAATGTGGTAGATCCCGAAATTTACCACCCTTCAAGTTCGACGGTCGAGACCCGAAGAGCTGCCAGAACCCTGACCAAAAACATTTTAAAGTATGTCGGCGAAGAATTAGGTAAAGCATCCGGAAAGGTGCGGGATCATGTCTGAGAGGGAGAAGGAGATTCTGGAAAAGTTGAGGGATTGCATAGTCAACCTTGACATCGAGGGTATACAGGAGGCTTGCAAGGAGGCTATAGAGGCTGGTATACCAGCCTATAAAGCCGTTACTGACGGTATGGCTAAGGGCATGGATATAGTCGGCCGGAAGTATGAGAATAACGAGTACTTCCTCGCCGAGTTGATAATGGCTGGTGAGACGATGAAGGAGGGGATGAAGATACTCAAACCTTACATGAAGTCCTCAAGTGCTAAGAAGATCGGGAAGGTTGTTATCGGGACGGTTAGGGGAGACCTCCACGATATAGGCAAGAATGTGGTCATAACTCTCCTAGAATCGGCTGGATTTGAGGTTATAGACCTAGGGGTCGACGTACCCCCGGAGAAGTTCGTTGAGGCTGTGAGGGAGCATAGGCCAGACATACTCGGCATGTCGGCTCTCCTCACGACGACTATGCTCGAGATGGAGACCACGATAAAGGCTTTGAAGGAGTCAGGCTTGAGGGATAAGGTTAAGATAATCATTGGTGGAGCCCCGATAACTCCAGAGTACGCTGAGAAGATAGGTGCAGATGCGGCTGCGAGAGACGCCGTTGAAGGCGTGAACATATGTAGGTCTTGGGTCTTAGGTCTTGGCGGCTGAAACCTCCCGAATGACACCTTAATATTTTCATTATAAATTTTTAGAATTATTTAGGTTTCTGTAAATCCTACACCCCAATTTAAGTTGATATTTCAACCTTTGTTTATACAATGATCGTTCCTTCCATAACGATGGATATTATTCAGTTAAATCCCGCTAAATTCACCTGCGATTTTTGATTTATTTGCGAGATACCGGGTTTATAAGGCTTTTATCGTTAACAGGTAACTATCTAATTTGGTGCAAGTTATGGAGTTAACCCAAGAGGAGCGTGAAGACTTCATAATCTGTCCAAACTGCAAACACCTCGTCCCGAGGACCCCCTTATGTATATACTGCGGCGTTAGGTTGCGGCCCTCAATCCAGCCTCAACGGGAAGCTCGAAAGAGAAGAGCGGAGGTTCCAGTTAAGGGTGTAAAGCCGGGAGAGGCCAAGAGCTCAGAGGTTGAGGAGAAGTATGGAAGCCTCATAAATTGTATACTATGGCGCGCAAAGCTCGTCTGGCTCCTCAATGAGGGTAAGGTCTCGAAGGACATCTTCAAGAGGATATACAACGATTACACATCAAGGATAAACTCTATGATTGAGGGTGAGGGCGACCTAGCAGCCCTCCTTGAGGGGGATTCTGTAAGGTCTAGGCTTGAGGAGGCTAGGAGACGCCTTGACGAGTTAATGGTCCGCCATAGAGTTGGGGAGATACCCGATGACGAGTACCTGGCGAGGTATGCGGCTTTGAAGTCGAGCATGGATGAGCTTGAGAGGGAAGCTCTGAGGATGGAGCTCCAGTACAGGCACATACGGAGGGTTGTAGGTGAACTCTTCGGTGGAGACCTATCGAGGGTTAAGGAGCAGATAAAGGAGTACTACAATAAGCTGCCAACCCTCTTCGAGAGGGGCGAGCTCGTAGACGTTAAGGCGGTCGACAGCGTCAAGAACGACCTCGAGCTTATGCTCAGGATATTAAAATCGGCTGAAACCCCAACCTACGCCAAGAGCAGGAACGTCAGCCTTGTGGGTGAGGAGGTTGGATACGGCTATGGGGAGGAACTCTTCGATGAAGAGCTCCTATTCGAGAGAATAAGGGAGGTCATAAAGGGCCACGATGACGAGATAAGACGTGTAATTAGGGCGATCAAGCTCAGGGATAACGTCTTAATAATCGGCAGGCACGCTGAGGGTAAGACGGAGTTCCTCCTGCAGCTCCATAAGTATCTGGGCGGGATATACTTCCACTGTCATGAGGAAGTCTCTGAGAGGGAACTCGTTGCAGGTTTCAACCCGAGCGCCTTTGTCGGTGAAAATCCCGTCCATAAGGGATGTCTGATGCAGATAGTGAGTGGGGATGTTAAGGGCCTACCCATAGCCTTCATTGATGAGATCATGAAGTTGAGGCCTAAGACTCAGATAATCCTCTTCGAGGCCATGAACAATAAGACCTTCATCAACCCGGTCGATGGGAAGACTTACTACCTGCCCCCTGAGTTCTCGGTTGTTTCGTCGAGTAACATGGAGAGCATAGTCCAGGAGACCCCTGATATAGCCTTCCTCGACCGCTTCGGAAAGATAGTTGTGTGGAGGGACACCCCTGATGAGGCTATAATTGAGCTTCTGGAGCCGTATGGGCTCCCGATGAAGGTTCTGAACCTCCTCCTCTGGGTTAGACATCAGGTTAAGGGTATGCGTTACCTGATACCGCTCAGCGTTAGGAATCTCTGCAAGTTTGCGCATGAATATAACAGGTACCGCGATGTCTACAGTGACCCGGAGGAGTTGAAGAAGCTAGCCGTCGACCGCCTTGTGAAGGTTAAGGTCTTCAACACTTTTGGGTTCAAGGAGTTTGAGGAGGCTAAGGAGAGGATAGAGGAGTACATCGAGGAGAACTTCTAGGTTATGTTTCACCGTAGGATCCCAAGCGATGATGAGGATTACTACCTAGTCGACTTCGAGTGTAGGGATCTATCTGGGAACCTATACAACATCTACCTTGGAGGTAAGTTTCTCTCCAGGGTTTCCATAAGGGGGAGGGACCTAAATAAACTGGAGGACTACGTAAAAAACCTGATAGAGTCTGGTAGGCTCAGGATAGACCACCCGAGGCTTGAGAGGAAGGGTGAGGTCGTCCTCTCATCAATAAAGAGGATGAATAGGCTTGTAAGGGTTGAGTTGAGGACTGACAGCATCCTCGAGGTTGAGGATGTACCTCTCCCGCCCATAATACTTAATGTTCCACGTCGGAGCTTAGTTATGACTCCCCTCTCCACTTGGAGCATATCTGAGAGGGTGGAGGAGTGCATCAGAACCGGGGACTTCTATGGTATGATAGAGCTGCTTGAGTCTGTTAAGCCCGTGGTTGAGGAGAGGGGTATAACCAAGTTTGATGGTAGGACCGTCCACCCGATATCAACGAGAACCCTCCTGAGCAGGATGGAGATCTACTCGAAGGGCCTCAGGATGGTGAGTGGAAGGGAGTGCCGGACTATACTCCTCCTGGATAGGAGCCTCAGCATGGGGAACCCCTGGTCTAGGTGGGAGGAGGTTCCGAAGATAGAGGTGGGTAGGCTCATGGTTGAGGTTATACGGGCCCTTCAGCCGGTAAACCACATCTTCAGCTTCGGCTCAGACATAAGGGAGGAGGATGAACCTCGGTCGATAACGGCATCTGACAGGGAGACTAGGCTTGACTTAGCCCTCAAGGAGGTTGAACTTTACAACCCCGAGAAGCTGGTTATCATAACTGATGGTAAGCCCGTCTATTCGCCGAGGAAGCCCCTAGAGGATATGTGCAACGAATGCATCTACATGCTTGACGCCTTATCCCGTTCAGGAGTCAATATACTGATAATCATGCTTGGGAACGACATCGACATGTTCAAGTTTTACCGGATGTTGAAGGAGAATCCAAGGGTTACCCTGATAGACATCTCGAGTAGGGGTAAGGGCTTCACGGAACTCCTCTACAAGTTCTCGAGGTTCATCTGCGAGGTGTGAGTTTATTTTCAGAGGAACTCCGATATCTTCCTAACGCTCGACCTTCTTAGGAGTTCGGCGCACCTCTTCGGGTCCAGCCGCTTATATTCAAACCCTAAGGTTATAAGCATCTTCTGGGCCCCCTTAGCCAGTTGTGAAGCCGCCAGTATCCCCCTAACATCCCGGTTAACCTCACCCCTTATTGATCCAACATACTTGGCCAGTTGGAGGACGGCTTCCCGTCCGGCTGTTCCCCTTTTTATCTCTACAATGACTAGTCTCCCGTCCTTATCCATCCCGTAGATGTCGATGAAGCCCGGTTCAACCTTCTTCTCGTAGGTGACCGGTTTAAACCCCTCCTCTATCAGGTCTGGGTGGAGTAGAACCGCCCTCCGCATATCCTCCTCGCTTGCGTATAGGCTGAACTCTCCTCTATCGATCAGGGACATCGATGTGATGAGGTATAACTTGTTGAACCGTATTGTGATTGTTTCCCTCGGTTTCTCCCTAACCGCCCTCATGATAAGATTTCCCTTCTCCGTGTATGCTTGGAGTTTACAGCCCGGTGGCTGCCAGTTGACTGGGTCGTATCCTGTCGGTCTGTGGACAAGGACTGAACCGTCCCTCTTGATTATGACCATCCTATCCCCAGGCTTGAGTTTTGAGCTTGCCCTTCCCTGGTAGTCCACCCTACAGTTTCCGATTATGAGTAGGGTTCTGCGGCTTCTAAGCCCATCCATTATCATTCTGGCTGCATCCTGGAGGGGAGGGTTCCTCAACACCTCAACCGTTTCCCCACTCAATACTTCCTTCCCCAATCTTCAATTATGCCGGTTTAAACCAGCTCAGCTACATCAACAATTTTTAGTCTCTCCCACGTAATTAATCTTCCTTGATATCGGTATGACGTTTATGAGGAAACGGAGGGTTATGCGGCATTACGATAGGCTGGCCGATATCTATGACGCTCAGTATGGGGATGAACAGAGGGTTAAGATAAGGGTGTCGCTCGAGTTGGTTGACATTTGGCCGGATGATCTCGTGTTGGATGTTGGATGTGGGACGGGACTCCTATTCGGGTATATCTGCGGCTCCGCCAAGATTTTGATAGGCCTAGATATATCGAGGGAAATGCTAAGAAGGGCCAAAACCAGAGCTAAACGGTTCAGGAGAGTCTCCCTAATCCAAGCAGACGCGGATCACATGCCCTTCCCGGACTCAACCTTCGATAAGGTCTTCGCGATAACCCTTCTCCAGAACGTGCCCGACATCGAGAAGACCGTTAAGGAGATGATCAGGGTTTCGAAGCCTGATGCCACGCTGGTTATAACGGGGTTGAAGAAGAGCTTCTCGGTTGAGGGTTTTTTGGAAGGGTTGGTTAAGGCTGGCTTGAGGGTTCTATCCCTGAATTCCGATGAGGATCTTAAGGGGTACGTCGCCACCTGCAGGGTAGAGGCGTAGATCCGCTGTTTCTCCTTTCTCCATCCGTCTTTGTCGATCGACAACCGGTTCAGCGGCATAAACCTTTTAATACTTCCTGGTAGATTTTAGTTTCTGCGATGGTGTTGCGAGGTGTCACGTAGGGCATCAAGAAGACGTGTTAGGGACAAGTGGCGGAGTAAGCGTTGGTATAGGGTGATCTCCCCGGAGTACTTCGGCGGTGTAGACTTAGGTTCAGTCCCGGCTGATGACCCCCAGAAGCTCCTGGGCAGGGTTGTAGATGCAACCCTATACGATATAACCGACGACTTTGCACATCAATATTTGAAGATGCACTTCCAGATAATAGACGTAAACGGCAGGACTGCTAAGACGATCTTTAAGGGGCATGAGTATGCCAGGGACTACCTGAGGAGCCTCGTTAGGAGGAGGACTACAAGGATAGATGGAATATTCAACGTTACAACGAAGGACAACTACAAGTTGAGGATTTCAGCCTGCGCCTTCACACTAACGAGGATAAAAACCTCCCAGGAGAGGGCTATACGGGCGGTAATGAAGGAGGTTATAGAGCGGAAGGCGAGCGAGCTCACCTTCGAGCAGTTTGTCCAAGAGGCGGTTCTAGGGAAGATAGCTTCGGACATATATAACGAGGCGAAGAAGATAGCCCCGCTACGCCACGTCGGGATAAGGAAGTCCAAGCTCCTCTCAAGGCCGCCCATGGAGCCCGTTGAGTCTCCAAGAGAAGAGGCTGTAAAGGTTGAAGAGGGGGAGGCGAAGGAGGAGAAGGGTTAGAGAACTCAAGAACATAAAGCGCAACCGGCTGGAAAGGTTAAGGGATGTAGTTGCACGGGAGGCAGCGATGCTCCTCTACACGATGCAGGAGAGGGAGTATAAACAGGCGAAGGAACGTGCAGCTAGAGCTCTAGGCGTAAGGATCCTACCCAGCAACGTGGATGTTGCGGAGTGGCTAGACAGGATCTCAGATGAATGTGAAGGTCCATCTAGGAGGGTCCGCCTCGTCGAGATGCGCCGTGAAGCCTTAAGGATCATGGAGGCACTAGAGGATTTTAACCCCAAGCTGGTTGGGAGCGTCTGGCGTGGAACGGCAAACCGGAATAGCGACATAGATATAGTCGCCTTCTCCGAGGACATCAACGTGGTGATCAATAGACTTAGGCGTTTAGGTGTCGATGTAGTCAGGGCTGAGGAGGTTCCGGTTGTTAAGCGGGGTGAGAGGAGAGGAGCCCCCCACATCTACCTAAAGCTGAAGTCTGGTTATGAGGTTGAGATAACCGTGCGAAGCCCGGAGGAAGTAAACCGAGAGGAGATATGTGAGATATACGGCGACCCCGTTAGGGGTCTAACCTGTAAGGAGTTGAGGAGGGTTCTCAAGGAGAACCCCTTGAAGAGGTTCACGCCGAAGGGTCTATAAACCAGATCAAGGTTGAAGAGTCCCTAAGCCTCATCAACCATTTATCTGAGGCGTTGAAGTGGTTGATTTGTCGATTCCAGAGTTGAATGTGGTCAAGAAGGACTGGAGGAGGGTCGACTTAAAGGTTGCACTGTGCTATCCGAATATTTATAGGGCTGGGATGACCGGGCTGACCGTCCGCCTCCTTTATGCGTTATTCAATCTTCGTGAGGATGTGCTCTGTGAGAGGTTCTTCATCCCAACGTTTAGGGAGCCCCTGACGAGCATCGAGTCTAGACAACCCATAAACAAGTTTGATGTCGCAGCCTTCACCCTCCAATACGAGGAGGACTACCCAAACGTCATAAGGATGCTCATCGAGTCGAACATACCCCCAAGGAGGGAGGACAGAACAGCTGAGGACCCGATTATAATAGCCGGCGGGCCGTGTGCAACAGCGAACCCAGAGCCGCTAGCAGATTACATAGACCTATTCGTCATAGGAGAGGTGGAGGTTATAATAAACCAGCTCATAGATTCGATTAAGGACGTGAAGGACCGCGGGTCTAGGACGCAACTGAGAGACCTCACCAGCGTAGATGGGGCATACATCCCGGAGGAGTCCAACCCGGCGGAGAGGGTTTGGGTTAGGAGCCTCGACGACGCCCCACACCCCGTCGCCCAGCAGATACCGCTCGTTGATCCCGGGAGCCCCTACATGACAGCCTTCGGCGGAGCCTTCTCCCTTGAGGTTAGCAGAGGCTGCAGTAGGGGTTGTAGGTTCTGCATGATGGGTTCGATAGGGAGGCCTAGAAGGGACAGAACGCTAAATAAGATAGAGGCCATCCTAGACGACGGGATCACCTATACACCAGTCGAGAAGGTTGCACTCATCGGGGCCAGCGTATTCGACCACCCTAACCTCGAGGAGATCTGCGAATACGTAACCTCAAAGGGGTTAGGGCTTTCGATACCATCAATACGCCCCGAGGCCGTGACGGAGCGGCTAGCCAGGCTGTTAGTGGAGGGTGGACAACGCGGCGTAACGATGGCTCCGGATGGCGCCTCGCCGAGGATGCAGATGATAACCAACAAGAGGATGGATGAGGACTCGATAATAGAGGCTGCTAGGACCCTACTAGACGGCGGTTTGAGGCGTCTCAAACTCTACTATATGATAGGTCTACCCCAAGAGAGGCCGGAGGATATCGAGTACATAATCCAGCTCTCTAGGAGGATAGCTGAACTGGGCTACGGACCCAGATCTATACACATAAGCATAAACCCTCTAATCCCAAAACCTCAAACACCCTTCCAGTGGGAAGGTTTGGCCCCGACACCATACCTTAGAAAGGCCATACGTCTAATCAGGAGCGGGTTGATGAGGGACGGCCGCTTCATCGTTGACGTCCTAGACCTGAGACATGCTAGGATACAAACCCTCCTCAGCAGGGGTGACCGGCGTATCGGGAGGGTCATAGAGCATGTGGCCCGCTTGGGCGGGGGCCTGGGAGCTTGGAGGAGGGCCCTCCGCGAGTTTGGAGTCAAGATGGAGGATTATATAGGCAGTAGGGTGGTGGGTGAACCGAACCCTTGGGATCACATTAATATTGGCTTAAATAGGTCTTTCCTAATAGATGAGGTTAGACGTTACGCGGAGTATGGAGCGCGCTGAGAGGTCATGGAAGTCGATAAGAGATTGTTCAGGAAGATGTTCCCCCACCTAGCGGAGGAGCTGGAGAATAAGAGGATGAGCATGCCGATAACCTCCCTCAGGTCGGATATAGAGACTGGTGAAAGGGCTGCATCTTCAAAGCTCTTCCAAGGCTACAATCCAGACGTGATCGACTTCATCCGCAGGTGCGACAATCAAGACCAGGCTGAGGAGATAATAGACTACATGGAGAGGAGGGGTGAGATAACCAGCAAGTACGCGGCTAAGCTGAGGAGGCAGCTCAAGGAGAGGGGTGTCAGGAGCTTCGGGCCGAAGAAGGAGGATGACTATTACCTCAAGAAAGCCGGTTTCTGAAGGGAGCTCGATCCGGTAAATATCCGGGATCCGCCGAGCGGTGGATGGGATGTCCAAGTTCAGAGTGAGGGATAAATGGTTCTTCCTAACCGTCGGCTCAAGGTGGGATAGGAGCACCGTACCCATCTATGAGGCCTCAGCGGGGGGTAGGTGCGTCCCGTTACTGAAGACCCTGCTTACAAGCATGTGCACCAACGACTGTAGATACTGCATCTTCAGGGCGGGTAGGAGGTGTCCGAGGGAGATGTGGCAACCCGAAGAGCTCGCCAAGGTAACATTCAAACTCTGGGTTGAGGGGAGGATAACTGGACTATTCTTGTCTTCATCCCTATTCAAAGATCCAGACTACACAACCGAAAGGCAGCTTGAGGTTCTGAGGAGGCTGAGGGATATGGGATACACGGGTTACATCCACTTGAAGCTCATGCCGGGGGTAAGCCGCCACTACATACGGGAGGCCGTCGAGCTAGCTGATAGGGTTGGAATAAACATGGAGGCCCCGAACAGGGATATATTCTCAGAGATATGCCCGAGTAAGGGGAGCTTTGAGGAGGCGATAACTAAGCGCCTAGAGTGGATCGTTGATGAGGTTAAGAGAGCTGAGAGGCTGAGGAGGGATTCATCCGTCAAGTTCGGCTTCGGGAGGGCAGGGATCGACACCCAGATGATAGTTGGAGCCGTGGAAGATGACGATATGGAGTACCTGAAAGCGTCTTGGTGGCTGTATAAGAAACTTGGGTTGAGGAGGGTCTACTACAGCGGCTTCGAGCCCATACCCGAGACCCCCCTCGAGACGAGGCCTCCCTGCCCGCCCTACAGGGAGTACCGCCTATACCAGTGCTCATTCCTGATAAGGGATTACGGCTTCAAACTCGAGGAGTTGACCCAACTGCTCAACGATGAGGGTCTCCTCCCAAACATTGACCCGAAGCTCCTATACGCCAAGAGGCATCCGGAGCTATTCCCGATAGACCTCAATGAGACCTCATATAGGGAGATGGTTAAGGTTCCGGGTATAGGACCCCTAACCGCGAGGAGGATAATCAATGCTAGGAGAGTTTCGAGGATTAGGTACCTCTCAGATCTTGAGAGAATAGTTGGGGCCAGCCTTGCGAGGGCGATCGCTCCATATATAGACTTAAAAGATAAGAAGTTAACATATTTTTCTAAAAAAATGCGCTGGTCTGAGCGGTACTAGGCTGGTGTGTAAAAAGGAAGGAGTCGAGGTTGATGGGGCTGACTAAGACATACGGGTTCAAGATGATCCAAATAACCCTAATCGTCTTCCTTCTCCTCCTAAGCCTAAATACAGAGGCGGTGCAGGC
Source organism: uncultured Candidatus Bathyarchaeia archaeon (assembly GCA_964499825.1). GTDB lineage: Archaea > Thermoproteota > Bathyarchaeia > Bathyarchaeales > B26-1 > B17-G17. The sequence continues at coordinate 10,122 of CAZCOP010000052.1, forward strand.
TGGGGAGGGCAACCACCCGGAGGTTAGGATAGACCGAACAGTTCAGGTTGAGGATGGAGGAGCTCTCATAATAAACGATACGATAACTCTTTCCCCAAGCTCCTACGGGGAGACAGGAAGCATATCAGAGTTCGTTATGGGCTTCCCATACAACTATAAGGGTAACCTGACTTACGTATCAGCCGTCGACCAATACATGAACCCCCTAGACATAGTTATGGATGTTGATATGGGCAGGACAGGCTTCTACGGGTTTAAGGTAGTCCTACCCCAACCGGTCGACCTAGAAGCCTCGGGGAGGTACAGAATAACCATAACCTGCGTATTCTCCGGTTTGGTTGAGAGTGAACCTCCCCCAAAGACCGCAACCTTCCATGCGAGCTTCCCGTTGCATCCAAGCCTAACCTTTGAGGCTAAATCCTGCAATGTTACAATAATACTCCCAAGCGGGGCCTCTTACTCAATAGGTTCGCTGAACTTCACCAAGGAGAAGGTTGACGACCGGGATGTGTTGAGGCACTCGATGAGCCCACTGGATAGCTACGCCAAGACAACAGCCTGGATTAGATTCACCTCGGCCTCCTTCACGATCTTCGAGGTTGAGGCTTTGGATAGGGAGATCAAGGTTGAGGAGTGGGGAAGCCTAACCGTAACCGAGTTCTACCAGATAATAAACCACGCGAATGAGCTCCCCTGGAAGATTTCAATATGGATACCCCAGAATGCAACCGAGATATCCGCCAGCGACCCATATGGCCCCCTCGAGGTCAACGTGGAGGATAAGGCTGGATATAAGGAGGTCGATGTGAGGAGGAGAGCGGGTATTAGTGGGAACCGGATAAAGCTCAACCTGAGGTATAGGCTTCCATATAGGGGGATAGTA
>CAZCOP010000053.1:0-10865 GCA_964499825.1 uncultured Candidatus Bathyarchaeia archaeon
TTGAGCCTTATCCTCCTCTTAACGTACTCGTCCCCGTCGATCTCTCCTCTACGGAAGGATTCATCTAGGTTTCTGAGTTGTCTGTCTACATCAGCTATTCTGGCCTTTATCTGATCCGTGTAGGATGCAGGCTTAGCCGTCTCGATGAGGCTTGTCGGTTCCAAGGTCTCCTTTATAACGCCGTCCTCTATCCTCATTATCCTGTCAGCCGCCCTAGCCACATTTGCGTCGTGGGTCACCATTATAATAGTCTTTTCGAATTCCTTGTTCACCTTGACTAGGTATTCCGTTATCATCCTTGCATTTGCGGAGTCGAGTTCACCAGTCGGCTCATCCGCGAGTATCACCGGCGGGTCGTTCGCCATCGCGGTGGCAATGGCCACCCGTTGCTGCTCTCCACCGCTCAGCTCGTCCGGTTTGTGGCTGGCCCTGTGCGGTAGGCCCACGATGTCTAGGAGCTCCTTAACCCTCCTCATCCTTTCACTTCTGGGGATTCCCATAGCTATCATGGGAAGCTCTATATTTTCAGCCGCAGTCAAGGTTGGTATCAAGTTTAGGTTCTGGAATACGAAGCCTATAGTCTTCCTTCTGTAGTCGGTTAGTTGGCGTGGTGATAGATCCGCAACCTCTAAGTCGCCAACCATTATCGAGCCAGCTGTGGGTTTATCTAAACCCCCTATGAGGTTTAGCAGCGTGGTCTTCCCGCTTCCGCTCGGCCCTATTATCGAGACGAGTTCACCTTCCTTAACTGTCATACTTAAGCCTCTAAGCGCTTGGATCTCAACCTTCCCGATGCGGTATATCTTGAATACGTCCCTAACGGCTATCTCCAAACCCATCTTAAGTCCTCCACACAAGCTTAGATGAATATGAGAACACCATTATTATGACTGGTAGAACTGCGGCTGCAATTATGAAGGAGAATATAACGGTTAGGATCAGGAGAGCTTCCGGTGGAAATATAACTCTGGGGGCGACGAGCATGGAGGTTACGTTTGAGGCCGCTATGTTACCCCTATCAATCAAGTATCCAACCGATACTCCTAGGATCCCTGAGATTAAGAGTGTGCCGAGGTTCTCAGTTAGGAGCACCAGTATGACCTGTTTAATGGAGAAACCCCTAACCATGAGTAGGGTTATCTCCTTCCTCCTCTCCTGCATAGTCACGAGGGTTACCAAGGCTACACCTATCGACGCCGCTATGGCTGCGAAGAAGACCCCGAGCTTCAGGACGTTCAAAGGTCCACTTATCAGAAGGTTCTCATCCCTGAACCTCAACTGTTCAGCTGCGGAGTTAACCCATTCAACGCTGGGTATCTCACGTATCCTTTCGGCGACCTCCCCGCCGTCAGCGTCTGGTTTGAGCTTGACGAGGATGCGCGGCGTCGCTGAGACGGTCTCGTTGACCCGTTCGTATAGGGATAGGTTGATGTAGGAGTGTAGGGACTGTCCCGCTCTCATTCGCCGTCTTGAGGATAACGTATCTAGGGTGGATGCCTCTGGACCATAGAACCCTATTACCTTTAGGTTGAAGGTCTCCCCGCCTATGGTTAGGGAGATGTTCTCTCCTATGCTTATGTATTGCGAGAACTTGTTCTCTAGGATTATTGTGTCGTTCGATAAGGAATCCAAAAGTTGTTTCGGGTCTCCACCGTTGAACCATTCCGGTTCGTAGTACGCTGTCGAGAGCCACTCCTTCGGGTTTATAGCTGTGAGCTTCACTATGTCGAAGGCACTCTCCCCGCTGAAGCCCATGTATTCAACAGTTACGCTCTCAACCTCGGTTATGTTAGCCTTTATGGAGTCGATTACTTGGGTTAGGTTCTCGATCGAGGAAGGTATGACGTTTATATCCGCACCTACGCTTGCGTAGATTAGCCTGCTGGTGTAGTCCTGTTGGCTCGCTATCTGACCTATGGCTGAGACGCTGTAGCCAACGATTATGGCGAGGAGGAAGGTTATCGAGGCTACCCTAGCTGAGTTCCTCTGCACGTTCTTCTCGGCGAGAACGCTTAAATCCTTAATGAAACTGTGGGTTAACCTTCCAAGGACTCTCTGGAACCTGACGGAGCTACCGATGGAGATCCTTGTGAAACTCCAGAAGAAGAGTATTGGACCAAGATATGTGAGTATGTTGTCCGTGAATATGGCTGTCTGACGGAGGAGGTTGAAGAGGAAACCTCCACCCCTACCTCGGATTAAGGGGGTTACAAGCCCACCCTCAGGTGAAAGGATCGAAGCCAAGTCCAGACCTAGGAGAAGCATAACTATCTTGTATGTTCCTAGGATCAGGGCTATCCAGAGCCAAACCTTCCTATGGGCCTCCTCCTCTACATGGAGGTATTCCCTTAAGGTCTCAACAGCTTTCATCCTTGAGGCTTTCCTAGCAGGCTTGAAGACCGCCAATAAAGCTATAACGATGCTGAATACGGTTACGATTATGATCGTGTCAGGTTGGATTATCGGAGCCTCTGTGAACTGCCCCATAGTGAAGATTGGGGTGAGAACCGCTCCGAGCGTTAAACCGGCGGCTGCCCCCATCATGCCGATAAAGACAGCCTCCATCATGAATATCCTCAGAAGCTGTCCACTCGTGAACCCTTTGGTCAGTAGCAGCCCTATCTCCCTCCTCCTAAGGTGGAAGGATATCTTCGAGACCGTTAAGCCCATATACCAAGCCACGAAGAAAACTGGAAGAGCCAGTATAACCCCCTGAAGAGTCATGTACATCGAGAATACCTCGTAAGCGTCCATCACGAGTGATAGGTAGTTCAAGGTTGAGAGTTTGAGGTCTATGAATGAGACCTTGAGTATGTTCTCCACCTGGGCTGTAACCGTGTCGAGTTGGGCCTTCGAACCCTCAGTGTCCCAGGGGTTTATTAGGGATTCCCTATCGAGGTATAACATCACGTTAACGATTATTGGGGTGAGGGTTGGCGAGTATGAGTAGACCTCATCCATCAGCCTCGAGAAGGTCTTGTTCCAGTCTAGGATTAGGATGTTATGCGAGAACCTGCGAACCCCAAAGGTTGCCAGGGGCGAGAATATAGGTACGCCGTACCTACCCAACGACATAAGGAATGACCTATCATCCACGCTTACAAACCCTGCAACCGTCAGGTTCCACTTAACTATGTACCTCTTGAAGCCTACCATTACGGGTATCTGTAGGGTTATGTTGTCTCCTACATCAACCCTTGAGGCTATCTCGGAGTCTATCTCGATGTAGGTCTCGTTCTCCCCTAAGGATGGAGAGCCACTCTCAACAACCATCTGGTTATAGATGTAAGAGTTCTCTGAAACTCCAACCAAAGAGTCCACGAAGGGGCGGAATGATATGTCGGTTCCATTCCGGGTTCTAACCTTTACTGATAGAACCTTTGGGATTGAGGAAGTCCTCGATATAACCTCCACGCTCTTAACTTCCTCAACCCCTGATAGGAGGTTCACGATTCTCGTAACGTTGTCCGATGAAATTTTAGAGAACTGTGAGGAGACAACCATATCCACATATATCTGGGAGAGCTGCTGGTTCAAGCTCCTAACTCCAATCGAGTCTACGCTGATGTTTATACCTGCGAAGAATGATGAGGCCAGTATAACTCCTAGAAGCAACGCGATGAAGAGCCTCCAAGAGCGGATTACACGCTTAAAGGCGTAGCCGACTATAGCTACGTTCATCCTACACTATCTCCACAGGTTATACCGTAATCGACGGGACGGCGAGATCACCTCTCCTCTATGCTCCCTTTTGGAGTACTCATCTAACAGTTAAAAAGGATTCTCACCCAGGGTATGCACCAGAGATGAAATGGCAGACTAAAAAGGATGATGCTTCAAGGCTCAGGTTTGACCGAAGTGGTATGGATGTTACGGTTTAGGCTCCCCTTCCTCCCCCTTTCCCGGCGTTGACGGCCTTGAACCGCTTGATACCTTATGTCCCTCCAGCAGCTTTTCCTCCAAGTGTAGGAGGAGCCCCATACGCCTCTCCCACTTCTTGAAGAACTTGTACTCCCTGAAGAGTAGGCTTATCTCGTAGAGTATGAGTGCGCACACCATGATTAGGAATGCTAAGTCACCTAGAACCTGGAAGAGGCCTATGTTCCTCACTCTGAGTATCACAACTATGAGCCTGGGCGCTAACAAGATTAGGAGGGCCACTGAGATGATGATCCCTATGAGAGAAGCCATTCTAAACCTCTCCCACTCCATATCCAACTCTAATAGGAATGTATGTAGCATCTTGAGCGGGTAATGCTCTTCACGTTCCTCTTTACCCATCTCCATCACACATCCTACATCAACTTGATTGATAACCGTGATTCACCAATGGTGAACATGAGAGGGTTAACCCGTCAAGTGATGGGGGGACGTGGTTACAGTATGGACGGTAAGGCGTTACGTAACTCATCGTATATCCTCCTACCCTTCTCGGTTATCTTGCAGAGGCCGTCCTCAGTTTCCTCAACCAGGTTTCTCTCCTTAAGGTAGGAGAGGTGCTTGAGGAAGTCATCGTAGGAGAGGGATGTAGCCTTACGCCATATATAGGTGCGGAGTTGCGGCTCACGTTTATAGTAGAGGAACTCCAATATCTCGAACCTTATCTGAACAGCGCTCTTCCGCACCTTTGGCATGAGAACGCCTCACGTAAACATCAAATAGATAGATGTGACAGATTTTAAAATTATCCTAAAGTTTTCGTTTTCATCTAGTTTCTTCTCTCACACCCCTCCTCATCTTTCTTATCCTCAACTTGTACTGTAAGGTTAGAAGCTTCTCTGGAGCCAACAGTTTGCTGGTGGCGTAGATGACCGCCATGGTTAGCGCCGCCGAATATGGTATACCGTAGATAACCTCAACCGATATACCGGACAGGACCATATCCTTGGCCATTATCATCGGGTAAGAGGTTGGCAGAGCGTAGATGAAGAGCTGTAAACCCACGGGTAACGTGCTTAAGTCCCCATATGTAACCATGATTGACGGTATCATTATCGGTATAATCAAAACGCCGAGGAGAGCCCCAGCCATCCTCACATCACTACTCAAGGCGCCTATAACTACACCGAGCGAGGTTATGAAGAGTATCGATAAGATCAAACTTAAAGCCAAGACTAGATAGGCCTCAGCTGGCGGTGGTGGAAGAAACTGAAAGATGTTGACGAATCCGATCTCTAACCCAGGCATTGAGAATGCGCCCTCAAAGTATGCGAGGAAGCCTACCGTGAAGAGTATGCCGCCCAGAATAGCCACCACGGAGGAGCCTATCAACTTGGCCATCAAGATGTGGTAGCGGGTCACAGGAAATGTTAGAAGCGTCTCAAGGGTCTTCTCCTCGTTCTCCACGGCCGTAGCTATGGCGGCTATTTGGGCTACACTTATCGCCAGAACAAAGAGGACGATTGGGACCATTATGCCACTCATCATCAACTGCCCAAGTATCGTCTGGGGTGAGATCGGCATCACTCTATCCCTCATAACTGTATACCTCGTGATGTTCAGGGGCTCCCTAACGACATCAGGCTCAACATCAGGGGCCAGCCTCGATATCATCATGGAACTTAGGATCTCCGACGATATGGATAAGGCTCTATCCACAAAGGATTGTGCACCAACCGAGCCGAAGCCCACATTCTCTATTATGGAGTAGACGTCAACCCTAACCTTACCAAAGTTCAGCAGAGTCTCCTCAAAACCCTCCGGTATCACTATTAGGACCCTCGAGTCGAGGGCCTTCGCCTCCTCAAGGGCTTCCTCAAGGCTACCCACCTCGATACTGGATGCGTTCAACCCAGCCTGAACCAAGATCGATACGAACCCCATGCTGGTGTTGGTTCCATCATGATCTATAACAACAACGTTCAACCCTTTAGTTGCGGCCTCAACGGCTCCGCTCATGGCTGCCGACATGGCGAAACCCATCAGGGGTAGCATTATAACGGGCACTATGAGGCCTATGTATATCCTGGGATCCCTCAGTAGATCCTTAACCTCCTTCTCGATTAGGGGCTTCAGCTTTCCCATCTCTCAACAGCTCCTATAAAGGCCTCCTCAAGGTTTGAAGCTTCCAGTTCCTCCTTGAGGGCTTCAGGTTCACCCTCGATTATTATCCTCCCTTTATGGATGAAGGCCAGCCTGGAGCATAGGTACTCAACCTCGAGCATGTTATGGCTCGAGAGCACCACGGTTCCGTCCTCCTCATGTATGTAGCTCTTTATGAGTTCACGTACATGCTTGGCGTGGAAGACGTCTAATCCGGCTGTAGGCTCGTCCAATATGGCCAGTTTGGGCCTCGTCATAAGAGCTCTTGCAACTTGTATCCTCCTCTTCATCCCCTTACTGTAGGTCTTCATCTTGTCGTTTATCCTCTCGCCTAAACCTGAGACTTTTACGGCCTCCTCAACGGCCTCCTCGGCATCCGCCTTAGACTCGAAGAATATCCGGGCCACGATGGAGAGGTATTCGTAGCCGCTGAGGTTTCTGTAGGTCCCAGCGTCCTCGGCGAGATATGAGATTAACGGCCTGATCCTATCGGCATCCTTTACGGCGTCGTAACCCAGAACCTTAACGTCACCACCGGAGGGTAAGAGGAGCGTTGCGAGTATTCTGAGGGTTGTGGTCTTGCCAGCCCCATTTGGACCTATGAGACCGAATACCTCACCCCTATCAACGGTGAAGGATAGGTCATCTAGGGCCTTCAATTCACCAAAATACTTCGTTAGGTTCTTAACCTCGACGCTGTAGCTCATAGACGCCTCACCGCTCGCCTCCCTATACCCATCTACCTAAGGGATCGTGCACATAAACATTAATGCGATGCATAATATAAGGTGTAGCTGGTATATGCGGGAGGTTTAAAGTTATGGACACCAGCGGAGTCTCAGTGAGGGAGGAACGTGAGGTGGTAACAGCTCACGGACACCCCCTAATAAGTTCAACCCACAAGTCTACGTTTGAGGTAACTAAGGATGAGCATCTAACAGAACGTGGAGACTGCATAATCGCGGTCGGAGCGGATAAAGGAGCCGTAGACTTGAATCCAGCCTTCAAGAAACTCGCTAGGAGGAATGGTTCAGAAATAACGATAACCATAAGGGTTGATGGGTTGGAGGAGACCATTAAGGCTAGGGGTAGCAGGAGGCTAACATTCACAGACCCCAAAGATCTAGTCGTCAGGAAGAGCAGGTACACGTGCGGCCGGACGATAGCCATAGAAGCCGACAAGGCGGCGGTAGACCTCTCAAGGTCTCTGGTTGAAAGGTTGAAGAATCCTGGACAAAGGGTTGAGGTGATTTTAACGGTCAGGGTAAGGTCGGTGTAGCTTCTTACCTAACCTCCAAGTCTATGGCAACCTGCCACTTGTAGGGGGCGACCTCTCGAACTATCCTCGCCGTGAGGATCCTTTCTATACGCCTTCTCATCCCCCCAAACTCCCTGATAAGTTTCTCCTTGGCTTCTGTTATGGACTCTTCTCCCCCGGCGAAGCAGTAGTAGTGTATTATCCCGCCCCCAATCCTCAAGGATTCACAAGCTAGATCTATATATTCAAGAGCCCTCTCCGGGAGGTTCATTATCACCCTATCGGCAACTCCCCGAAGCCTCTCAGGTATGATCACCCTGACATCTCCAAGAATCGGCGTGACCCTACCCTGAACGCCATTGGCTATTATATTCCGCTTCAGATACCTATAAGCTTCCGGATTTACATCTATCGCGTATACTCTGATGTCCTTAACCCTCTTGGCTATCAGGATCGAAAATGGGCCGACGCCGGCGAACATGTCCACCACAGTCTCACCAGCTCTGACCTGAGACGCAACTCTATTATGCTCATAGGAGAGCCTCGGCGAGAAGTAGACCTTCCTTGGGTCTAGGTGGTACACACAGCCATGTTCCCTATGGACGGTCTCGGTCTCGCCTGAGCCAGCTATAACCTCGAACTCCCTAACGCGATGGACGCCGCTGACAGCTCCAATCTTCGCCAGAACCGTGCGTACTTGCCTGTGGGCTTCCAATATGGCCTCTCCAACAACCCTCTTATAATCCTTCAGTTCTGGGGGTATCTCAACGATGGCCACATGGCCGATTATATCTATTGAACGTGGGAAGCTGGCGAGGAGATAGGGCGGTAACCTTTCCGCAGCTATATCTATGGCCTTCCTCGGCTTCCTCACCCGCTCCTGAAACAGATACCTAACAACCTTAAACTCTGGAAGCTTCCCGGAGAGAAAGCTGATCTGAGGCGGCGTCGGCTCCTCAGTTAGTGGTATGTGTAAGAAGTCCCCTTCAGATCGAACCTTCAGACTCTTATTTAGGAGTCCCAACTCATTCGCTACGCGTATCGCCTTCTCCCCAAGAGATTTCGGAACCTTGAGTGAGGGGGCCTCAATCAACCCTCTCACAATAAACTTAGACTCCCTCAAGGTTAGATAAGGGTTATGGGGTTCCCATAGACTTCAAGAGCCTTATCAGTACGTCCGGTCTGTTCGTCCCTATCGCATCAACGCCAAGCTCCACCATGCGCCTCATATCATCGACTTGGTCGACCGTCCAGACCCCAAACATCAAGCCCATATCGTGAGCCTCCCTGACAAGCTCGGCGTCAACGTTACGGTGGTTTACGTAGACCCATTCAGCGTGGACTCCTACAACCCTCTTGAATGCGCCCTCCTGAACCCTCGAGAATATGGCTCCAGTCGCAACCCTAGGATTTATCCGATACACGTCAGCTAACAATCGATGGATGAAGGAGGTGATGACGACATCTTCCTCAGCGTTTCGCCTCTTGACGACCTCCATAACCGGCTTTAGGGCCTCCGGAACCTTTAGTTCGATCTGGAGGATAACCCTGCCTTGGGTTAGGTCTAGGATCTCACTGAGGGTTGGTATATGCTCCCCCTCGCCGGCATCTAATTTTTGGATCTCATTTAGGGTTAGGTCTTTAACGTAGCCATGTCCGTCTGTTGTTCGGTTAACGGTTTCATCATGGATTACGACGGGGAAGCCGTCCTTGCTCACACGGATGTCGATCTCAACCTCATCCACGCCTAGGAGGATCGCCCTCCTAACCGAGCGAAGCGTATTCTCCGGTTCAAGCCCGGCAGCCCCACGATGTCCGATAACCCTAACCATTAGAACCCGAAGCCTCCATCCTAATCCTACCGAGCACATCGGAGGACTGCTCCCTGAGTATGCCGTCAACCCTCTCCCTAGTCACGCCCGCCGTTGTTCCAACCATGCCGACGCAGGCAGCTCCAGCGGCCTCACCCTCCAGAAGAACTTGGACTAACTTATCGATTGAAACCTCAGAGAGGGGAATCCCTCCTCCTGCTTCCCTCAGACCTATCAATCCATGTATTACACCCGCGCAAAAGGCGTCTCCAGCACCAGTTGGATCTATGGCTTTAATCTTAAAGGCAGGCATCTCGAGTATGGTGTCTCCAGTTCTGGCTATTAATCCCTTATCACCCATGGTTATCAGCGCCAGCTTCGCACCCTCCCTCAATAGCCTTCCAGCGGCCTCAACCGGCTCGCTCTCACCTGTTATCATCTCAGCCTCGGTGTTGTTGCAGTGGAATATGTCGGTCCACCTTAGGGCTGGTATGAATATGTCCCACCCCCGCTTGTATGGTGTAACCGGGTCTAGGAATGTTAAGCAACCCAGCCCCTTAGCCTCTTCCAATACTTCTGGAAGCCTCTCGTCAAACTCACCTAGGAATCCGGAGCCCCCAACATAGAATATCAGCGGCCTCTCCTCACCCAGAACCTCTTTCACATGTTCCACGCTGAGGTGCCAGTTCGCTCCAACATCTACGTGGAACCGTCGGTCCTCACCTTCAACCACGAGGATCAGGTCCTTTGAGGTTCCCGCATCTCCAATCCTCTGGAGGCGGCATACAACACCGTGCTCCTTCAGGAAATCCTCTATGAACTCCCCGAAGATATCCTCCCCTATCGCCCCTACAGAGCTGACCTCCCCCCGCTTCAGACCTAGCTTCAGAAGGTCCACCGAGACGTTCGCTGCATGTCCACCTATGTGGAGTATTATGCCGAGTTCTGTGAAGGTGAGTTCCCCAGGCTCGGAGACCTTTGGAAGCCCAGCCGCTATGAGGTCTGCGACGATTATTCCCGCACAAGTCACGAGCATATCTACTATTCCTTCCTTGAGTACTCTTTTATGAGTAGGGAGACTCCCGTTTCCAGGTCTATCTTCGCCTTAAAACCTAGAATCCTCTCGGCCTTCGTTGTGTCGGCCAGCGTGTGATATACGTAGTTCTTTATCGGGTTCGGTTTGTAGATGGGCTTTATATCCTTGCCTAGCTTCCTATTCAAGAGTTCTACAACCTCGTTGAAGGTGTGGGCGACACCTGTTCCCACGTTGAATATCTCACATTCGAATTCCTTCCCCATTGCGAGGATTAAGGCGTCCACAACATCGCTGACGTATGTGAAGTCCCTGGTTTGGGTTCCGTCGCCGAATATGACGGGCGGTTCACCCTTCATCATAAGCCAGAGGAACTGGGAGATTACGTTCGCGTATCTTCCCTTATACTCCTCCTTCGGTCCGTATATGCTGAAGAATCTTAAACCGACAGACTTGACGCCGTGTAGGGTGTTGTAGAGCTTAGCCAGCCTCTCGATCGCGTACCTGCACTCTGTGTAGTAGTCTGTTACGTATATGGGCATATCCTCACGGTATGGAACCATATTCCCATTGTAGATGCTGCTGCTACTCGCATAGACGACTTTACACTTCCTCTTCTTAGCGTACTCAAGGATCGTTATGGCGTCATTTATCGCTTCGCCGACTAGCATGGGGTTCTCCTTATACATAGGTGAGGATGACGGTATCCCGAGATGGAAGA
>CAZCOP010000054.1:0-10433 GCA_964499825.1 uncultured Candidatus Bathyarchaeia archaeon
TAAAATGTTATTAGTAGGGTTTGGTAGCCATCTTAGTTACTCCTCCCCGCATAGCTTTGAGGTCTTGAGGTCCTTTCTGAGCCTCACCCCATGTACGCCTAACTTGTAGTAGTCTTGGAGGATCTCAACCTCCTTGTATCCGCACTTCTCGTAGAGCCTGCGGGCGGCGGCATTATCCACCCTAACTTCCAGGTAGGAGAACCTCACCCCTCTCTCGACGAAGAGCCTCTCTATCTCGCCGAGCAGCCTAGTCGCCACACCCATTCTCCTATACCTTTTGGAGACATCGATCGAGTATATGTGGCCGAGCGGTAGGGGACCATGAAACTCAATAACCCCAACTACGAAGCCTGCAACCTCACCATCAACCTCGGCTATGACGTTCAGGAAGAAGGGTGAATTTAAAAAGTATGCCAGCTGTTGCCTGTTAAAGGCCTCATCCCTAAAGCATTCACGCTCTATCTTAAACAGTTCATCCAGATCCTTTTGAGTTGCCCTTCTAGTCTTAACCAGCAAGCCCTGAACCATCCGTCACGAATTAGATGGGGAAACTCTTATTTCTATTTCCGAACGGCTATCAAGCCTTAAAGCGAAGACTCTACCTCCAGCCTCATCGATGTAGACCTCGACCACCCTCCTTAACAGCGGGTCTACGTCCCCACTCATCCATTCCAAGTATAGGAGGTGGCTCTCACATCCAGCTCTGCAGTCTGAGGAGCCGAAGCCCGGTATTGGTATTGCGGTTTTCATTCCTGCTTTGAGGGCCTGATTTATCTTGCATTCTAGCCGTTCATCGGTCTCTGCAGCTATGACGCCAATTACCTTTACGTCTCCTTCCGATAGTAGGTAGTCGATGTGCCATCTCAGTCTCTTCCTCTCTCCCATATGTCTCCTTATTCTCCCCCTCAGGCTTAGTGCTCCCTTCCCTAGGGCTGAACCCGTGTAGAGGTAGTACCCATCCTTGAGCCTCTTAACTCCTAGGCTTCCGATCTCAACTTCTCTCTCGGTTGGCACATGTATTAGAAGCGTATAGATGCCCTTCTCAGGAATATCCTTCACCTCATCGGCCAACCTCATCTTGTTCATTTTATTCCAGCCACGTATACAAGGTGATGTATGCTTGAATCCTCATCAAATAGTTACGTTAAGGAGACAATTATTTTTATATTCACATTGAGTATTAATAGTGTATTCAAGATATACCCTGTCAGAGGTTGATCATTAATTGTCGACTGAGAGGGAACATCGGATAATCTGTCCAAATTGTGGTAGATCGGTTCCAGCGATGGCCTATTGCATATACTGTGGGGCTAAACTGCCGAAGCTTGCTCCACCGAGGGTTCCGCCTCCACGTCCTATGAGGGCTCCTAGACCGACCGCTCCAACGCCAGCTCCACCTATGGCTCCTCCACCAGCCCCAACGCCCCCAACTGCACCTGTGGGAGTTAAGAGGGACATAATCGACCTGATGAAACAGATCTCGGTTTATTACGATAGGAAGGTTAAGCTTCTCTCACTGTTCAACTCTGGTGAGGTTTCTGAGAGGGTCTTCCTGAAGCTCTACGACGAGTACAGCGGCAAGCTCAACGACCTCCTGAATACCAGGGTTAGGAGGATGGAGGACCTGAGGAAGCAGCTTGAAGGGAAGGATAGGCGCCTCGACGAAATCACATTGACATTGGAGGAACTCGAGGTACGCCATAAAGTTGGGGAGATAGATGAGCAACAGTTTGCTCGAAAAACTGAGAGCTTAAAGGCGGAGAAGCGCAGATTAGGAGAGGAGGTTAAAGACCTAAAGGTGAACCTTGAACACCTTGAGAAGCTGCTCGCCGATAAATCCCCGAAGGAGATACTGAACCTGGAGACGAAGACGAGGAGCTTCTACGAATCCCTAGACAAGTTCGTCCGGGAGGGAATGCTGTCAAGCAACTCTGTGAATAAAATAAAGGAGGACATAAATGGGATGCTCTCCTTCTTCGACTTGGTGATAGGGGAGAGGAAGGAGAGGGAGAGGAAGCTCAGGGAACAGCTTGAGACCCTCCACGCAAGATACAGGGTCAGCGAGATCTCGATAGAGGAGTACGAGAGGAGAAAGAGGGAGATACAAGAGGAGATAAAGAAGCTCTGGTCATGAAATCCAAACTTTAGGTCCTCCTCCTTCTAAGAGGATTTAGAACATAGGTTGGAGACTAATGGATTTCAGGGAGCTAGCTGAACTCTGCGAGAGGCTTTCATCGATAACTAAACGTAACGTCAAGGTTGATGCGGTGGCCGAGTTCATAAAGAGGCTCGAGGTTGATGAGGTTGAACCGGCCGTATCGATGATGCTCGGCAGAGCCTTCCCAAGGTGGGATCAAAGAAGCCTAGATGTGAGCTGGGCGACAATAAGCGAGGTGCTGAAACGCCTTACAAAGAGCTACTTCCCAGTCTTCTCAAGAGCCTTCAGGGACACCGGCGATGTCGGCGAAGCGGTTAAGGCCACACTCGAATTAAGCAGGACCCACAAGCAGGTTATCCTCTTCGAGCGGCCCCTAACGATATTAGAGGTCAGGAGGATACTTGAAGCCATAGCCGAGTTGACGGGTTCTGGTTCCAGAGAGAGGAAGGCTAGACTGGTCGAGAGCCTAATCAGCAGGGCGAGCCCCCTAGAGGCCAAGTACATAGTCAAGGTTATGATCGGTGAGATGAGGACGGGCTTCCAAGAGGGGCTTATGGAGCTTGCGGTCTCGAAGGCCTTCTCCATACCCCTGAAGGTCGTCCGGACAGCCAGCATGCTCGTTGGAGACATCGGTGAGGTTGCATACCTATGCAAGAAGCACGGTGGGGAGGTCATCTCTAAAATAGGCTTCAAGATCTTCAGGCCTGTCAAGCCTATGCTGGCCCAGATGGCCAGTAACCCGGAAGATGCCTTAAGGGAGCACGGTGGCACGACGGCCTTCGAGCATAAGCTGGATGGAGCTAGGATCCAGATACATAAGCTAGGTGAGGATGTTAGGATATTCAGCCGTAGGCTCACCGACGTTACTGGAAGCCTTCCAGATGTGGTCGATTTGGTCCGTTGTGGCGTGAAGGCCCATGAGGCTATCCTTGAGGGTGAGGTCATAGCCATCGGTGAGGATGGGCATCCCCTATCCTTCCAGCACCTGATGAGGCGATTCAGGAGGGTCTACGACATAGATAGGATGGTTCTTGAGATACCGGTTAAGCTCTACCTCTTCGATATATTATACGTTGATGGCGAGAGCTTGATCGAGAGGCCGTACACAACCCGTAGGGCTAGGCTCAAGGAGGTTGTGAGGGGGATCCCGTTGACGGAGCAGATCGTCACTAATGATCCGGAAGAGGCGCGGCTGTTCATGGAGCGGGCTGTAAATATGGGTCATGAGGGTTTGATGGCGAAGAGGCTCGACAGCCCATACACGCCCGGTGTGAGGGGTAAATACTGGCTGAAGATAAAGGAGACGCTGGAGCCCTTAGACCTGGTCATAGTTGCGGCTGAGTACGGTTACGGACGTCGCCACGGATGGCTCTCAGACTACTACCTCGCAGCCAGGGACGAGGAGACCGGTGAGCTACTCGTCGTCGGAAAAACCTTCAAGGGTTTAACCGATCTAGAGATAATCGAGATGACCGAAAGGTTGAAGGAGCTAGCTGTCAGGGAGGAGGGTCATAGGGTGATAGTTCAACCGCAGATAGTAGTCGAGGTGGCCTACAACGAGATACAGAGGAGCCCGAAGTATAAGTGCGGCATGGCTTTGAGGTTTGCGAGGATAACTAGGATAAGGGATGATAAGGGCCCTGAGGAGGCCGACACCATACAGAAGGTCCGCAAGATATATGAGAGGCAGTTCGAGAAGAAGGCTAGATACTAAATTCTAACAGCCGCTATCTTTCGCCCGACCCTGCAACTTCCCGCATACCGGGCAGTCTGGGTTCCTCTTAACCTCAACAGACTCGAAGGACATGTCCTCCCCATCTATGAAGAGCATCCTACCAACGAGAGGCCTACCGAACCCCGTGACCAGCTTTACGGTCTCCATGACCTGTAGAGATGCTAGAAGCGCCGGGGTGGCTCCGAGAACCGGGACCACGTCAACCTCCGGCGGGTCTCTAGGTATTATACACCTCAAGCATGGGCCCTCCCCTGGGATTATTGTGGTTATCTGTCCACTCAACCCTGAGACTCCGGCGTGTATGTAGGGCTTCCCCTCCATGACACAGCACTCGTTCACTATGAATCTACCTCTCCAGTTGTCCAGTCCATCGACTACCACATCGGCTTCCCTCACAATCTCCCTGAAGGCCTCTCTGTCAACCTCTATCGTGAGGGTCTTAACCTCAACATCCGGGTTCAATTCCTTAATTCTATCCCTTGCGACCTCCACCTTCAACCTTCCGATGTCATCGTATCCGGCGAGTATCTGCCTGTTCAAATCGCTTAGGTTGAACCTCCCCTTGTCTATGAGTGTTATCATCCCCACCCCAGCCGCCGCGAGGTATATGGACGCTGGACACCCGAGTCCACCCACCCCGACAACAACCACCCTGGAGGACTTCAGCCTCCTCTGCCCCTGGAACCCAATGTTGGGTATTAGTATCTGCCTGTTGTATCTCTCCAGCTCTGATCGTGAGAGAACGGGTGGATTCGTCTCCTCATCCCCCACATATGATATTCATTAAGGCTATGGAGTCCCCGCCCTTGAGCCTTGTCTCCATGCCCCGCCTGGCTAGGGCTCCATTTATCGTGACGATGAAGCTTGGGTCGAGGATCTCGCCTTTCCCAATCTCAAATAGCTCCTTTAGGGATTCACCGTACATCCCGATGAGTTTGTCCAGTAGGTCTGAGAGGGTTGCTCCCTCCTTTATCTCGATCTCCTCTTCCCTCCTACTCAACCTAGCCCTGATGACTCCGAAGTAGCGGACCTTGACTCGCATCGCCCTCCCCCACACATTGTTATGGGGTTCCACTGATATCTTCTATCCAGTACTCCCCTCCTTCGGTTATCTCCTTCTTCCAGATGGGCGCCTCATGTTTAATCTTGTCGACGAGCTCGGTTAAGGCTTTGAAGCCCTCCTCCCTATGCTTTGAGGCTACTATGACGTACATCACCTCCTCCCCAACCCTTGCCTCTCCAACTCTGTGTTCAACTATTGCGTCGATTATACCGTGCTTAGCCTTCGATTTCTCGATCATCCCCTCTATCACCTTGGATGCCAAGGTCTCGTGTGCTTCATATTCCAGTTTAAGCACCTTCCTGTTCCTCCCTAACCCGTCGGTTCCCCTGACAACCCCTATGAATATCGTCACAGCCCCGATCTCACCCGACGCCTCCTCTAACTCCCTAACTAGGGATGCTAATTCATCCAGCCTCTCTGAGATTTTAACCTTCACATCAACCACCTGATGGTAGGGGCATTATATCGACCCTATCCCCGTTCTTAAACCTTAATTTAGCCAGCTCGGGTGGGTTGATTAGGGTATTGTTGACGCTGACCATAAGGTTTTTCTTGATTCCTCCATTCTCATCCATAATTATGTTAATCTTCCAACCTATAACCTTCTTGAGCTCCGCCGTGAGGGATGGGAAGTCATCGTTACCCTCCAAATTTATCACTCCCTCCTTAAACCCTAACTTCTCCCTCAGACTCGCATAGAACCTAACCTTAACCTTCAATCACACAACTCCTCCGACCTTAAGTCTGCAACTTATGGAACCCCTCAATAATATTATAACCTTTAAAGCTGAAGGATTATCCGGCTTTAGAGACTTCTATATCCCTCTGGATATATATTTTTAAGCTAGCTTTGATTATTCCTCCTCCAACCGATGTTTAAAAATAAAGTTTTTATTATGCTGATGTGAATTGGAGAGTTAGCTGAGAGGATCATCGTCATGATAGACCCTTAATTAGGTTCCAGATTCCATCGCCTACGTAGTGTAGGTTTCTGATGATCCTCCCCCGTTTGAGCTTCCTGATCTCCTCCGAACTGCGGAGAGCTACACCGACAGCAAGCGGTTTCCCGTAGCGTTCGTCAACTATGACGACGGTGGAGCCTTCTGAGAACTCGCCCTCAACCCCCTTCACACCCGGCGCCATCACATCAGCTCCATTGCAGATGTGGGGTATAGCCCCCATATCCACAATAATTCTAGGCAGTCGTTGGAGGGCTTCATTGAAGGTTAGCGCTGGGATTAGGAGGTCCTTACGTTTGATCATGAATGGGACGCCGTTGATTATGTATATCTCCAATTCCCTTGTCTGGGCTAACTCCACCTTAGGGTTTGAGCCGAGGAACTCCGCTACATCAACCCTCAACCTCTCGGAGAACTCCGCCATTAACCTCCGCGTATCCCTATTCCTCAGGCGGTGTCGACTCGTGATCTTGAACATAATATTTATTATCTCTCTAGCATAACACATATAAATTCGCATTCTAATTTGAAGGATTGAGCCGGTGGACAAACCAGTGGGGAAATTCGGAGATGGCAGTCCAACTACTAGAGGAAAGCCTGGGCAAGACTGTACTGATAAGGCTTAGGGGTGGGAAGAGCTTGAGAGGTAAACTTAGGGGCTTCGACCAGCACCTAAACCTAGTGCTCGAGGATGCTGAGGAGATAATAGACTCCGAGAACACGAAGAGGTTAGGGTTGATAATCGTCAGAGGGGACAACGTCGTGATGATCTCCCCGCCTCCAAGGTGATGAGCCATGGGTAAGGGGACGCCTTCCTTCGGTAAGCGTATGGGGAAGACCCTGCACATAAGGTGTAGGAGGTGTGGTAGGAGATCCTACAATGTGAAGAAGAAGAGGTGTGCGGCTTGCGGCTTCGGTGAGTCGCCTAGGATAAGACGTTACTCATGGCAGAGGAAGAACGTGAACAGAAAGAGGTTGTACTGATGGTCAGGGGGAGATGAGATATGGTTAGGAAAGCTAGGATAAGGCTGACGAGCACGGACTACAAGAAGCTTGAGGAGGTTTGTAGGGAGCTTAAGGAGATCTCCGAGAGAGCTGGGGTTAAGGTTACTGGCCCGATCCCGCTGCCTACAAAGAGGCTTAGGGTGCCTGTTAGGAAGAGTCCATGTGGGGAGGGAACGGCGACGTGGGATAGGTGGGAGCTAAGGATCCACAAGCGCCTTATGGATATAGACGCCGAAGAGAGGGTTATGAGGAGGATAATGAGGGTAAGGATCCCTGAGGATGTATTCATAAGTATAGAGCTCATCTAACCATATTGGTAATCTTAACTGTTCAGCCATTCCAAGAATCCCGGCTTGTGGTTACTCCTTGAGGACCCTTCTTAAATCTTTGATGTACTCTTCTACGTAGGCTACCATCTTGGATCTTATGTACTCGCCGTCTAAACCAGCCTTCCTAAGACCGTCGAGTTTGCTGGCCAGATCGAGGGCTCCCAGGTCTCGTATCCAGACCTGGAAGTCGCCGCGCGTTATGTGGAAAATTAGAGAATTAGCCTCGACGTTCCTGATCTCGTCAAGGAACTCCTCTAGGCTCCTGGCGTATCTACCCGTATACTTGTCGTAGTCTGTGTAGAAGTAGAAGGCCCTCTCCATCGGTAGCTCCCTGAGTACTGCTTCTGCCTTCACCCTTAACCTGACCTCCTCCGGCGTATATTTCTTGATCAGGCCTCTCAGGAAGTTTACTTCCTCCCTTATGATGTCAAGCCCTGAGTTCAATATCCTGTTCTTCCTTTCGTACTCATCCCTGCCCATCTCTCCCGCTGCGTACTTCATCTCGATCCTAGTTAGGTAGTTCTCTAGGAGCCTAATGGTCTCCTCCAGCTCCTTCAAGTTCTCCCCCGCCTTCTCAAACAACCTTGCCAGTCTCCTCTCCAAGAGTAGGGCTTCAGCCCTGAGCATTCCGTTAATCCTATTGAACATCCATTCCGGGATCGCCCTAGACTCATATCTCTCCCTTACATGTTTAAGGCTATCCTTAATAGCTTTAAGCCTCCCGGTTAGGGTCTGAAGATACTCAATAGACGCTGGAAGACTCAACACTGATACCAAGATAAAATATAGAACCGCATTATTAAAGTTAAGGAGTTCAGTTCTGTTAAATCTTCGGAACTTGAGCAGTTAAGTTTTTCTGTTGTAATAAGAACTGACTTATTTTTTTAGAATTCTCTTATTGGATTTTGGGGATATGTGCGTTCTCTATGGCTGCTGGTTTTTTGCCCAGCTGGTTTTCTCACTGGATTTGATGGAAAAGGTTCGCCCATAAACCGAGACCCCTCCTTCTAAAAATTCCTCTGGAAGGTGGTCTATAGTAGAGGCTCAACCTATCTTTTGACGAGAAATTTTTTTAACCGGTTTGGAAAGATTATTAAAGGGTATGATCGTTGAGGCTTAGAATCCTATTTTTCGGAATGATCATCTCCATCATTTTAATTGTGACTTTTATAACATTTTTAATATATTTTTCAGGCTTAATGGACCTATTAATCATCTTTGCGACTGTAGGTGAAGCCTTTCACTCTCTCTCCCAGTTCTTCTCAGCGATAGCCCCTTGGATACCCTGGAACATCGTCTTCACCCTCGTTGGGCTGATGGTCTCAGCCATAATCGTGAGCTCCATCCTCAAGAGGTTCTCCAGGGATACATGCCTAACAGAGTTCGAAGACTACCACGTAACGGTGATCCTACCAGACGAGACAGGAGATAAGATCGCTGAGGCGTTCTTCGGTAGGCTCCTGGTTCCTCCGGCCGCTGGGGGAGGCTTCGAGGTCTTCTATGATCCAATCCAGGTGGAGAGTCTAGATAGGCTCCTCGAGTACTTGAGGCGCATCCACAACGAGACGGCGGAGGAGAAGTACCTCAACCTGATTCAGAAGATAGAAGCAGCCCTGAAGGAGCGGCCCTCCTTGGCAAAGGTCAGGGGGCACCATGTGGACTACGTCGAGGCGTCACGGAAGGTCTACGCATCAGACGTGGATAAGGTCCTAGCCATACTGAGGTTCCACCGCGACCTCTCAGAGGAGGAGAAGGCGAGGCGCATCGACGATTTCGTCAGCTTCTTCCATCCATCCTTCATTAGGAGGAAGGCGAGAGAGCTGAGGTGTGCCCTAAATACGGTGAGGGACAAGGTTAACCAGCTCGTCGTCGCCATAATAGGGGCTACAAGCGCCATCATTCCCACCCCTAAAGGGGTCGTCGACGAACTCACGAAGGAGGTGAAGAAGGTGCCCCCAGGGAGCTACGAGGCGCTGTTAGAGAACAGCCTTGGAAGAGTCGTAAATGTCGAGATAACAGACCACCTAAACAGAAAGACCATCCAACACGCCGTCCTCAAAGAGTATACAGCGAAGTTCCTAACCCTCTACCAAGCACGGTATCCCCTACGGAAGGCCGTCTTCCTGAAGGGCTCGACGAGAGAGGACAAGGTAGAGTTTGAGATCGGATACCTGACCATCGATATCCACGGAAAGATATGGGAGAGACCCGACCTAGAGATAAGATCGGCCGCAGAAGACGAGGTCATCATCAAGAACATCACGAAGAGCAGGATCAAGATACTGACCAAGAAAGGCCCTATAGAACTGGCCCCAGGAGAGACAGCGACCCTAGAATTTACCGACAAGATCGAATACGAGATAACAGCCGAGGCTGACATCGTCTTGCCCAGAAAGAGAGCGCGGGTCATAGGTCTAGGAGAACCCATCTTCGATTAATGTTGAGACCATTACCAGAGAAAGCCTAGACGTATCAAGCGGATACCAGCAGGCCCACAATTGTTTAAAAATTACTAAAAAGCAAAGAATAACTTCCTAGAAAAGGAGGATATTCTGTCTGTTGCTAAGTGGGGAAGGTTAAGGAATATACAAAGGATTTACCTTTACCATGATATAAAAACAATACCTTTACCCGATACTGTTAAGATAAGGTTTTTGGCTTCGGGAAGCTTTACCCTTTTGGAGGTGATCTGTTGTAGGCACTTTTGATTGGCTCCTCGAAGCCGTTGAGAAAGCTGGGATATTCAGGTGTAATAAGGTTTCGGTTGAGCATAACCGAAACCTACGATATAACTTCACAGAAGGGAATGACACCGTCCTAAGAGCCGTGAGGATGTATCCAGACCGGATCTTAGGGTATGTAGCTGTCAACCCCTGGTTTGGCGACATAGCGCTTGAAGAGTTTAGGAGGAGGATCCTCGAGGATGGAATGGTTGAGTTAAAGCTCTATGTGGACCACATGATGATTAGTTATCATCATCCCCTATGCGACCCAATCTTCAAGGAGGCTGCGGATCTAGATGTTCCCGTTCTGATGCACTGTTATGACTGTGGGGCTAGTGCCGATAAGGTAGCTGATAAACATCCTAAGGTTAAGTTGATATTGGGGCATATGACTGTGGGGCTGACTGGTTTGGGGTGGTCCACAAGGAAAACCTCATAAGGCCCCATGAGTTTAAAGTTAT
>CAZCOP010000055.1:0-10316 GCA_964499825.1 uncultured Candidatus Bathyarchaeia archaeon
TCTATCAACGGCACTATCTCCCAGTTCATGTAACGCTCCCAGTTGCCAGCTGGATAGTCTTCGCCTACAGGACCAGTAAGCCTCGGGTCCATGATCCAGCGGAAGCCGTTCCATGGATGGTCAAAGCCCATGCCTCCATCCCACGATAAGACAAGGTCGAAAGTACCCTTTATCAGCCTGTCCCACCAAACGGTGAAGTCCGGAAACTCCGTCACACAATCGATACCTAACTCCTCACGCAAGTTTGTAGCGATCATATCACACATCATCATCCAGTCGGTCCAGCCGTATGGTACGGATATGGTGTACGTACCGAGCTTAGTGCCGTCAGGCATCTCTCGTATACCGTCACCATCGGTATCGGTTATATTAGCGTCATCAAGTATCTTTCTAGCCTTCTCCAAGTCATACTCGAACCCATATTCTTCTACGAGCGTCTCGTTTATCCACTTAGCGTATGACGGTATCGTATGTATTATCGGTAATGAAGCAGCCGTGACGCTGTAGTTGAAGTACGCCTTAGAAACGAGGTCACTATATGGTACGGCATAGGCTATGGCTCTACGAACGTTAATGTCCGAAAGCGGATATTTCGCATAGTTTATGTAGAGATTTATTATACCGGACCCTATGTAATACGGCGAGTCAGCATAGTAGGTTCTTATAGGTAAACCTTTAACCTCCCACATCTCATAGATTTTAGCGAAGAAATGACCGCACGCATCTACTTCCCCAGCCTCGAAGCCAAGCGCGGCAGCTACGTTATCCTTGAAGGTTTTATGGGCCACATACTTCGGCCTCGGTAGCCCGAACACGTCCTTACCCCACCAGTCATCAACTCTTTCATAGTACCACATCTCTTCGCTCCAGGTTAAAAGTCGATAGGGACCTCCCCCGACTATCTTCGACGGGTCGTCATCTCTGAACTCGCTGACGATCTTTTCACCCAACTCCTCTTCCAAGGGGGCCCATCTATGCTTGGGAACTATAATCGTTCCGTGTAAGAGACCTACCAGCTGGAAGTAGTTAAGCTTCTCCTCGCTTGTGGTAAACCGTACGGTCCTCTCGTCCACTGCTTCGACGCTTTCTATGTAGTCCCAGAACGGTGAAATCCAGCCAATAACATACTTCTTGCCCAGCTCAAACGTGAACGCAACATCATCAGCGGTTATGGGCGTCCCATCCCACCATTTAGCTTCAGATCTTATTGTAACCTCTAGCGTGTATTTGTCAATCCATAGGTATCCTTCGGCCAGGTAGGGAATCCAAACGTCATCTCGGGTGCTGTAGAAGAACAGTGCCGGATACATCAGCTGGGTACCCCACGCGGTGTTAGGTAGGAACGGGTTCCATCCAGGAGGGGGACCCCAAGCATCAGAAATTATCAACGTTTCCTCTCGAGGTATTTCCTGAGCCACCACAAGTGTTATGAACGGTATAAGCACGCTCGAAATGGTTAGCAACAGTGCCACAGCCAATGTTAGAAGGATATTAAGGTGTTTTTCCATTACTTTCACCTTAAGGGTTAGTAGCATCAGGTCGTATAAAAACCTTGCGCAAAAATGTAGGGATGTGGCAACTTAAGCATTTATGTTAACCGGTCAATTTCTATCTTTCCTTTTTCGTTCGCACAATTTAAACGAAGACTAATGTTAATCGCTTTAGATCAGCTATCAAACCCTATAACTTTAAGTTGCCACGTCTAAATGTAGAAGCGATCCGCTTTTGGTGAAAAATCTAGAAGCCAGGCCACTTCCGGTATAGAAGAGGAACGTCCTCTCTTAACCGTTTAGTATATGGATGCTGTGGATGCTCCATTATCTCCTCAGGAGACCCCTCCTCCACTATCGACCCCTTATGCATGATAAGAACCCTATCGCTTACGTAGTACGCCAGACCAAGGTCGTGCGTGATGAATATTATAGATGTTTTATATTCATCCCTCAACTTTGAGAACAGTTGCAGAATTCCTGCACGTGTAGACGCATCTATCATGCTTATAGGTTCATCCGCTAAGATCAGCTTAGGCTTCAATAAGTAGCATCTAGCTATCATCAACCTCTGTCTTTGACCTCCGCTGAGCTCATGGGTGTATCTCCCAAGAACCTCCTCAGGTCTGAGATCGACCTCCTTAAGCGCCTCATTAACTAGATCTTCTTTATCAGCGTCATCACAGTCTAAAAGTGTGAAAACCTGATAGAGAACACGATCTGCCTTATAAATCGGGTTGAAAGAGGCAAAGGGATCCTGGAAAATTCCATGAACTTGTCTCCAATACCATCTGAGGTCGTTAAGGGTTTGAAGAGACCACACATCACGGCCTTTAAAGACCACAGAACCTGATGTGGGTCTGAGAAGGCGAAGTATTATCCTAGCTGTTGTAGTCTTACCAGAACCGCTTTCACCTACAAGGGAGATAAACTCGCTCTCTCCAATATTGAACGATAAATCTTTAACGGCCACTATTTCTCTTCTCCTGAGAAAACCTATGGTAAAGATCTTTGTAAGGTTCCTAACCTCTAGAAGCATGAACGTTCACCTTTTCCCCAAAGTTACTAGATGGCAAGCTACCGTCCATCCTTCTTCCACCTCTATTAACGGCGGCTCTTCCCGTCTACAAATGTCCATTGCATAGGGGCATCTAGGATGGAACCGGCAGCCAGAAGGCGGCTTCAGAAGATTCGGCGGTTCACCAGGGATAGATGTGAGACCTCTTTTCCTGACTTCTGGCTCAGGCGTCACAACGGCGTTTATTAAACCGCGGGTATATGGATGCTTGGAATTGTAAAGTATATAATCCGTCGAAGCAGATTCCACTATTTTACCTGCATACATTATTGTTATCCTATCCGCTATCTGACGTAATATGGCTATATCGTGCGTCACGAATATCATACTCTCTATGATCTTAGTCTTTTTGAGGTCTACGAGAAGCTTCAAAACTTGCTTCTGGGTTGAAACATCAAGGGCAGAGGTAGGCTCATCTACTATCAAAAGTTTAGGATTGAGGAGGGTGGATATAGCGATCACGGCCCTCTGCCGCATACCACCACTGAGTTCATGAGGGTACATATTCAAAGCCTCGACAGGAAGGTTTAATTTCTCAAAACGTCTACGGGAAATGCTGACTATCTCTGCGTCCGAGATATTCATATGAGCGTGAATTATATCCTTTATCAGGTCTATAATCCTCTGGGTAGGCATTAGAGCGTTTAAAGCGGATTGAGGAACCATGGAGACTAGAACACCCCAGACCTTCTTCTTAAGCGTCTGCTTATCCATTTTAGATAGGAGATTTCCATCTAGCGTTATACGACCGTCGATGAGATAAAGCGGAGGGCGTATGTTCAGAATAAGCGTGTTTACCAACGTCGATTTGCCGCATCCAGATTCGCCTGCTAAACCCATTATGACGCCTCGATCCAGATGAAGGCTCACGTCGTCAACCGCCTTGACGAAACCCTCTCTGACGCGATAATAGGCTTTGACTTGTTCGGCCTCGAGTAGAGTCATGTATCCATCAACTCCCTCTAAGCCTAGGGCTAAAGTATTCATCCAAAGCTGTCGAAAGTAGGAGGAGCGATGTGGCAAGAGCGACTAAGCAAGCACCCGGGGGAATAAACCACCACCAAATCCCTCTACGGACGGATTCCAGAAGTTGCGCCCAATACAGTATTATGCCTAGAGACACACCCCTCGTCACACCCAGACCTATCATGCTTAGACCAGCCTCGGCCATCATAGCCCCAGACATGAGCAACACGAACGCCATGAATATGTAAGAGGCCATGTTAGGGATAAGATCTTCGAATATTATTTTAATATCGCTTAAACCAGCCATCCTACTCATGTAGATGAAATCTCGGGATTTCAGACTTAACATTTGGGAGCGAACGGCTCTAGCGACCCACGGCCATGAGGTTATACCTATAATTAGAGCTACCCACATAGGATTTCTTTCCTTCAGATACGCGGCTACGAGCATCATAAGCATGATCGGTGGGAGAGCATATATGACATCGGTGACAAGCATAAGAGAGCTATCTACCACCCCTCCCCTGTATCCTGAAAGCGCACCTATAGTGACACCTATGGCTAGGGATATGGCGGCTGCGATCGATCCGATGCGTATAGAGTTCCTTATCCCATGCAGAAGCTGGGCTAAGAGATCTCTTCCATAACTGTCCGTACCTAGAGGGTATTTACCGCTGGGAGGCCGTTCAGGAGGTCCTATCATCTTGACAGGGTTTACCCCATGGACTATGGGACCGACTAACCCGATTATCAGTATCGATGAAAATATCGCTACACTCAGATCGAATTTCTTGATCCGTATTAGATCTCTTATCAACTGATAGACCATGCTACTCACCTAAGTAACCTGTCCGAATTCTGGGATCTATATAAGCATACACGAAATCTACGATGAGATTCGCGAGAAGAAGAGTCGATATTAGCAATATGAAGGTGCCTTGGATAAGAGGATAGTCTAACGTACTTATGGCTTTAAATAAGAGATAGCCTGTGCCAGGATAGTTAAATACAAGCTCTGTTATAAGGGAGCCCCCGAGGATCGTGCCAAAGCTCAATGCAAGTCCTGTGATTTGAGGGAGCATAGAGTTTTTGAACACGTAACGGAGAAGCTTCCTGTCTGGAAGACCGAGGGAGCCAGCATAATTAATGTAATCAGCATCGAGTTCATAGATCACCATGACCCGCATCCCTATAGCCCATCCACCTATGGCGCTTAGCACTATCGATAGAAAGGGAAGGATGTAGTGGCTAAGTACATCGGCTATAAACTCGAGTGTTAAGCTAGGTATTCTACCAGAGGAGTAGGCGCCGCCTATGGGGAAAATCCCTAGATTAACTGCAAACACATAGAGTAGGATCATCGCCAACCAGTAAAACGGCGTTTGCGAGATCGTCAGAAATACAGGTAACATTAAGTTATCAACGGCAGACTTCCTTTTATAGCCAGCTAATGCTCCAAGCGAGTTACCAATAATCCAAGACGTCAAAGTAGCAGGTATGAGTAGCCCAAGAGACCAAGGTAAGTAAGCAGCCACCATCTCACTGACTTTGCGTGGATAAAACGCAATGGATGTTCCTAAGTCACCCCTAAGCGTCCTAGAGATAAAGTCGATAAACTGGATATGTATAGGTTTGCCTACACCGAACTCATCCATAAGCCTCTTATAGACGGCTTTTATAAGCTCCGGGTTAGCTTGAGCCTGCTGAAAAAGCTGCGATAAAAGAGTCGACAAAGGATTGCCAGGTATAGCTCTGGGCAACGCGAATATTACAAGTATGAACACTGTGAATGTTAGGAACAAGAACCCTACTCGTCTAAGTATGAAACGTGCGATCGGACCCATCGAACTCACCTTCAATGTAATTAAGAATTTTCTAACCTAGATATAAAAGTTTAGAACCATAACATTGATACTGACAAGATAAGGTTTTTGGCTTCGAGGTACTCTACTTCCTTTTTGGAGGTGGTGTCTTTGGGGTTGTAGAGCTGACAAACTTTACACTGCTCCTCTACTGGTTTAGACACATTTTATCATCTATAAACATAAAAAGGAGAGAGGGAGTGCGGGGGATATCTCCACGCTTTGTAGGGTTCAAATCTCTCCCGGCCCATTTTTGATTAGTGTTAAATCATTTCCTCTTCCTGAAGAGTTTAACTCCTTCCATCTCTGTCACATATTCGAATCCCAGTTTTATAAGTTCCTTTGCCTCATCCAGATTTTTGGCAACCTTGCAGATGTATTCATCTCTTTCCTCTTTGAATCTTGTGCCTTAGGAAATTCATTACATAAAGTATATTTTTTGGTCTGATGGTAGAGCATGGTCGCCTTTTAATGCCTGAACGTATGGAGATGGATCAACCGCAACCTAGGATTCTGTAACTTCCTTGCAAGTCTTTCTCTCCGCCTTTGGAATACGCGTCCTAATGCTCTGAGGTTTGGAGTGAACGTTCGTTGGGGACCATAAGATCCAACAACTCTTAGGCTCGATGTGGACTTACAGAGCGGTGTGCGGGATTTTAACGTCATATATGGAGCCTTTCGTGGTAACGCTCATATAGTAGTCTTTGATTAGATTACAGTAGGGTGAGCCAATTGGGTAGGCTGGTTAATGTCTCAGTGAAAGTTCCCGAGGAGATAAGGAAGCTTATGAGAAAAGTTGATGTGAACTGGAGCGAATACCTTAGGGAGACCATAGAAACCAAGATTAGAGTGGAGATGGCTAAGGATGCGGCGAGGAAATTGGATGAGATCCGTGAAAGAGCTGGCAAGGTGCCTACAGGGGAGCTTGTAAGATGGATAAGGGAGGACAGGGAGAGAAGCCTAAAGTAGTCATCGACGCTAGTGTAGCGGTTAAATGGATCATCCCAGGGGAGCCCTGGGAAGCACAGGCCAGAACCCTTAAGGAAAGAATAGCATCCAGGGAGATAGAGGCATACGCGCCTCCACTCCTCCTCTACGAGGTAGCCTCCGTCATACAAAAGTCTATATTGAGAGGAGCATTAAGACTAGGCGACGGAATCGAAGCTCTGAAGGCAATGGGGCGTCTGGGCCTTAACATCCAGCCAACCAGCTGGGACAACCTAGCAGAGATACTAAACATAGCCACTACAACCAAACTAACAGTGTATGACGCAGCCTACCTCCACCTTTCAAAGAAGATGGAAGCCAAACTCGTCACGGCTGACAATAAACTAAAAAAGAGGGGAGAAAGCGTAACGGTAACCATCCTCCTCGAAGAGCTGGAAACATGAAATACTCCAGAATTCTTGCCCTGCGCTACACAGCCGTGGAGAGCTCAGAGAGAGGATTCCCATTGGTGGATGTCTCCCTTTGAGGATTATTCCATCTCAATCGTTGCCGGAGGTTTAGGTGTTACATCGTAATATACTGTTGAGACGTTGGGGCATTCCTCTAGAATTGCTTCAGCTGTTTCTTCCAATATACTCCATGGGATGGGTGAAACCCTTGCTGTGAGAAAGTCTCTGGTTTCCACCGCTCTTACCGCGATGACGTAGGGTTTCTTCACCTTTCGCCCTGCAACTGCATAGAGCACCCGGGTTAATTGAGGGTTGCTGTTGATGATCGCTTCTTGAAGAGCGATAAGTTTTGGAACTTCAACCCCTAAGGCTCTCCCATTTTCACTGCAGCTCAAAGCAAGGATATCGCCGTATACCCGAGATCCACCTCTAACCCCGGTTGCTCTATCTGCAAAGACCTTAACCTGAACCTCTCCTGTTTCCAAGTTAAGTATCTCGGAGGTTTGGCGGATGATTTCTTTAACATCCAGAGGCGGCTGTTTCTCCTCGTCGTCTATTATCGCTGCGAAATATTGACTCGGATTATACCTAGACAGTTTGCTCTCCGTTATCTCTGTCGCCTTTTTAAGAGTGGCCAGTTTATCCGGCCTCACTTCTCCGACAACCCTTACTGAAAGTCCCGGTCCCGGGAAGGGCTGCCTCTCAGAGATCTCAGGAGGAATCTTCAGGTATCTCGCAACTTCCCTAACCTGCCACTTAAGAAGGCTAACCAAGGGTTCAACAACTTTGAAACCGTAGAGTTCACGGGTGTCTATTCCCACCTGCTCCAAAACGTTATGTTGCGTTTTCACGCCTCTTTTCGTCTCAATTATATCCGCAAGAATCGTTCCTTGAACCAGATACCGAATATCTTCACGCCTCGCTATTTCGCTCAGAGTCTCATAAAAAGTCTTTCTGAAAGCTTTACGCTTCTCTTCAGCATCCCTTAACCCTCGAAGGGCATTTAGGAACCTTTCCTGAACGCGTTCTATTCTCACTGGCAGGTTAAGCGGCGGCTTTGAGAGGATCCCTGCGACCCATTCCGGTTCACCCATTCTCATAAATGCATCGTCTAGTATTACGCATATGAGATTTTCACCTATAGCCATATGAGTCAGCACTGCACATGTTGAACTGTCAACGCCTCCAGAAACAGCTATCAACGCCTTCTCACCGCCTACAACTTCCTTTATCCTTTCAATTTGAACTTGAACAAACTCTGCAGGATTGAAATCTTCCATCCCCATTTACTCCTCCACCGCTTAATGATAACCCTTCTTCACTATCTGCTATTTAACCTTCCCATGTATTACAACTTTAAATTTTCCTTTCAAATATCGACGGCGACATCCTGAGGCGACACACCAGATCCTAGATGGAATATAGTTAAATCATGACGACTTGGCAGCATGATTTCCCCCATGTCCCCGTTATTTTATAAGCTCTTTCATTTCTTCGGGAAAAGTTCAGGAAATACCTGAAGCCCTAAACCAAAGAAAGCCGCGATCCATAATATTTGCTTTGCAATAGGATTCACTTTCTCCCTTCTCTATCAAGCGATTTCATATAATAAGTATTTAGCGATATTTTATTCGCATAATCTTCTATATGAGGATTACCTTGTCTTTTTGCGGTCTTTTCTTCGTTTTCATTACAGGTTTAGGCCTATCTCTCTAGCCTTCTCCAGTAGGTCTTCTCTCTCAGCAACGGGTCTCTTCCCTGTGCCCTCAGCCTTCAAGGTTGCCACAACTTTCATCTTCCAGTAGTGCTCCAGCGTTCTCTTCAACCACTCAATAACCTCATCGTAAGCTTTAGGGTTGTCCCACTCATAAGTTATGATGAGAACCGCTCGAACATTCTTGGGGAAGCGTTCCTTCACGCCCGGGTAACTGTAGTAGTGAAGACGGTCGATGAAGAGTTTCGTTCTAGCGCTCACGTTATCATAATATATAGGAGTCCCCAAGACTAGCACATCCATCTTCTCAAGAGAAGGATAGATCCTCTCCATATCATCTTTTGGAAAGGATATGCCATACGGTTGGCTTGAACCCGCCGAGAGGGGGTTTATCTGAAGGTCACAGAGAGATATCAACTCTGTCTCATAACCCTTCTCCTCGGCGCCATCTAAAACCCGCCTAACCAGTCTAGCCGTATTCCCCATCCGATGGGGGCTACAGACTATGCCTAATACCCTCATAGAGTAAGCCTCCCTCCTCCCCCACGTTACTTAGAACTGATTTTCCTCTCTTACCGCTCCGTTGCATATAAGTTTTCAGTTTGTGTTCTGAGTTATTTTTGATGTTCCTCAGCGTTATTCTCATATGGTAGTCTATATTGGTGACACATGTGGATAGCTCGTTAATGCATCAGTTAAGGTGACTGAGTAGACGGGAGGTTGATGAAGAAGGTGGTTGTTAAAGCCAAGCTGGCAATCATAATGCAGCTTCTCCACTATCAAAGAAGATGGACGCTGAGCTCGTTACAGCCGATAATGAATTGAAAAGGGGAGGAAAAGACATAACTACAATAACTCTTCTAAAAGAATTAGAAACATGATATACTTCGGGTTGTAATTATTCATCTTGTGGTGCAAGGCGTGTAGAGTGAGGGGTTGAGTGTGATAAGTGAGGTTAGGTATAGGCCTATCGGTGTTATACGTTCACCCTTTAAGGAGCCTCATGGGACCCCCATACAGCCCGCTGCCGCCTCTGGTGTTAGGGGCGTTGTCGAGGTCTTCCCTGAGTATGTTGACGGCTTGAAGGATCTGGACGGCTTCTCCCACATAATATTGGTTTACCACTTCCATCTGGTTGGGAGGGCCTCTTTGAGGGTTAAACCTTACATGGATGATGAGTTTCATGGCATATTTGCCACTAGGGCTCCGCCTAGGCCTAACCCTATCGGGATATCCGTTGTGCGCCTAGTTAGGGTTGAGGGAAATAGGCTCCATGTCAGTGATGTCGATATAGTCGATGGAACCCCGCTCCTCGATATTAAGCCCTACGTCCCCGAGTTTGATGTTAGGGACGTTGATAGAATAGGTTGGCTTGAGAGGAGGGTTAGGAGGCTGCCGAGGGCTAGGGATGACGGTAGGTTCGTGACGGGTTGAGTTGGAGTCCCTCGACTCTACCCCTCGACCAGTATCCCTATACTTTCCAGTATTCCCTTTGATTCCGCCTTCTCCCTTTCGTTTAGGCTTATCCTCGGTCCTCTGGTGTGCGACGATCTTATGACACCCCTCAATCTGAGGGTTTCCTTCTCGATCTCCGCCCCCTTCAGTGGGTGTAAGAATAGGAAGTCTACCCAACGTTTGAACCTGTCGTATACCCTCCTTGAGCCCTCCATGTCGCCATTTTGTATCTATTGAAGACCTCTGCGAGTAGGTCTGGTAGGCATGCATCCGGTATATTTCCACGCGCTCCAACCGCCATCTCTTCATAGAAGAACCTTGCAGCCGAACCTCCGAATATTATCATTCTATCTT
>CAZCOP010000056.1:0-10169 GCA_964499825.1 uncultured Candidatus Bathyarchaeia archaeon
ATCGGAACGGATAAGATAATCGAACACATGAAGAGGTACAACCAGAGGAGGAGGGAACTCATCAAGAAGGTTAGGGGGAAGATAGAGATAAGGAGGCTTAGGAGAGATGAGAAGATGGCTGAGGCTAGGGTTGTAGCCTCAGATGCAGGAAATAACGGCGTAGACCTAAGGTCAGCGTTCATACCCCTATACGCCTCCGTAGCCCTAATGGCTGAGGGGTGGAGCATACCACACGAACCCATCTTCAGGGCTGGTGAACCAACCATCTGGTCGGATGAGTTCAAAGCCGGGGATAGGGAGGCCCTCCTAGCGTGGAAGATACAGGCGGACGCTACAATAGAGGCAATCCAGAGGTGGAAGCCCAAATTCGTCTTCTTCGATGGGCCAATAATCCTAAGCTTCTGGATGACCCCGACGAGCAGCTCAACGGCCGGATACAGGAGGGACTTTGAGGAGACCATAGGGAAGATGGTTAGTCTAATTCACATCTGCCACGAGATGGACATACCCCTAATAGGCTTCGTGAAGAGGGCCCGCTCAGGATTCCTATGCAAAGATAAGTTTGGTGTGAAGAATATGAGGGATACAGCCCTCCTAGACTTAGTCCTACATCTTGGAGAATACACAGAACCGGTGGAGATGAAGAGAGGCCTAATCGAGACTTACAAGGGGAAGGCGGCGGAGCTCGGCATATCGAAACATGAGGCAGAGGAGCTTATGACATTCTACTTCTCATATATAAGGACTGGCTTGACAACACCCTTCAGGCTTGAGTTCTCCAAGTACTCCCTTGACAGGCTGGAGGAGGCTGGAACCGTACTATTCACAACATCGGAGGAAGAGGAGGGGATACCCTTCTCGATAAACGAGGCGGACCGCCTAACAAAGGTAACAACGAACATCTCAAATATAAGGACGCTAATGCTATACTCGAAGGCCCTAGACTTGGTTAAGAGGGGCGAGATGCAACCTGAAGACCTAAACCTCCTAATACTACAACATGGGGAACCTTGGACTATAAGGGATGAGGGGTACATCTCCTCGATGATTGAGGAGGGAGGAGTGTAGGATGTCTAGGTCAGAGAAGTGGATAAAGCCTATAGGATACGCCCTCTCAGGGTGCACCCACGACTTCCTAACTTTCGTAGTGATGGAGAACGAGAGGGTTAGGGTCAACAACTTCTACTTTATAAGACACCCAATAGACCAGGATACATACGTTCTGGTTAGAACCTTCAAGGTACAACCTTACAACCCTGAGATGTTGATGGGGAGAACTGGCCCCCTAGCTGGGAAGAAGGGGAGGAGAGCCGAATACGGGAAGAGGCTAGAGTACACGATAGCCTTCGCCGAAATACTAGGCTACTACGATGAGAATCGTAAGTGGAGGATGATGGAGGTAGCCCCATCCCCATGGGACCACGTCTACGAACCGAGCGAGGAGGCCCTCCGAGAGTTCTTCATACCGGAGAAGACGGCGGCCGAGTCACTGATGCTCGAGATCGGTAGGGTTAGAGGCACAGAGATCCCCGTATACATAGACCTTAACGCTGTGGCTAAAGGCCACATGTTTGTAGCTGGGATGACGAGATCCGGGAAGTCCAGCTTCGTCGTAAACCTGGTAGCGAAGGCCTCCAGGCTGAGGCCGAGGCCTCACTTCGTCATCTTCGATAGGAGGGGTGAATACGGAAGCCTGATAAGGTATGGGGCGAGAATCCTCCCATATAACAAGTTCACCCCTGGTATAACGGACCCTGGGACCATAGTCTCTAAGTTGGGGTTGAAGGGTAGGGAGAAGAGCGTCGTAACCGAGGCCGTAAGGTCTCTACTGAACGATGGGGCGGAGATAACCCGCGATAACATACTGGAGAGGGTTGAGGACATCCTGAGCAGGGGGATAATATACAAGCAGACTGACAGCCAAGCTAGGGCTCTCGAGAGCATAAGGTGGTTCTTGGAGAGTAAGGGTGAGTTCATAGATCAACAGGCGAACCCACTCGATATAATCGAGGAGATAAAGAGGAACTTCGCCCTCATAATCGACTTCTCTGTGGATGCAGACCTAGAGAACCAGCTTAGGACCGCCCGCCATATACTTGACACAGTCCGTGAATACGCGATGACCAGGAAGGATATAGGGGACTTCGCCTGCATAATAGCGATAGAGGAGGCCCAATACTTCGCCCCAGAGAAGGGTATGGGGATAATTGAGACTGAATCAACCGTGCAGGCTGAGGTTAAAAGGGCCATGGTTGAGACAATAAGCCAAGCTGGAGGATATAACGTAGGGTTAATAATAATGACCCAGAGGCCGGCCTACGTCTTGAAGAGCTGCATATCCCAGTGCAACTCGGTTGTATGCTTCAGGTTGAAGAACGGAAATGACCAAGACGCTATACTCCAATATACAGAGTACGGCTCGGAGAGGTTACGCGACTACCTTCCAGGGCTGGCTGACCACGAAGCTATGGTGTGGGGTATAGCCCTGCCAACCCCATTCCCCGTCATAGCCGAGGTTGAGGTTGAGGAGTACCCACAGAAGGCTTCATCCCTAGCCAAGCAGGCTTGGGAGAGGATGGAGTACGCAACAAACCCGTAGAAGAAGGGAAGAGTGGAGGGAGGATCACGCCCCTGAAAGTTCTTGTAACCTCAGACTTCCACGGGAGCATAACGGCCTTCCATAAGGCGGCCTCAAAGGCTGAAGAGGAGCAGGTCGACCTCATAATAGTATGCGGAGACATAACGCACTTCGGAACTGTAAGGGCGGCGCGCAGCCTCCTGTCACTCTTGATGGAGCCGCGTCTCCCGGTATTCTTTGTCCCCGGAAACTGCGACCCGCCATCCCTACCGAGCATCGGTGTTGAGGGTGCACGCTGCATACACCTAACCCATGAACATATGGGGGATTACACCTTCGCCGGGATTGGGGGAGGAACGATCAGCCCCTTCGATACACCCTTCGAGATGACGGAGGAGGAGCTGAAAGAGCTCTTGGAGAGAAACCTCTCAGAACTCACCGTTGACGAAAGGTTGGTTTTAGTCTCACATATGCCCCCAGCCAACACATCCGTGGATGTCACATACTCAGGCAGGCATATAGGAAGCTCATCCATTAGGGAGTTTATAGAGAGGATGAAGCCGATAATCGTCTTCTGCGGCCATGTCCATGAGGCTCCGGGGATAGATAGGATCGATGGGACCATGGTTGTGAACCCGGGTCCCGCCAAGGATGGGAGGTGTGCAATAGCCAACCTAAATGAGGATTGCGAGGTTATTTTAGATCACCTCTAACCCCGTTATGGCTGAAGCGTTGGGATAAACGTTTTAAACCGGTTTGCTCCATTAATTCTTCCTCGCAGAGGATGGTTGGTATGCCGTTCGAGAAAGGTGACTTCGTGCTCATCGATTACGTTGGTAGGGTTGTTGAGACCGGTGAGGTATTCGACACGACTATGGAGGAGGTAGCTAGGAGGGAGGGTATTTACAGGGAAGGCAAGATCTATGAGCCTATGCTCGTCGTGATAGGTGAAGGTTGGATACTTAAAGCCCTAGAGGAGAGCCTGCTCGATCTGGAGCTGAACAAGACCGCTCACATTGAGATACCCCCGGAGAAGGCCTTCGGGAACCGCGACCCAGAAAAGGTTAAGCTCTACCCGCTTCGATATCTAAGGGCCCAGGGTATCACGCCTCAAGTCGGCATGCAAGTCGAGGTTGGCGGCAGACTGGCCACGATAAGGACTATAGGCTCCGGCAGGGTCACCTTAGACTTCAATCCACCGCTCGCCGGTAAGACCTTAGCCTACGATGTCACAGTAAAGAAGAAGCTCACAACGATAGAGGAGAAGATTTCAGCCCTGATCCACAGGAGGATACCAGCCGTAGAGGATGAGAAGTTCAAGGTCGATATAGGCGATGAGGATGTAACGATCACGATCCCGAAGGAAGCCTTCTATATTGAGGGGCTTCAGCTCTCGAAGAGGGGAATATTCATGGACATACAGAAGTTCTTCCCGGAGAAGAGGACTGTACGGTTCATCGAGGTGTACGAGAGGGAGGAGGGCAGCGGAGGATAGAGGCCTTCCTAAGCGAGAACCCAAGTGGACACTTGAGAGCTTCCATAACCCCCAAGACCTTACATCGGTCCCCGGCGACTAAGCCGACGGGGAAGCAGATGTTGTAGTTATCGCAGTCGTCCCTGCCGCAGTCCGGATTCTTAAACTCTATGATGGCTCCCTCAACAGCCATCTTTGACGGTATGGCCGCCGTAACCTCAGCCTCAACCACCTCAACCACGTTCATATCAAGGTTGTGAAGTCTACACCTTAGAACCCTACCCCTAACCTTGGTTATCCTGTATACCCTCCCGGCTTCAAGGTTCCCTACACAAACCTTATAGTACTCGCAATCCCTACACCCAGGGCTCTCACCCCTATGGATGAAGGTTAAGCCCTCCCTAGCCTGGCTGGCACTTATGAGCGTAATTAGGGGCTTCAAAGCGTCCCCCAACCGTACCGCCTTCTTAATCTATAACGCCGGTAGCCTTGGCTAGGGCCTCAGCGGACCTATAATCCAGCCTCCTCTCGTTCAGAATCGTATAACGCTCAGGGCGTATATCAGGCGCGAGGACGAGGGCCCTTATTACATCATCCCTCTCTAAACCGAGCTCATCGGCCGTTGTCGGTGCACCAACCATCTTGAGGGTATCCCTTATACGCTTCCAATCCATCCCGTGGAGGTGGGCCATCATTATGGTGCCAACCCCACACTGCTCCCCATGCATGGCGGGTTTAGAGGCTGTAACATCGAGGGCGTGGCTAAAGAGGTGTTCGGAGCCGCTGCACGGCCTGCTTGTTCCAGCTATGCCCATCGCAACCCCGCAGCTGACTAGAGCCTCAAGTAGAACCCTTAAACCCTCCTCGTCCCCGGGCTTTATAAGGTGGGCGTTCTCGCTTAGGTGTTTGGCGCTCATCAGTGCTAGGCTCGCCGTGTACTGGGCGAAGTATTCACCTATCCTCCTGTGGGCGAGCTCCCAGTCCCTGATGGCTGTGAACTTTGCTATCACATCTCCACACCCGCTCGCTATATACCGGTATGGAGCCTCTATTATCACATCCGTATCGGCTATCAGGGCTATCGGTGACTGAGCCATCACCGAGTATGGCCTATTCAGCCCCTTTATAGATGCGAAGGGACTGGCCATCCCATCATGGGACGCTGTTGTGGGTACGCTTATGAACGGTACCTCCTGCCTCGCGGAGCTCAGCTTCGCTATGTCTATCTTGGCTCCCCCTCCAACCCCTATAACCACTTGGGGCCTCAACTCCCTGATCTTCCTCTCAGCCCTTATGACGTCTTCTGGGGTTGGGGTCTTGGATGGGATTATCAGGTGGTCAACCCTTAACCCGTCATCCTCAAGTAGGTCGATTATTCTCCGTCCAGCTATCTCTATCGTGTGAGGCCCGGTCACAACTAGGGCTGAGCTTGAGTAGCCCAACCTTTTACATAACTTACCTATAAGGTCTAGGGTTCCGCTTCCTACTATTATCTCCCTAGGAAGCTGCATGTGGTGTAATCTCTTCGTCAAGGCATCCTAACTATATGCTGTAGGGGTTATAAGCCTTTTTCATCCCTCACCTTTGCGTCCACAGACATAGCAAACCCGTCAGGAAAGCTGAGGAAAGCGAACTCATAAACCAGAAGTTTATAGCTCCACCCCAACCGTAGTTGTCGACTATCCACCCTATGAAGGGGTCGGCGAAGGTCAGACCGAGGTAGCCAATCCCATCTATGAAGCCGGCTACACCTGCAGCTCCATAACTCTCCTCATGCTCCATGGGCACCACGGTGGCCATCAAGACGTGAGGTCCATACAGAGCCAGACCGGAGAGGAACAACACTAGGATGCCTGCATCCAAACCGTAGGATGAAGCTTCATGGAAGATGGACAATATGAGGGTCAGCGTTAAGGTCAAGATGAACATCACCATAGGTCTCCTAAGCCTCCTTCTATCCGAGAGCCAACCGGAGATCACTGAGCCAACTATGCCCCCTAGGGGTATCACAGTAACCCCATAACCAGTAACGTCAACGGGTAGGTCATAGGTCTCGAATAGGTATGAGGGAGCCCAGAGGGTGAAGCCGCTCCTCACGAACTGGAGGAGGGTGTAGGCCGCCGCCACAGTTATCAGGGTCTTGGAGAGGGCTATCCTCTGGAGGCTGAAACTGACTCTACCTCCCCTGGCATCGTTGCCCCCGCTGGGCCTATCCTCCACACCTAGGTAGAAGACCGCCGCAACCATGAGCACTATCACGGGTGGGATTAGGAATGTCGCCCTCCAACCGTAGTTCGCCATTATAAGCCCGAGTAGGGACCAGGCCACCATGTTCCCAACGAGGAAGCATGAGCCGAAGAAGCCTCCAACCGTCCCGAGGGCGGATCTGAACCGGCGGCTTATAATCTTAACCACAGACGGCCATCCGGTCGATTGTGCATAGCCGTTTATGGACCACGCAACCACCATGAGGATGAATAGGTCTGTATATCCGAATATTAGGTTCATGGCAGCCGTGAGGGCTAAGCCCATCAAGATCATTCTCTTAGCCCCAATGTTCTCGGCGAGCTGTCCGTTGACAAACTGACCTATTGCGTAGGATATGGAGAAGGCTCCGCCGATCACCCCTAACGTGAGCTTCGTATACCCAAGCTCCATGGCGATGGATGGGAGGGCTAGCGAGAAGTTCAGCCGGGTAAGGTAGTATACAGCGTAGGTTACATAGGTTAGGGCGAATATCCTCCACTGTACTTGTTTGGCGTCCCCCAACTCCACCGCCTACCGGAGGGTAACCATCTTAATGTTAAACCGGCCCTTTAAGGTTGTCTGAGCCCTTCCTCGGCGTTGACGCACCCTTAACCACCCCATCACAGGCTGGAAATTCGAAGGGTTTAAATGTAACTTCTTATTATGATACCTCTTGCTATCTTATCCCGGTGAAACCTTGTGGATGAGAGATTTTCGGGAATAAAGAGTAGAGGTAGGAGAGAGGTATAATTGGCTGAACGGTACGCCTTTAAGGGGACTACGACGATAGGTGTTGTATGTAAAGACGGGGTCATCCTAGCATCGGATACGAGGGTAACCCTGGGAACCCTAGTTGCCCACAAAAGGGGAAAGAAGGTTTACAAGATAGATGACCACATCGCCATGACGATCTCGGGCAGCGTTGCAGATGCCCAGAGAGCCGTTGAGATACTCAAGATAAATGCAAGGCTCTTCCACTTGGAGCATAAACGCCCCATGCCAGTCGTCTCAGCTGGACGACTAATCGCCAACCTGCTATTCTCATCCAGGCTGGCTCCACTGCTCACCCAGATACTTATAGGCGGAGTCGACGACTCAGGACCCCATGTTTTCTCGCTTGACCCCTTCGGTAGCTTAACTGAAGAGAAGTGCGTTGCAACAGGCTCAGGCTCCCCAATAGCCTATGGAGTTTTAGAGGATAGGTATAGGGAGGGTATGCTCATAAAGGAAGCCCTTCCGATAATTGTCCAATCCATAAATTCGGCCATGAAGAGGGATACTGCAAGTGGGGACAGCTTTGATGTCGCGGTCATAGATGAGAACGGTTACCGCGAGTTGAGTGAGGAGGAGAAGAGGAGCATCTTGGAGAAAATTCAGAACTGAAACAAGCTGTAATTGATGAGGTTAAGGTTGGAGGAGGTATAAACGGGGAGTGTCCTCAGTTGTTAGGGGCAAATCCGGGATTCGACAGA
Source organism: uncultured Candidatus Bathyarchaeia archaeon (assembly GCA_964499825.1). Classification (GTDB taxonomy): domain Archaea; phylum Thermoproteota; class Bathyarchaeia; order Bathyarchaeales; family B26-1; genus B17-G17. Next base: position 7,772 of record CAZCOP010000056.1, read on the forward strand.
TAATATTGAGGCATGTCCCAAAGGAAGCTGAGATAACGAGGATAGAGTTCGAGGGTCCATCCCTTGCGGTCTACGCGAAGAAGCCGGAGTTCCTGATAAGGCACAGCCGGATAATAAGCGACATAGTCAGCATGATAAGGAAGAGGATAGTGGTCCGATCTGACCCGTCGGTCAGGATGCCCGAGGAGGAGGCTGGGAGGCTAATAGGGGAGATAATCCCTAAGGATGCGGAGGTTACAAACGTAAACTTCGACCCAAGCCTCGGAGAGGTGATAATAGAAGCTAAGAAGCCGGGTCTAGCCATAGGGAAGAACGGAGTCATACTGCAAGAGATAATCGAGAAGACCCACTGGAGGCCGAGGATACTGAGGAGCCCGCCGATACCATCGAGGATAATGGCTCATGTTAGGCAGTTCCTATACTCGGAGAGCAAGGAGCGTGAGAGGATACTCCGCATGATAGGGGAGAGGATCTTCAGGCCGATAGTCTATGGGGTTGGGGATATAAGGATAACCATGCTTGGTGGAGCGAAGGAGGTCGGCAGATCCGCGATACTGGTCCAGACTAGGGAGAGCCAGGTTCTGCTCGATTGTGGTATAAACCCGGGTGCGATGAACCCGTGGGACTCCTTCCCGAGGCTTGACGCCCCCCAGTTCAACCTCGACGAGCTGGACGCGGTTGTTATAAGCCATGCGCATCTAGATCACTGCGGCTTCCTACCATTTCTGTACAAGTACGGCTACGATGGGCCCACCTACTGTTCAGTTCCAACCTTAAGCCTCATGACCCTTCTGCAACTCGACTACCTAGATGTCTTGACGAAGCAGGGTATGCCGCTCCCATACGACCAGAGGGATATACGTGAGGAGGTCTTACACACCATAACCCTACGCTACGATGTTGTAACCGATATAGCGCCGGATATCAGGCTTACACTCCACAACGCCGGCCACATACTCGGCTCATCGGTTATCCACCTCCACATAGGTGAGGGCGTACATAACATAGTCTACACGGGAGACTACAAGTACGCCAAGACTATGCTCCTCGAGGCGGCGGCGACGGAGTTTCCGAGGGTTGAGACTATAATAACCGAGAGCACCTACGGGGCGCCTGAGGATATAATGCCCTCCAGACGTGAGGCAGAGAGGAAGCTCGTCTCCCTGATAAACATGGCTCTAGAACGGGGTGGGAAAGTTCTCATACCATCCCCAGCGGTCGGCAGGGCCCAAGAGATAATGCTCGTCATAGACGACTACATGAGGAAGGGCCTGTTAAAGGAGGCTCCGGTCTTCATAGAGGGCATGATCTCCGATGCCACCGCCATACATACAGCCTATCCAGAATACCTCTCGAGGGAGGTTAGGAACAGCATACTATATGAGGGTGTGAATCCATTCCAGTCTGAGTACTTCACGATAGTTGAGCATCCAAGCGCTAGGGAGGATATAATTGAGGGGGGAGAATGCATAATAATAGCCACAGCCGGGATGCTTGAGGGAGGCCCGATAATAGAATACTTCAAGCATCTAGCATCAGACAAGCGGAACTTGATGGTCTTCGTGAGCTACCAGATCGAGGGAACCCTCGGGAGGAGGGTTCAGAAGGGCTTGAAGGAGGTCCCGATGATGAATAATGAGGGGAAGATGGAGATAATCAAGATAAACCTAGATGTCGCCACGGTTGAGGGGTTCTCGGGCCACTCGGATAGGAGGCAGATAATAAACTACATACGGAAGGTCTCACCAAAACCCGAGAACATAATAGTATGCCACGGTGAAAGGGCAAAATGCGCAAGTATAGCATCGGTCTTCGAGAAGAGGTATAAGGTAAACACGAGGGTACCAGACCTTATGGAGACCATCAGGCTGCTGTAGATACACCCCCCTCAGGGGTCTTCTCACGCCAAATCCTAACAAAGGCGGGTGTGATAACTATTCTCTCCTCGCCAAGCCTGGCGATGTCTCCCCCGATCAACTCAGTGAACTCACAGAGTTCACTGACGGCCCGTTTAACATCGTCAATGCTCTTCTGAGCAAGGGGGCTAACCTTAACTATGAGAATATTACCGGACTTAAGCTCCCTCTTAATCGTGTCGACGTCGTCGAGAACCCGGAGGGGTATGGCCTTCAAGTAGACCTTTCCCGGAATCGTTGAGAGAACCTCGACCCCCTTGGGCTTCCCTGTCCTCTTGAACATGCTTATTATTCTCTCGATCGTCTTGCCCAAATTTACATCCGACAAAGATCACCCTCTCCAACCAAATATATTTAACTATCCATTATTTAAAAATAAGCATTCCCTAACGGCGGTGGTTAACGTCCCTCTTTGACGGCTGCACCTCAAGAGCCGGGTGTTTACGGATTCCACCGGTTGTTAAGCCCCATGCGTAGGCTCC
>CAZCOP010000057.1:0-10031 GCA_964499825.1 uncultured Candidatus Bathyarchaeia archaeon
ATAAGAAACACCACGATCATCAATATTGCTGACATCTTTTTATTCATTTTTATACCTCTCCTCGCAATATTCTTTATTAAAAAGAATTTAATTTTAAAAATTTTTCTATCAACTGGATGTGGTAACTAAGGTTTCCTCCTTAGGTGGTTGTAGTAGTAAGTGGACATGTTGCAGAACAGGTTCCAGCATTCTATAGTTCTCCCCCATCTTAGTGCTGGTTACACTTCAGGTTTACGGTTATGTTGTTGAAGAGTGTTCTCGTCCTCTGTTTGAGGGATGAGGCTGATTCGGCGAGGATTCTCCTCCCAAAGGTTTGGTGGTGATGGTTCAGTCTGGGCTGGATCAGCGCCTGACTCAGCCCTAGAGCCCTATCCACTATGAACTCGGGCCTCCCATCACACAGGTTTAGGACCCGCCTAAAAAAGGACTCAGCTGTGAGGATGTTCCTGGATGCATACTCTCATGCACACTATCCCGGTTCCTCTCCACATCCACCGCCTAGAATACCCAGTAATTTAGCCGTTAACCTTAACGCATGTCTCGTCGATGGCTACGAAGCTTCTCGGCTTAACCTTCAAAGAGGTGGAAGCGCTTAACAAACCCCAAAACCAAACATAAGACAATTAAGTAAAATGTACGACTAAAGTCTTAAGTTGCCACGTCCCTTCTTACATTTGCATGAGATATTTTTAATCTTTTATTAATTTTCATCCGCCTTTTGCTTTAAGGTTTTCTCCTTTATCCGCTCGATCTCCTCTTTACTTAGGGGGAGTTCAGGCTCCTCTGGAAGGAGACCCCTCGGCCTATGGATTAGAAGAGTCATCAATATGATTCCTAGGAGTAAGCCGTCAAGCCAGATTGGTGAGAAGGGGAGAATCGGCTCGAGATCGCTCTTGTAGAATATTATCAGCCTCTTTAGTACTATGAAGACGACGGTTCCGAGAACAGTTCCCTTATTATTTGCCAACCCCCCAAGTATAACCATGGCTATAGGCCAGAATGTCCATGCGACCTTATCGAAATGGAGTCCTATGACGAAACCTTGGTAGTAGGCGAAGAGTGCTCCAGCCATCCCAGTGAAAGCATAGGAGACCGTCATAACCTTAACATATAACTTTCTTACATCCCTCCCAAGGGCTTCAACATTCCTTTCATCATCTCTAACAGCCTTTAGAAGCCTCCCAAGCGGAGACTTGCCCATCGAATTGCAATAGTAGGCTACAGCCAAGAGAACGGCTGTTGAGGCTATAATAACACCAACCAAACGCATAAAGCCTGGGGGCGTGGATGGGGTTTCATAATTCATCAGCCATCTAAATGGGTCTGGAACAGGAACCCCCAATTCACCCCTTATGAACGGTCTCCAATGATAGACTATTGTGTTGAAGCTGACTTGGATTGCCAGTAGGCTGACGCCTAAATAGAAGAGTCTCACCCCGCGAAGTATTGGGAGTGAAGCGAGTAGTCCTAAGGCTCCCCCAGCGAGGGCGCCCACAACTATTGTGAAGATTAATAGGACTATTGATAGGGCAGCGTCTCTCTCTAAGACGGAGTTTATATCGTCTATTATTAGAAGGACATTGGTTAAGTAATCTCCCTTTATTCCTAAGATGTATGCCATGAGTCTTCCTGGGAGGTATCCGCATAGGAATCCTCCAGCTCCAGCAGCCATAGCTCTCCCAAAGTCTGGGATTCCTGCATAGCCATAGACCATGTTATAGCTTAGGTTTATGATCAAGAAGATTATTATGTAGACTATTAGAACCATGAAGAATTCGATTCCTGGTATTGAAATCATCTCACATTCATCTCCTTTTGAGATAGCCTATCTTCTTGAGGAGTTTGTTCCATGGTAGTCCGTAAAGTCCTCGTGGGAAGATTAGGATGACTGAGATCATGATTAGTAGGGGTACGAGGAAGCTGTATGGGAGTATCCATGAGCCGACTATGCATGAGAGGTAGTAGATGAGCATCGTTTGGGCGAATGCAACGAGGTACCCTCCAAGTGCTGCATCATATATCGTTGTGAATCCTCCTAGGACGCATCCGCTGAAGACCGTTACGACTAGGTAGAGTGATATTGTTGGGTTTGATATCCAGTAGACTGGGAAGAAGCTTCCAGCTGTTGCTGGTAAGGCTCCAGCTATGAACCATGTTGTTACGTATAGGAGTTCGGTGTTTACGCCTTCACATTCAGCTAGTGAGGGGTTCTCACTTATCGCTTTCATGGCTATTCCAAATCTTGTCTTTGTGTATATGAGGTGTAGTGTGACTATCGTCCCTATGAATGTTAGGGTTGAGATTATGAAGACTCCATCCACCCCATAGATGGTGAAGTCGTATATCTTTAGTGTGAAGTCTCTTGCCATAACCTTAAAGCTCTTTGTTAGGTAGTCTGCGTATATGTTAAGTAAAGCCACCAAGAAGATATCCAACCCTAATGTTGCTATCATCATCTCTTCACTTGTCGCCCCTCTCATCCTTAAGGGTTTTATGAGGAGGAAGTATATCGTAACTCCAATGGCTCCTCCCCCGAGAAAGCAGAAGACCGTTGAGGGATATAATCCTAAGCGGAGTATCTTGACTAAGGTGAAGCTTATGTATATGCCTATGGTTCCAAATGTGGCTACAGCAAAGTTCGGCACCTTAGTCTTCGATAGGGCAATGGTTGCAGACATAGCCATAAAGGCTATAACATTCGCGAAGACCACGGTATGTGTGATGAGGGGCGACAGCGGCATATTTATTCCTCTAACTTTTTGAGAAATAATTAATATTCCTTTCGCTCATGAATAAGAATGTTGTGGCTGATCTTTTGGAATGGCTATTTCGGGGCTGAGGCCTTTTAGAATTGCTGGTAGGGCTATGAAAATAAGAACGGTCTTTAGGATCTCCTTGATGGCTTCCACGGGGCTCATGCCCCTCGATCTCCTATAAGCTTTGAATGCGGCTAGGTATAGGCTTATGCTGTCCTTTCATATCCCCCTGTGGACGGCTAACTAAAGCCTGAGCAGTGAGGCTCTATTCCCACAGTTGTTAATGTGTGCTTCGCTCCTAACCCACTCACCAGCTGAATGGTTGACGACCTCATGCCTAGGGCTGGGACAGGACGGTTCTGGACGGCGTCTTGCATGTGCTCGTTACCGGCTGCAGGTGGATGGATGTGACTGTTACCTGTTAAGGGTTGATCTGGTGAAGCCTTCCTACGTGCCGGAGAAGAACCGTGCCGTGTTTATATTATCCCTAGAACCGCCGTTGGAATTCTGCCTCTCCGCCTTCTCTTAGTGGAGGTAAAACGGTGGAGCTGTCTACTGGTATTGGGATGTCGATGAGGTGGTGGAAGCTGTATGGGAGAGTTGAATGTTGAGGTGTAACATCTATAGGATGGAGGGATAAACCCTGTTTATTCATGGAGTGATCGGGCGGTTAAAGAAAGTTTTTATAGTCTGAGGGTTTGATAGAATAGATAATTCTCGTAAGGGGAAAGAGTGAGGATGGAGATAGTCTTCTTTGTCTATGAGTTCCCCCCATACCTGGTTGGCGGGCTTGGAACATACGCCGAATACGTCACGAGAGAGTTCGTTAAGATGGGCCACGATGTAACGGTCTTCTCAATGCATACGAAGGACGCCCCAACCAGGGATGTATATAAGGGAGTTGAGGTTCACCGCCCGATAGTGAGCGACATAAACATCAGCCTCCTACTCCCAATGTTCATACCAGAGGAGGTTAGGAGGTGGTCCGTTGAGGGCCGGAGGTTCTTCGGCGACATCTTCCTCTACAACATACTCTCAGCGAGCAAGCTTGTGAATGACCTCGTTAGGACTGAGAACCGCAAGGTAGACCTCATAGTTTCCCATGATTGGCTGGGAAGCGTTGGTGGAATCCTAGCCAGCAAAGGCCTTGGTAAACCCATGGTCTTCCACGTCCACAGCACCGAGCAGGGTAGGGCTGGAGATGGATCCGAAACCATCAAGAGGATGGAGAGGATAGCCGCCGACCAGGCTGAGAGGATAGTCACCGTAAGCTACGCGATGAGGGATCACCTTGTCACATTAGGCTATGACGAGAAGAAGATCAGGGTTGTATATAACGGCATAGACCCGGATAGGTTCTCACCTCATAGGGCCTCGAAGGAGGAGGTCAAGGAGCTCAGGAGGAAGCTGGGGATAAAGGATGACGAATACATGATACTCTTCATTGGAAGGCTGAACTGGGTTAAGGGAGCAGACACGCTGCTTCACGCCATGCCGGAGATAATCAGCAGGGTGCCGAAGGCTAAGCTTGTGATAGTTGGACTTGGAGAACAGCAGGAGATGCTTAAACACGATGTATACAGGCTTGAACTCGAGGACCATGTTATACTGAAGTATGAGTTCCTACCTGAGAGGGAGAAGATAAAGTATTACCTAGCCTCGGATGTATGCGTCTTCCCATCGAAGTATGAGCCCTTCGGCATAGTCTGCACGGAGGCTATGGCCCTCGGGAAGCCTGTTGTAGTTGGGGCGCGCGGCGTCAGCGGTTTGAGGGAGCAGGTTGTTCCGAGCGGGCCGAACCAGTGCGGCTTCCACATAAACCCCTATGACCCGAGTGATATAGCGAAGTTTGTATCCAGACTCCTGGAGGATGACGAGTTGAGGGCTAGGTGTGGGGAGAACGCTAGGAAGAGGGTTCTGAAGATGTTCACTTGGAGTAAGGTTGCTGAGAACACGATAAGAGTATACAATGAGATTGTGAGATGACCTTTGGGAGGGGAAGAGAATATTTAAAAAATTAGAGCTTAAATCTAAATTTTTCGATAAAAAGGAACACATAAATAAAGAAATAATAATTAGAGATATACAGGCATATTGTAAAGTGGTGGAAATGCTCGGTTTTCCAGGAGTCTGGGAGCTAATTGAGAGATTTAAGGAGAGGTGTGGACGTAAGGGCTGGAAGGTCGGTGACTACGAGGATATAATAAAGGCTGGAGGGGAATACCACTATATTATATGGGCTAGGCGGATACACCCCAAAACCTTCGAGAGGGTGAACGTCAAAGACTCCCTATCGGTTAGGGAGGGCCCCCACCCGAGGAGGGTCAAGATATCATACATCGCGTGGGTTCTGCATGGAGGGGTCGATGGCTCCGTGCTGGAGGCCATGCGTGGGAACCCAGACTTCCTGGGGAGAGTGGCCGTCTACGATGTGAGCAAGCTCTATAAGGGGGAGAGGGTCTGCCTGAAGTTGAATAGGACGGGGAGCATAGTCTTTCAGGAGTTTGAGAGATTTCTTAACGAGGAATTTAAAGTTGAGTTTAGACGGATACCGGAGGGGCGGAGGTTAGAGGTTACACAGCTTCATGGTTGAAGAGTAATAAAGATGCCCATTCTTGGAAAAACCTAACAGAAAGGGTATTTGAATGAGAATCTGCATGTTAACCTGGGAGTTCCCTCCTAGGATCGTTGGCGGTATAGCCCGACACTGCTTCGACCTAGCTAGGTTCCTCGTGAGGGAGGGGCATGAGGTATGCGTTGTCACGCTGGACTTTCCGGGAGCACCATACTATGAGGAGGTTGAAGGCGTAAGGGTTTACCGTACAGCAATAGAACTGGGTCACCCTAACTTCATCATATGGACTCTCCTATTCAATCACTTTATGGAGAAGAAGGTTGCAACCATAAGTAAGGAGATGGACTTTGATGTAATACATATTCACGACTGGTTGACAGCCCCTGTTGGTATAGCCTCAAAACATTACCTGGGGAAGCCTCTAATCTCAACGATTCATAGTACGGAGGTAGGTCGGGCCCAAGGCCTCCACTCACCGGATTCGTACCTGATAGATGGTTTTGAGTGGTGGGCAACCTACGAGTCGAAGAGGGTTATAGTCACGAGTAACTCGATGAAGTGGGAGTTACAGAACCACTTCCACCTCCCACCGGATAAGATAGATGTCATACCGAACGCCATAGACCCAACCAAATACCAGAAGAACTTCAACCGTGAGTTGGTGAGGGGGAGGTATGGGATATCACCCAACGAGAGGCTCGTTCTGTTCATCGGAAGGCTGGTCCCGCAAAAGGGGGTTGAATACCTCATTAGGGCTGTCCCATTAATATTGAGGGAGCATCCGGAAGCTAAGCTCGTGATAGTTGGGGAGGGCTGGTCTAGGGATAACTTGGAGAGGCTGGCCCTCTCGATGGGTTATAAGGATAGGATACAGTTTAGGGGATTCATCCCAGACCATGAGCTGATAAACCTAACATTAAGCGCCGATGTGCTGGTTGTCCCGTCAACCTATGAACCCTTCGGCATAGTAGCCCTAGAAGGGATGGCCGCCGGAGTTCCCGTTGTAGCCAGCAATATCGGCGGGTTAGCTGAGATAATCGAGCACGACCGTACCGGAGTCCTCGTATACCCAAAGGACCCAAACTCAATAGCTTGGGGCGTGAATAGAGTCCTCTCAGACCCTGGCTACTCGAGGTGGCTTACCCAAAACGCTAAAAAGAGGATAGAGGAGATATATAGTTGGAACGTGGTTGCGAAGAAGACCCTAGAAACCTATGAAACCGCCATGGGATGAAGCCCCTATGAACCAACCCTCGGAACCATCCGATCTCCTCAAGATACCGGATGAAATCTTCTTTCTATGCATGTTGCACAACATAGGTGCAACGGCCCCTGAGAAGTCTCTTTCAGTTGAGGAGATATCGACCTGGACAGCCTTGGAGCCGCCGAAGGTTAGGGAGAACCTGCGGAAGTTAATTGAGGCAAACTACGTCAGCGTAATCAATGCTGGTGGAATGGAGAAGTATCACGTAACGAAGGATGGTATCCGGAAAGTCCTGAGCATGTACAGTTAAGAGCTGGAGAGCTGGAGGCTTAAAGATGACGTTGGGAACCCGTTAAGGATTCCTCCTCCCTCTCAGCTGCCTCCCTCAAGTTAACCGCCGCAGCCTCAGGGGACATGACATTTATGTAAACCCCAGTGCTCTTCTCGAAACCTGCCCATATCGCCAGCCTCGGGTAGACCTCAATATGCCAGTGGTAGGCTGCATCCGGAACCATGTGGAAGCCGAAGTTATAGGACGGATCGTTAAGCAACCTATTCAAAGCGCCAAGGCAGACCCTCATGGCTAGGGCCAAATCTTCAGTTTCGGTCTCGGTCATATCGGTTATCACGCCCTGATGTCTCCTCGGGAATATCCAGAACTCAAAGGGATGTATGCTGGCCCAAGGTGCGAAAGCGATGAAGCTGTCATTCTCCCATATGAAGCGTGGGCCTTCCCTCTCCCTCTCTAGGATACTGCAGAAGGCGCATTCACCATGCCTACCGTAGTGTTCCCTCGCCGCCTCTAACTCCTCACCTACAAGCCTCGGGATCGTGGGGGTGGCTATTATCTGAGTGTGAGCGTGTGATAGTGAAGCCCCGGCATCTACCCCATGGTTCCTAAAGATCGAGACATACCCCACGTAGGGTTTAGCTGTGAGCTGGCTGAACCTGTCCTTGTAGGCGTTTATTACGTGGATCAACTGGGAGATCCTAGCTACACCTGGATGTTCATCATGGTTGGGGGACTCAACCACAACCTCATGGTGTCCCAATGCACCCTTGGATGTATAACCCCCCCGCTGTTCCCTCTGGATGCCCCCCTCAAAACTGTCAACCCTCGGCGGTGTGAAGGCTGGGTACAAGTTTGGTATACACCTCACAAGCCACTCCTTATGGCGGAGACCGTCACGGTCCCTCTCCTTAATGATCCCACCGTCTGACTTTATATAGACTAGAACGGCCGGCGGGGTCATATGTTCATTCCCCGGGCAGAAGGGGCAGACGGCTCCCCTCCTAGCTTCCCTCTCCCTTACGAAGTCCGTTGGTCTCCGTTTCCTCCCTGTTGCTATGACGACCCATCTATCGATTAGGTAGTCCTTCCTCATCTCGTTAGTTGACATATTCCTCAACCCGGGGATGTTCATAGTAAGGTTAGAGGAGCTGGGATGCTGTGGGGAGTAGTAGGTCTTCTAAGTCCCTCTTTACGTCGTCAACCCTCCCATCGAAGAGGTAGGTGTAAACCTCCTTGTGGGCATCAGCCCTCTTCTCCCAATCCCATACCTTCTCAGCGGCCTCCCTGCAGTTCCCGCTGAGCTCCTCAGACTTTACGCCCCTATACTCGCCCTTATAGAATTGGTATATCCTCTCAGCCGTCTCATGTATATCGTATGGGTTTATCCATATGCCGTTGAAGCCGTCTATGACCTTCTCCCGCAGTCCCCCTACCCCGACAGCTGGGACAACCCCGCAAGCCATGGCCTCGAGGTCGACCTGTCCCTGCGGTTCATATCTGGATGGGGAGATTAGAAGGTGCCAAGAGTTTATGACCTTCACCTTCTCACCGGCGTTGTAGAAAGTATTATCTACAAAGATTACATCGTTGAGCTTCATCTTGTGTATCTTGTCTAGGAGGGCTAGGTAATAGGGGTTCTGTGTATCGGTCTTCGTGACTATGTGGAATTTTATCTCCGGTATCCTCCTCAGCAAGAGTGAGGCCAACTCCGGTATTATGTCTATCCCCTTAACTGGGCTGCACCTGCCGATGAAGCCGATCTTGAAGCCCTCCCTCTCAACGTTACCTAGGGGTCTATAGTGCTCAGTGTCAACCCCATGGTATATCGCGAAGACCTTATCCTCAACCTTACCGAACTTGACGCCGTGGGCCCTAAGACCGAACAGGTATTCCTTCCTGTGGATCCTACTTACGGTGAATATGGCTGAATCCGGCTGCCTCATCAGTATCCTGTAGGTTAGGGGGAACTCCAAGTCTCTCAGAAGCCTAAGTCCGCAGTAGAAAGAGCTGGCGAAGTCCCCCTTAACCCTGAAGTCGAACTCCCCAAAGTCCAGCTTTTCCGATGTCCCGGAGAGGTTCCTGTGCCATATGCCTCCTCTCCTCCCGGGTTCTGTTGAGTGGAGGAATATTGCCTGAACCAGGTCCGGGTGCATCCAAGCGAAGAGCGCGCTCCTTAGATATGACATCCAGTCGTGTGGTGAGAATATGTCGGCTAGGGACATCCTGTAGGGTGACGGTACCGAGGCGAAGTTTGTGAAGTACCTTGGAACCATGTATATCTCTGATGGAGATAGATACCCAACATCTATACCGTACTGCCTGAGTATATCGAACGTCCACGCGTACGCTACATCTAGGTCAACATCGGTTGAGGGCCTCCTAATTATCACGCCCTTATAATCCTCCCTTGCCGGTAGGTCTTCCCTGAAGCGCATGGAGAAGGTCTTAACCTCGAAACCCCTCTTAAGGAGGCGCGGGTATAGGTTGTTGTGGAAGGTTGCTAACCCTCCCACCGCCCCTGTGCCAGCCTCGTAGCAGTCAACCCTCAACTGTATCTTCATGGGGTATCCTCAACCGAACCTCATAGATATAGAGATCACTTCACTAACACTTTTATATCTAACCCTGGAGTGATGGGTGAAAAGGAGGACTTATGTAACCCGTACAACTCCCAACAGCGTTTGATAAGCCTTATTTAGTTGTAGCGGCCTTTAAATCATGGAGGATGAGAATATACCAACCCTAAGCCAGGCTAAAATTAATATATTGAGGGTTCTATGGGAGGCGGATGAACCCCTAACCCTGAAGGAGATATCGGTGAGAGCGGGAGTTAAACCCCGCTCAGCAAATATGCACCTCCTAAATTTGAGGATGATGGGTTACGTTGAGGCTCCGGGGAGGGGGCTCTACGCGTTAACAGATGAGGGTAAGGCAGCATTAGGGTTACCAAGGGTGGATGGGGAGGGGGCTAAGAGGATCCTCGGCGAGGTTCCACCTGAGAAGGCTTTCCACTTCTACCTAAAGATCGGTAGCCCCCTCGGCTTATCGGCAAGGAGCCTAACCCAATTCTGCGAGATGGTGAAAACCATAAATATAGAGTCCGTAGAGTTCCATACAGCGCGTGGAGACTTCGAGTTGTGGATTCACTTCCTCGGCGATGTTGAACTGGCTAAGAGGATTAGGCTGCTCAGGGAGAAGGGTTTA
>CAZCOP010000058.1:0-9903 GCA_964499825.1 uncultured Candidatus Bathyarchaeia archaeon
CTGGTAGGGGTGATTTATACACAATAAGCTGGTCAGACATAGGTAAGGTTGGAGATGTCATACTACTAAACAGGGTGATCTAAGTTTTACGTCAGGCGGCTACTCCACTCCTACTTCTTATCGTATTCCTCAATTTAAGTACAGCTTCCTCGGGGGATATTCCCATCCTCAGCAAGTCGTCGTTCAGCTTCCTCTTGGAATACTTACCCCAAGCCTCGTCATAGTACCCCTGCAACATGTCAAAGACCTCTGGGAGCGGTATCTTGATCGGCGGGATCCCCCTGACGGCGACTGGTCTACCACAATTCACACACCTTCCAGAGCTCCCCGTGTTCCAAGCCTCACAGTATGGACAGACAACGGCGTACTTCCCAGTCAGCTTCGTCTTGAACTCCTCCAATGACTTAAGCTCAGGGGTCTTCTCACCCATGAACTTGTCTATAACCTCAACTAGGTCCTCCTTCTTCAGTGACTCCTCCCTCCTCAAGAGTCCGAGTATCTTCAGGAGGTAGTATATGCTGGAGAGCACACCGCTCGCAAGCACATTCGAGAATGTGTCAGCCCACAAGTCTGAGAGGTTGAAAATATCCTTTATGTAATCATTTACCCCCTTCTTCAACCCGAAGAATCCAGTTAGGAACTCCGATGTGAAGGAGAACAGGAATAGAGAGGCGAATAAACAACCGATTATACAGGTTATCAACACGGCTTTCCTCGCGGACAAGGAGTTCTCCCCCAGGCCGCCATCCCCAAATGAACAGTTAACTCTATACCCTTTAATGAATAAAAGTTTTTTAGTTGATAGGACAAATTGTAGTTATGGTGAATCTGGGGGATGGTGCCACCTATCACTTCTGAATACCTCCGGGAGGAGGATCTGCTGAACTCGATCGTGGTCGATTCTGAAGGTTACGTATGTGGTTGGGTTGACTCCTTCGAGGTTGAACCTGACAGGATACTCGTCCACCTGTATGGTATAGAGAAGAGGAGAGTCAAAAGCCCGGATGAGGAAAAGCTGGTGAAGAAGTTAATAGATGTGCTCTCCTCCGGCAGGGGCTTTTTGGGTAGGAGGAGCCCTATCGAGGAGTTGCATAACAGGATAAGGGAGGAGCTCGATCTACCCTCATCCCACCCCATAACCCTAAAGGAGCTCATAAGGTTCGCAGGTATGAGAGGCGTCACTATACCGGTCAAGACTGAGGAGGTTGAGGAGAGGGTGGAGCAGGGAAGCGTAGACTGGAACCTCATAGAGAAGATAGGCGTCTCTGAGCTTGGGAAGTGCATCCTGTTAAGGGAGCCGATCGAGGCGGAGAGGAGAGGGGTTGAGATAACCGAGAAGGTTCCATACAGGGGCACGGATTTCCTTAAGGGTAGAACGGTCATAGACTCGGAGGCCCGCATAGTAGGCTCAGCCAAGAAGTTTCTCCTCAGGATAGGGGCTCCTCCAGGATTACTGATCCAGCTGGAGAAGGTGAAGAGGACGGAGCTACCGGACCTCGACGGGCTTATAAGCAGCCTAGTTCCATCAAGGTTCAAGAGTGAGAGAGACCTATACCGAACCGTGGCCAAAGACCTAAACCTTAAGGGTAGATTCACATCGAGTGAGGTGAAGAGCAGGTACCTAATCCCATGGGCTGAGTCGAAGGGCATCCAGATACCTAGGAGGATCGAGGAGAGGAGGGAGGTGACCCGGGAACTACCCGTAGACTGGTCTTGCATAAAGAAGATAGGCGACATCATACTCCTGAAAGAGACCATAGAGGAACTGACGAAGCCTGAGAAACCCGCACGTAAGGTTGAGGAGGAGATTCCCTTAAAGGAGGTGGAGGAAGCCCGGGAGGTTCCGGAGGCCCCTAGGGAGGTGGAGGAAGAGGAGGAAGAGGAGGCGGAGGAGGCCGTTGAGGAGGAGAGGGAGGAATACCTAAGGGACGAGTGGTGGAGGGAGTACTTAACCTCGGAGGAGTAAAACTGAGTATACGTAAAATATCAATTCATTGTGGATGATGGCGTCATGAACGCGGCGGTTAGGGAAGAGGACTTACTTAACTTCCTGAGGGATCACGGCGGTGAAGCCTCACTGGAGGAGGTCTCGAAAGGCCTGGGGATCCCAAAGTACGGCCCAGACTCGGCATACGCCTTACTGCGCGCCCTGATGGTTAAGGGGTCCGTCGATAGGAAAGGTGAGAAGTGGGTTCTCGTATCTGGGAGGGAAGGCGCAGTTGAGAGGGTGGAGGCAGCTAAGCCGCCCGTAACCCCAACAACCGAGGTTCCATCAGGGGAGACCAAGCCTACGATAGAGCAGGTTGTAGAGGTTGTGGTTAAGTCTCTGAAGGAGGCTATGGGGGAGAGTAGAGCCCCACCTGACGAGTGGAGGCTTGCCACAAAACCCATGAAGACGGAGATAGAGGCGAAGAGGGAGGCTCTGAGCAGCCATGTGCTCAAACCCGACGTAGCCCCAGAAGCTGAGAAGCCGCTCCTAGGCCTGCAGACCGGCACGTTCCTAGACAGCCTCTTCTTAACGGCTGATGGGAGCCCCCTGAATGGTATACCCATCTGCGGCCAATTCGCGATAACCGGGCTTCCCGGAGCTGGGAAGAGCATACTGGTTGAGGAGGTAGCCATCAGGGTTGCAGCCTCCGGCAGGAAGGTTCTCTTCGTCACAGCTGAGGATACGTGGAAGAGCCCCACACCCAGGTTTGACCTGCAATCCCGCATGAAGCGGAAGGCGGATGTCCTCGGGTTAAGCTGGGATAAGATAAGGGAGAACCTCTTCGTTCTGGATACGGTTCTCCACCCGGAGCTTAGGGAGTGGAACACCTTCGCCGAGACCTACCGCTACGTTGTGGAGGGGGAGGGCATAGAGCTGGTTATAATAGACTCGGTCACTGTTCTAGAGGCCTACAGGGGAGCCTTGAAGTATAGGGTTATGGAGCTGGCGCGTTACAACCAGCTCCACGGGGTCACAGGCCTCTTCGTAAATCAGAGGAGCGCCGAGACATGGGACTCCTACGATATGGCCGGCGGGATCGGGCTTGCCCACAACCTAGACGGAACCATAATAATCGATTACGGAAGGGTGTACTGGCTCGACCAACAGATGGACCTAAACCTTAAGAGGGGGGAGTTTGTGAGGATAGCTAGAGTCCTTGACTGTCGCCTCTGCAACTTCGAGAGGAGGAGGATAAGGATAGACATAACGCCGGATGGCTTCATACGCCCCGTTAAACTGGAGACCCAAGGTCAAAGTTAGAGGCATATTATGGCTCGCGTGGTTAAGTATGACTCTTGTTAGACCGCCAACCCTAAGAGACCTGATCAAAACTTATGGTGGCATAGGGGAGGCTGTTAAGCACCTAACCAGCTCGGGCTTCACACCTGAGGATATCTCTTGGAGGTTCGGGTTACCATACTACCTCATACGTCTATATATGGAGGGCTTCAAGCCGAGGAGTCGGGTTCTATTCTCAACTGTAACCAAGGTCTACGATAGGCTTGCATTATTGAGGAGTAGGAGGGGGAAGGAGACTGAGCTCATGAAGTTCTTCATGAGGGAAGACCTGAGCTTGGATGTCAAGGTTAGGCTGGCCCTCGGGAGGATAACGGATGAGAACCTGAAGATAGGGGAGGGCATAATAGAGAAGGCCCTATGCGCCGCAGCGGGAGTAGCACCGAAGAGGGTTAGAGAACTATTCATCGATTACGGTGAGTATGGGGAGGTTGCCTCCATGCTGATAGGAAGGAGGGAGCCGAGGTTAACGGTGGATGAGGTCTACGAGGCCATAAGGATCACACCGAAACTTGAGGGGGTTTACGAGAGGGTTCTCCACATATCAAGCCTGCTCCAGAACTCCACACCGGATGAGGCGAGGTACATAATACGCCTCCTACTGAAAGACCTTAAACTGGGATACCGGCAGGAGACCGTCATGTCGGCCATCGCCAGGCTTTACGGAGTCCCTGTTGAGCTCCTGGAGAAGGTGAGCGCAATAATCGGCTTAGTTGAAGGCTTAACTATGGCCCCTAAGGGTGAGGCTGAGCTATCGAAGATCAGGATAAGGCCTGGACTGTTCTTGAGGCCTCAACTCGCCCAAATCTACGACCCGGAAAAGGTCTCCTACCCAGCACGCGTGGAGTATAAGTACGATGGGAGTAGACTCCAGATCCATAGGTGGGGTTCACAGGTTAGGCTGTTCTCTAGGCGTGGAATCGAGAAGTCCAGCACCCTGCCAGAGGTTGTCGATATAGCTATGAGGTTTAAGGCTCAGAGTTGCATAGTCGACTGCGAGGTTGTAGCCTTAGGTGAGGATGGGACTCCCCTACCCTTCCAGTACCTCCTCGAGAGGACCGTGCCTAGGGAACTCTCAACCGGAGAGTTGAGGGAGAGGATGAGGAAGGTTAGGTTAACGGTGAAGGCCTTCGATATACTATACCTCAACGGTGTGGTCCTCCTCGATATGCCCCTCCGTGAGAGGAGGAGGTTCCTTCTAGAGGTTGTACCGGCGGAGTATCTGGCTGAAGGAGTGGACTGCGAGGATGAGGTAGCCCTGATGAGGTTTTACAATGAAGCCCTAAAGAGGGGTTTGGAGGGGGTGATCGTTAAGGACTTGAACTCCCCCTACGAGCTGGGACGCAGAACATACACGTGGCTGAAGATAAAGCCTGAGAGGGACACCGTAGACTGCGTGATAGTGAAAGCCCTTTATGGAAAGGGTAAGAGGGCGGGTTTATACTCATCATTCTTGATGGCCGTTAGGGATGCGAAGGAGAGGAAGCTCTACACTATAGGGAAGGTCTCAAACCTTCCGGATGAGGTTATGGCCTCGCTGAGGAGTAGACTGGAGAGGATAAAGATAGGTGAGGATAAGGAGGGAATATACGTTAAGCCCATGATCGTTGCGGAGGTCACGTATCAAGAGATACAGGAGACCGATGAATACACAAGTGGCTACGCCCTCAGGGTTCCAAAGATAATCAGGTTCAGGGAGGATAAGACCGTTGAAGAGATAGATGATGTAGATAAACTGCGCAGATTATACGAGCTCCAGTATGAACGTTACCCTGTTAAATGAGTGAGGCCGCTGAAGATGGCTCTCATCCACGGAAGACTGGATAAAAAACGAAGGGGTACCTGACTCAGCCGCGCTGAGTCTTCGGTTTTAAATACTCGATCCTCCTCAGTATTTTGGCTAGTTCCTCCCTGTAACCCCTCAGCTTCCTATCCGTCTCCTCCTTTTTAGCCTCCCACTCTCTCCTCGTATTAGCTATCATGCTCAGCCTCATCTCGAGCCTACTATACTGGTAGGCATCCCGGCACGTTCTAAGCTGGTCGTAGATCTTCTTCTCCTCTTGGAGTATAGCCTCATAGTTTCTGTCGATCTCCTTCTTCTGATCCTCCAGTTGGCGTATGGCCTCCTCCAGTTTACGGCGTTCCTCCTTTAACCTCTCAAGAACCACTGTGTAAGCCATAACTAGACAAGACGGCGCGGTTACTAATAAGCATTAACTCTCAAATGCATTCATCCTTTTAGAGGGGATGATGATCCGGTTAGGCTAATACATCATACCTCTCAAGGTTAACCCTGTTCTCAACCTCCCTACCCGCGAAGAAGTCCTCTAAGGCTTTAAGGGTCATCTCACCTATCTTCTTAACGCCGTATAACCCTTGACCCGCCACGTGGGGCGTGATCACAACGTTCCTCAGCCTTCTGAATGGAGAGTCGATCGGTAGCGGCTCTGGATCGGTTACGTCGAGTGCTACGAGTATCCTACCGGTCTCGCATTCCCTCAGCAGGGCGTCGTGGTCTATTATCTTCCCCCGTGAGGTGTTTATCAAGACTGCGCCGTCACGGAGGAGCTTCAGGTGGCGTTCATTTATCATGTGGTAGGTCTCCTCGGTTAGGGGTGCATGTACGCTAACTATATCCGATCTGCTGAAGAGCTCCTCGAGGCTTACCTTCTCAACCCCGAGCTTCTCAGCTTCCCCATCTGAGAGGTAGGGGTCGTAAACGAGTATCCCCTTGACGTGGAAGGGTGATAGCAGCCTTATAACCTCTCTGCCAACCCTGCCTACTCCGACGATCCCTATCGTGCTGCCGTTCACCGACAACACCTCCCTAGGAACCTCGGGGTTCCGCCACCTAACTCCACCCTTTATCCCGATTATATGCTCCATCAACCTGTGGCTGACTGTGATCATCAAGCCTATCGTGGTCTCAGCCACGTTGTAGGCTATAGCCTTAGGTGCATTACAGACGCAGATACCCCTCGGTATGACGTATCGTTCAACCACATCCTTCGAGAGTATGGGCCTTATCGAACCCGCCGAGTGGGCTATGATCCTCAACCTATCCGCGTTCTCGAAGACCTCACACGTCAGTGGCGGGGAGCCCCAACCGGTTATCAAGGCGTCGAAGCCTCTGATCCTCTCAGCCACCTCCTCGGATGTGTAATCTCTACCAGCCTCGTTGAACGTCACATCGAACTCTCCCTTAAGCCTCTCCAGGGTCTCCCTTGAGAATACGTAATCCAGGTGCCTCTTCGTCGGTATGCATAGGACCTTCCTCAACCCTTCAACCTCAACTTGTAGTATCTTTGAGGGATGTTGTTAAGTTTTCTCCTCCCGTTCTCCTTATTGTTTCGTTGGTGTTGGTTGAACCTTCCTCGGTTTTAGTTGGAGGGTTGAGAGCTCCGGAGTTTTCCCGTTAGGATGGGAAGCCCCTCAAGGTTGAGGTTCTCCCACCCTGTTGCACCACTCTGACCCCCCTCTTTTAGGGTTATCGCATTGTCTTGAGGGTTTAGACGGGTTCAGCCGTGAGCTGCCCGGGTATGGCTAGGAGGCTGGGGAAGGCCTCTCCGAAGCCTAAACCGTCGAAGCGGGAGAGCGCAGATTTCGAGGAGGTGGCGGTGATGGATTATACAAACTATTCTCCAAGAGGGTGGGAATGAAAATGATAATCTAAGGAAACCTCAAAGGAAGCCGGGGGGACGGTGAAGATCACGCTTAAAGGGGGGTTCAAGAGGTGGATCGAGAAATGAACCCGCAAGTGACCGTGAAGCCCATAAGCCGCCTAGCAATCCTGGTAAAGGAAAGGTTTATTGCATAACTTAAATCCTTCTATTCGCTCGAATCTTAAAGGAATGAGGCTCCCATCCTGTAGCCCTCGTCATACATGGCTATTATATTCTTTATCGGCGAGATGGGCTGAATGTTATGGCATGGGGCTAGTATGTACCCCCCTCCCCTCCCAAGTATTCTGAGGTTATCTCGGACCTCCCGCCGGACATCCTCCTCTGAGCCGAACGCTAACGTCTGCTGGTTATCCATGGCTCCATGGAAGATTATCTTATCTCCGAAGTCTCTCTTCAATAACTCCCGATCCATTCCCCTGCACCTCCACTGGATGGGGTTCAATATGTCAATTCCAGCCTCTATTAGATCCGGGATTATCCTCCTTATCGCCCCGTCGCTATGCGTAAATACGTATACTCCGTGGCTGTGGGCCAGATCCATCATACGCTTCATTCTTGGAATGAGGAATTCACGAATGTGCTCCGGCGAATATAGTAGGTCGGTCTGGGAGCCGAAATCCTCGGCTATATAACTAAGCATGATCCTTCCAGGAGCCTCCTTATATATGAGCCTAGTATTCTCATAGCAGAAATCGAATAGCTTATCTAGGCAGTAATGGACAATATCCGGGTTGAGGTATAAGTCTAGAAAGGCCTGCCTTTGCCCCCTAAGATTCTTGTAGATTAGGAACGGCTCCGACCCTCCACCCTGAATTGGATAATCCTCAAATCCAGCCATCTGATCGTGGATTACTGAGTAATCAAACATGTCAACCGTTGGCCATTCATACTTCCTCTTGATCTCACCTACAGACTTGAACTCTGCAAGTGGATGGTAAACGCACTCCCTATACACTCCACTCCTATAGTGTACATTTCTGTATCTGCAGCCGTAGATGTCGGAGTCCTTGGGGATTGGAGGCCCAACATACCTAGGAGCCACTGTGATCACAGCGTCTATGTGAAGCTTCTCGTACATCTCCTTTAAGCTCCTGACGTGCAAGTACCTCATGAGTTTCTCGGTGACCTCGGGGGTAGCCCAGTAATCCATCGGTATCCTGTCCGGCTTCCTCCTCCTCAGTATGGCAAGCCATCTCTCCTTGGGAGTCATATCCTCCTGCAATCTAAGATACTCCCTAAAGCGTATTACGTTATCTATTTTACCATAAACCGGCTTTAACGTTATTTGCTGGATCGGTTTGAGGAGGATGAGGCGTTGCAGGTGTTGATGTTCACCAAGATGCTCAAGGATAAGGGAGGGCTCCAGCTAGAGGAGGCTGCGGAGTATATGGCTGATATGGGCTTCGATGGGGCGGATCTAACCGTCAGGCCTGGCGGTTACGTCCTCCCAGAGATGGTTAAGGAGGATCTACCCAAGGCGGTGGAGGTGCTGAAGTCCCATGGCTTGGAGGTTCCAATGATCACAACGAGCATAACCGACCCGGAGAAGGATCACGCGGAGGACATCTTTGAGACTGCGTCGAGGTGTGGAGTTGAGTACATAAAGCTTGGCTACTGGAGGTATGAGGGCTTCGGCAAGATAAGGAAACAGATAAGAGAGGTTAGGAGGAGGATGGAGGGTATATACCGGCTGAGTAGGAGGTACTGCATCACGGCAACTGTGCACACCCATGCCGGGCGATACCTAAGCGCGGATCCAGCTCTACTTCTAATGCTCCTGAAAGGGTACGACCCCGAATGGCTGGGCGCCTACATAGATCCGGGGCATCTATTCGCCGAGCTTGGACCCAGAGGATGGGAGATGAGCGTTGATATACTGGCTCCATACATCAGGCTGGTTTCGGTTAAGAACTACCGGTGGGTGAAGACCCCTGAGGGCTGGAGGATCAAGATGTACCCGTTGAAGGAGGAGATAGTCCCATGGCCTGACCTCTTCAAATGTTTGAGGTTAATAGGGTTCGACGGCTGCATCTCGGTTCACAGTGAGTACCATGACCTAGACTTCGACGGTTTAATACGGCAGACGAGGGAGGATCTCGAGTACCTTAAGGAGGTTCTTAAGGTCGCCTACAGCTAGAACCGTAACAAACCAGGCGGTTGCTCAACCTCCAAGATCAACTTGTGGATCCCGTCAACTTGCAACTTTAAACCTTCTAATGTAGTTTAGTATCTCCATTGCTCTCTCCTCTTTCAGCTTCCCGGATTCCATGAGGCTCCTCACAACCTCGGATATCTTAACTATCGACCTGAACTTGTAACCCATCCTCTCGAGGTTTTCCCTTCCTCCCTGCTCCCTATCCACCACGACTAGGATTAGCTTAACATCCGCCCCCATCCTCTCCAGGGGCTTTATCCCTTCAACCTTCGATCTTCCATCGGTTATCAGGTCATCGAAGAAGAGTATGTGATCACCCTCCTTAACCTCTCCACCGACTATCCTACCGGTTAAGCCGTAGGTCTTGACCTCCTTCCTCACAATGACGCACGGCATGTTAAGCCTCTCAGCTACGCTTGGGAGTATGAGCGCACCCTTCAACTCGATGGAGGCCAGTTTATCGATCCTAACCCCACTCTCAGAGGTGAAGCTCCTTATCTCACCAGCTATCACTTCAACCACCCCCCTGAAGTCTTCTGGTGAAGAGAGCAGCCATGTTAGGTCGATGTAATATGGACTGGTTATTCCGGATTTAAGCTTGAAGCATCCAAACTTTATGGCGTTGGATCGGAATAATGCATCAGCAACTAGGGAGACTTTACCCCGCATCTTCTCCACGAAGAGATTTTTAATCGATCCCTTATTAAACCTATCCTCCGCTCCCGGTGAGGCCTCAAATAACCATAATTATTGGTTAAGCGGGTTTGTCGGGTTATCCC
>CAZCOP010000059.1:0-9406 GCA_964499825.1 uncultured Candidatus Bathyarchaeia archaeon
CACAGACTATCGAACCCTCGGGGGAGAATTACCTAACTGTGAATACGGATGGGGGGGCAAAGGTGCGAGCTGCCTATAGGTTTAAGGGCTACAGGCGGCCGTGGTATCACACGGTTCAGGTAGAGGTCTTCGATGGGGAACTCCGTCCAGGAGAGCATATAGAACTCATCTTTGGTGATAAGTCCCTAGGTTCACCGGGACAACGTGCTCCAACAGTTGTTGGAAGGTGTGAGTGGAAGGTTCTTGTCGACTGCTTCCAAACACGTCGCTTCATACCGCTGAATAGATGCCCAACCCTGCAGATTGTGAGTGGAGGGCCCAACCGCCTAGTGGCCATACTACCCTCCGATGTAGTTGTGGGGGAGGAGGGTTGGCTATTGATCCGGGTGGAGGATGCGTGGGGGAATCCATCGGCCGATTATAGGGGAACCGTGCATCTTCTGTGGGAAGGGGACGGCTGGAGGGGGCTACCATCAAGGTATACTTTTAAAGAATCAGATGGTGGAGTGAAAAGGTTTGAGGGGTTGATTCCCGAAAAACCAGGGTTATATCGTCTCTCGGTTATAGCTGAGGATGAAGGGTTACACGCTACCTCAAACCCTTGTCTATGCCACGAAAAGGCCATTAGATATCGCCATTTCTGGGGAGACTTACACGGACAGTCAGCTGAGGCGCTGGGTCTGGGAACGGTCTTCGAGTACTTCAAGTTTGCTAGGGATGTAGCTGCGTTGGACTTCGCCAGCAATCAGGGGAACGATTTTGACATAACCGATGACGGATGGAGGCGTATCCAAGTCGCTACACGTTCCTTTAATGAACCTTGCAGGTTCATCACCTTCCTTGGTTATGAGTGGTCTGGAAACACATCGGGGGGAGGCGACCATAACGTGATATTTTTGAAAGATGATGAATCGATCAATCGTTCTAGCCATGCAAACTTGGAGGACGCCCCCCGTGGATGCGGCGACCGTTACCCCATAACCGAACTCTATAAGACGTTCTCGGGAAGGGATGATGTCATCCTAATCCCCCATGTAGGTGGGAGATACGCAAACCTAGACTTTCATGAACCTTCACTGGAACCATTGATCGAGATCTACTCTGGTTGGGGTTTATTCGAGTGGTTCTTAAATGAGGCGTTGAGGCGTGGGATGAAGGTTGGTTTTGTGGCTGGAAGTGACGATCATAGGGGGCGACCTGGAGCTTCCATGCCGGGGATTCACACATTCAGCGTGTATGGTGGATTAACATGCATACTGGCTGAGGAGCTGACTAGGGAGAGCCTTTTTAAGGCTTTAAGGTCTCGTCGATGTTATGCTACATCCGGACAACGCATACTATTGGATGTATCATGTAATGGGCACCTGATGGGGGAAGAGTTCAGACTTGAAGGTAAGCCTAAGTTCCAATGTCATGTTGTGGGCACTTGCGGCATCGAATCCGTGGATATATTTAAGTTTGAACCAGGATACGATAGGGCTATCGCGGTTTATAGTCATCCAATAAATGCTGATGCCCCTCCATCAGATAGGGTTAAGATCGTTTGGAGGGGGCTTAGGCAGAGGCACAGATATTTCCAAACTACGTGGGATGGAACCCTGACCCTGAGTAAGGGACAGATATTATCTGTCGAGGGATACGCCTTTGATACGCCATCAGAAGGTGTGATCGAGTGTACGGAGAGAAGGGTTGTTTGGAGGAGCAGGACTGCCGGAGATGAGGATGGTGTCATATTAACCATTAAAGCCCCACCAGATGCCTATATAAGTTTCAAGACTGAGCCGTGTAGCTTCAGAATATCACTAGGCGATATTGGCGTGAAACCTGTAACCTTCAAGGCTGGGGGGTTAGGTCAAGAGGTATCTATAAGGAGGCTTCCGGACGCTGGTCCACCAAGGGAGGTTCGATTCTCCTGGGTTGATGAGGAACCGCCAAAGGGGGAGGCGGCATATTACATCAAAGTCACCCAGGTGGACGGCTCTGTGGCTTTCTCCTCACCCTTCTACGTTAAGGCGACGTAAATCCCCTCTCTCTATGGACAAGTATTTATTTTAGCGAGTTCCTAATTTGTGCAGTTTAGTGTGATGCGGAGGGGTTTGCGTATGGGTGATAGGACAGTCTTGGCTGCGCAGGTTGGTTATGGCATGTTCGGTGGGGACGTTGTGGCTGGAACCACCTGGGATCTGCAGAGGAATAGTATATCGCCTTACTTGGATAGGATTGGGCTCGATGATTACTGTGAGAAGTATCAGGGGACCTCCTTCAGGTTGGTTGCTATAGGGACTCATACGGAGAGGTCGGCTTTGAGGGCTCAGAGGATCAATGAGGAGCAGACTGGTTATAAGCCTGCGGCCTATTATGGGGATACTCCATGGGTTGATATAATTGAGGACTTCCCTGACTTGGATTTGTTGATTGTGGCTACTCCGGACCACTTGCATACTCCGCCGATACTTGAAGCGTTGGAGCATGGGATCCACGTCGTCACTGAGAAGCCTATGTGCTTGGATATTAGGGAGGCTGATCGGATAATAGAGCTCTCTGAGTCTAAGGGTTTGATCGTTGGGGTTGATATGCATAAGAGGTTCGACCCCGACCACCTTGAGATATTCAACAATATAGCCAAGAGGCTGGGTTCTCCGATCTATGGTAGAGGCGTACTTGAGGAGCCGCTTGAGGTCTCGACGAAGATATTCAAGTGGGCTGAGAAGAGCGACCCGAACTCCTACGTTGGGATACACTGGATCGACCTCTTCATGTATTACCTGAACTTGAAGCCTATCGGGTTGTACGCCATAGCCCAGAAGAAGAGGTTGAAGGAGGACTTCGGGAAGGACGCCTACGACGCCGTCCAGGTGATCGTGACGTATAAGGATGGCACAACGGTCATGTTCGATACAAACTGGATAACCCCGAGGGACTTTGAGGGTCCCGTGAACCAGGAGAGCCAGCTGCTCGGTAAGTTTGGGAAGGTTGAGTCTGACTCTCAGTATAGGGGGCTCCGCTACTGGATTGAGGGTGAGGGCTCTAGGACTGTGAATAGCCACTTCTTCAGGAGGGTTAGGAGACCTGATGGGAGCTACGTCCATATAGGTTACGGGAAGGACAGCTTAATCTGTTGCATAGAGAAGGTATACAGGGTAAAGTTTCTGAACGCTACGGCTAAGGAGTTAGAGGGTACCTACCCGGATGCTAAGTCTCAGAGGTTGACGACGGCTGTGGTCTATGCGGCTAGGGAGGTTATGAAGCGGAACTACGAGTTGATGTCTGAGGGTTTGAGTCCGGTCGCCACGGCGAGCTTCAGTGAGAAGGGTATAATACTCCACGACCCGATACATAAGGAAGATATCGTCCTGTATGATAAACCGATATAAGGGGTTTGGCTGATACAGACGGTCATGCGAGAGATGAGATGGCATGAGTAGGAAGTATAGCCTTGAACCTGTGAGGGTCTCCAGGATAGAGACGAAGTATAGGAGGATAGTGACCCCGACGCTTCCATCGCCGAGGACTATAAAGCTCATCCAGGAGCTGGAGAAGCATGAGCCTAGGTCAATGTTCGGGCAGGTTCCAATAGGAATTAAGAGGACCTATGGGATAAACGTTGAGGACGTAGATGGGAACATCTTCTTAGATGGAACTAGCGGGGTCTTGGTTACGAATATTGGGCATACCCATCGGGCTGTGACTGAGGCTGTCAAGAGGCAGCTGGAGGAGTTCCACTTTGTTTACTGTTTCCCCTATGAGAAGAGGCTTCAGCTCGTTAAGAAGCTCGTCGAGATAACACCTGAGAACCTTGACTGCGTCTTCCTCTTGACGACTGGTTCCGAGACTGTTGAGGCGGCGATAAAGAACGCTAGGAGGTATGGTATAGAGACGGCTGGGCCTGAGAAGAGGGTTATAATCTCCTTCAAGAACTCCTTTCATGGGAGGACTATGGGTGCCCAGATGGCCGGCGGGATCGAGCCCCTAAAGAGCTGGATTGGATATCAGGATCCGGGGTTGATCCAAGTTGAGTTTCCGAACTGCTACCACTGTTGGAAGGGGAGGGATGGTTACTCGAACTGCGTCGATGACTGCGTTGACCTTGTTAGGGCTAAGTTTGAGGAGTTGGAGGGTAGGGTTGTCGGGGTTCTGAGTGAGACCTATCAGGGTAGGGGTGCGATCTTTCCCCCCGACGGGTATTATCAGAAGATAGCTGAGATATGTAGGGAGAATGACGCTCTCCTCATACTTGATGAGGTTCAAGCTGGGTTCGGTAGGACCGGGAAGCTCTTCGCCTTCGAGCATTACAACGTCGCTCCGAACCTCCTCTGCGTCGGGAAGGGTATCACGAGCAGCCTGCCGCTCTCCGCTTTAATTGGCGAGAGCCGTGTTATGAACTACTTCGAACCTGGAAGCATGACCAGCACTCATGGAGCCAACGCGGTTTGCGTTGCTGCCGCCCTCGCCAACATAAATGAGCTGTTGAGGGATGATATGTGGATAGTTAGGAACGCGGCTGAGACCGGTAAGGTTCTCGGTGATAGACTGATGAAGTTGAAGGATAAGTATGAGGAGGTTGGTAACGTTACGGGTAAGGGCATGGTCTACGGCATTGAGATGGTTAAGGACGAGGAGACCAAGGAGCCGCATGCTGATCTAGCCTTCCAGACGGTCTTGGAGGCTTACCACAGGGGCGTTCTGCTCTTCGCACCGATAGGGGCTGGACACAATATTATTAAGATTAATCCTCCGCTCATAATGGAGAAGGAGGCCGCTGAGGAGTTAGCGTACGTTATCGACGAGGCTATAGGGGCAGCTCTAGAGAAGGTGTAGACGGGTATAAAGTAGACATATGTTTATCATTTCATGCAGATTGGTGGGTGTAGTATTCCTTTAACTCCTCTAGCGCCTTCATGAACCTCTTGAATAAGTCTTCGTAGAGTTCCTTGTTGACGCCCGGCTTGAACCTTCCCTCCTCTACACATACCTTTTGGGCCTCATCTATCGATGCGTATTTGCCAGTGCCCATCATGGCTATTAGGGCTGCCCCTAGGGCTGTGGCTTCCTTCTGTACCTGTGTGACGATTGGTAGACCTGTTACGTCCGCCCTTATCCTGTTCCAGAGCCTGTTCTTTGAGCCTCCTCCCACTACCCTTATGAACTCAGCCTTGACAGTTGAGGCCTCTGATATTATCCTTAGGGCCTCGCGGAGTTGGTATGATAGGCCCTCGAGGGCTGCTCTGTATATCTGACCCCTCGTCGTCTGGAGACTCAGGCCCAGTATCGTCCCTAACGTCCCGAACTTTCTTAGCGGCCCGCTCTCCCTAACCATGCTGGGTATGAAGGTTGTCCCGTCTGAGCCTGGTGGGACCCTCTCGGCCTCCTGGATCATCTTGGCGTATTCCCCTCCGCCCAGTTCATGGAAGAATCTATCCCTCACCCACTCGAGGACTGCAGACCCTATCATCAGGAGTTGCGGGTTCCAGAAGCCCCTCTGGACGTCGGCCTCTATTATCATCCCCTCCTCGAAACCTATCCTGTTCGGCCTGTACTCTCCTGTTCTGAGAAGGAGTATCTCCCATGTTCCGCTTGAGAGTACAACCTCACCAGGCTTTGCTCCTGAGCCTATCAGCGCGAACTGTGTGTCGTGGCCCCCAACTATCACCGGAACCCCGCTGGGTATCTTGCATTTCCTGCTGGCCCTCTCGGTTATGTAGCCAACCACATCTCCAGGCTCCCTCCACTCTGGGAAGAAGCTTGCATCCAGCTCGGCGAGTTCGAGCATCTCATCCGACCAATCTCTACTCTTTAGGTCCA
The DNA here is from genome assembly GCA_964499825.1 of uncultured Candidatus Bathyarchaeia archaeon. Taxonomy (GTDB): domain Archaea; phylum Thermoproteota; class Bathyarchaeia; order Bathyarchaeales; family B26-1; genus B17-G17. The sequence continues at coordinate 5,803 of CAZCOP010000059.1, forward strand.
TGGCCATCATGGTTGATGCGCTTGTTGGTTCTATGTGGAACTCCTCCGTCAATCTGTTAACTATGAGGCCGGGCATCATCAGCCATGTGTGGGCCTCGTCTAGGGCTTTAGGTTCGTTCCTCCTTAACCAAATGAGCTTCAGCAGCGTATTGAAGGGTATCACCTGGTAGCCCGTTATCTTGAATATTTCCCATGCCGGTATGGTCTCGGTTATCTCTTCGGCGAGCCTCCTCGTCCTGGGACACTGCCATGATATCGGTGGGTATGTTAGGGTTCCGTCCTTCTTGACTGGGGCTCCATCTGCGCCCCATGTCGTAACGATGACCGCCTCGATGCTTTCTGGATCTATCGAACCCATAAGCTCCCTCGATGCTGAGGATAGCTTTAGCCATATCTCGTCTATATCCCAGATTAGCCAGCCCTTATCCCCGCCGGGCTGCTGTTTAGGGCTGTTAGGCCTGTTGAAGTGGGCTACCAGCCTACCATCTGGGTCTACGGCTGCAACCCTCAGGTTTGTTGATCCGCAGTCGAAGACTAGAATGAGCTCGCCGGGCAAGGGTTCCCCTTTCATCTCCGGTGGTTCGTCAATTAATAGAGTGTGACTGAGGGTTTTTAACGATTTTCGTCCCCGATTTTCGGGGATGAATTTAAATATATTGTCGAGGGGAAGTTTAGGGGGCGTTGATGGTGAACGTTGAGGGTTTGAACGTTCTATTGATAGCGATCGACACCTTGAGGGCTGATAGGATGAGCTGTTACGGCTACCGGAGGAAGACCACCCCACAGATAGATAGATACCTCGCTGAGGAAGGCGTCGTCTTCGAGGAGGTTATAGCGCCCGGGATACCGACCCACCCGGCTTATACGACTATCTTCACCGGGCTCCACCCCCTCAGGCACAAGATAGTCTGCCATGGCGGCGGGGTGATCCCCGATTATGGGGTTAAGACCATGCCGGAGGTACTGTACGAGAACGGTTACATAACCGCCGCAGTTGACAACCTCGTGGCCACTAGGGCCTCATGGTTCGTTAGGGGTTATGAGTACTACCTGTATCCCGGCGGCATAACCGTGATCTCGGAGGGTGCAAAGATATCGGGTGAGAGGGTTACGGAGAAGGCTGTCAACTTCCTTAGGCTGTGGGGTGAAGGTAGGCTCGGCTCGAGGCCCTTCTTCCTATTCATCCATTATTGGGATCCCCATGCGCCGTACCTACCGCCGAGGGGCTTCAGGGAGACCCTCTATGAGGGTGGGGAGACTCCGTTGAGGCCGTTGCTTGAGGGGAGTGCTTGGGGCCGTCTTTTGCTTAGGGGATGGGTTGGGAGGTTGATAGAGGAGGGCTACGATAGGAAGGAGTACGTGGACTCCCTCTACGATGAGGAGATACTATACACGGATTACCAGGTCTCTAGGGTTATAGAAACCTTGAAGGATATCGGTGAGCTCGATGAGACCCTTATCATCTTGACCTCAGACCACGGTGAGGGGATGGGTGAGAACGGGATCTTCTACGACCACCACGGTTTGTACGATTGGGATGTGAGGGTGCCGCTCATAATGAGGATGCCGAAGGTTCTACCTAGGGATAGGAGGGTTGGAGGCTTGGTCTCCCATGTGGATATATTCCCGACTGTGCTGGATATGCTTGGGATTGAACTCCCTGGTGGGCTGGATGGGGAATCCCTACTGCCGCTGTTTGGTGGGGGGAGGATCGAGGGGAGGGAGTTCATAGTCTGCGTCGAGAATACGAGGATGACCAAGAGGGCTATCAGGACCGCCAGCTGGAAGTTGATAGAGACCCTGAGGCCCGACGTTTATGGGAGACCGGCTGGTTACATCGAGTTGTACAACCTCGACTCCGGCGGGGAGGATGAGAACCTCTACGAGGATGAGATGGAGGTCGCCCATGAACTCCTCTCGAGGATGGAGGTTTGGTATCGGGGAGCCCTCAACGGTGGGGATGACCCCTTAGCGGTCCAGCCTATAAGCCTCCCCATCCCGCTGTAAGCCGACCCATCGGGGACTCCCTTAGGTGTCTAATGTGGATACCGATCTGGCTCCCAAAAGAAAAATTTATTGGGCGGAGGGTGAAATTAGAACCTCAACCTTAACCTTGCTTCCATCCCTTAACTTGAGGCGTCCACGCAGATAGACCGGTGAGATGACCTCTAAAACCGAGGAGTCGTAGTGGCTTCTCAGGGCGAAGATGACCGCCCCACGCTCCCTCTTCCCCCTATTACTTATCAAGGCATGGAAGCACCTCACCGGACCATAGGTTCTATTCTTATCTTTGAATCCGCTTATCTCTATCGCCGGGTATGCCTCAAGGTCCATCCTAGCCCTCAAGTCGCGCTCGGACGTTATCTTAAGGTTTAGGGTTCCAGGGTACGGATTGAAGCCGAGCTTCTCCATAAACTGTCTCCTGTAAGCTTCCCTAGTCACGTAGTATGCGCCCTCACCCAAGCCTGTGAAGACTGTTCCCTCTATAGTTATCGATGGAGGATACCTAGCCTCAAGTATGACGGCCAAGGTTGAGTGGATCCTCCTCAGCTGGGATCTACCCGACTCTGACAGCTTTATTAAAGTGCCGTCTGGGGTTACGGTTCTCTTGATCCATCCCAGTCTCTCAAGCTCTATCAGGCGGCGGGATGCAGTCTGCTGGGAGAAGCCGAGCTTCTCAGCCAGAAACTCCGTTGATATCTTCACGGTTCTATTGTATGCACCCATCTCAGCCAACTTATACAAGACGAAGAAGTTCCTCTGTAGATATCTATCCCTTGATAGGGATCCCAAACCAGACCCTCCAGATGGAAGAGACAGCTCAAGTATATAAAGGGAGTTGCAACCAACATGATGGAAAAAGTAATATATAGGGGTGATCCTAACCCCCTCACTGGAGGGGGAACCTTGAAGATAGGCTTCTTGGTTGGGGGGCAGCTCGGCAACCTCAAGGAGACGGTGAAATGGGCCTGTAAGAACGGGTTCGAAGCCTTGGAGGTCTACTCCGGACCCGGAAGCCCCCTTATAGACCTTGATAAGATACTTAAGAATGGGGTGGCCGATGTCAAGGATGCCCTAAAGGAAGCCGATGGAAGGGTGATCATCTCATGCTTGACATGGTGTCCAAATAATATGGATCCAGACCTTAAGGTCCGCCGGAGGAATAATGAGCACGTTAAGAAGATGATCGAGGCCGCGGTCAAGCTCGATGTTCCGGTTATAAGTACGTGGATAGGGAGGGTTCCCGGAACAGTTGAGGATAACATGAAGGTTTATGGTGAGGTTTGGCCTCCGATAGTTGAGTACGCCGAGAAGTATGATGTGAAGATAGCTATAGAGAATTGCATGGGGAATATAGCCTACAGCCCCGACATATGGGAGAGGATGTTCGAGATAATTCCATCAAGGAACCTCGGTCTAAACTTCGATCCATCGCACCTAGTCTTCCAGTTCATAGATTACCTCCAAGCAGTCAGGTGTTTTGGAGATAAGATATACCACGTCCACTGCAAGGACACGGAGATATTGAGGTGGAGGCTCTCGTGGACGGGCTACACCGGGAGGGGTTGGTGGAGGTTTAGAATACCGGGCTTGGGCGAGATAG
>CAZCOP010000060.1:0-9014 GCA_964499825.1 uncultured Candidatus Bathyarchaeia archaeon
CTCAAGGCCTGCGCCTTAGTCCGCTCGGCCACCCCGGCCTCTTTCGTATTGGTGTTCTCTTTCCCTTTTATTTCTTCTTGGTGATTTTTTATATTTGTTTGTTGTTTGTTTGTTTGGTGGTTGGTTTGAGGTTGAGGGGTTGGGTTGTCCTCTGGCCTGTCTATTTTGATGCTGGTAGGAGTAGGGGTGAGGGGAGGAGGGTTCCCAGGAGGCTTGCTGTCCCTTCTCCTAGCGTTGAGGCTTTGGTGAGGGCTGTTGAGGCTTTGGGTTTGAGGTATAGGGTTGTTCGTGGAGCCGCTCATCCTAGGATTCCTTGGAGGAGGACCGGTATGGTTGTCGTTGAGAGGGTTAAGCCTAAGGGTGAGATAGTTAGGGATGTTGCCAAGTTCCTGAAGTCCTCGGGTGGTTAGGGTCTTGTTTAAAGGCTTGAAATAAACGAAAAGAATTTTAGTTTCATTCAATATACTCAAGAGGGTGTAGGTTTAGCGTTAGAGAGGTGATGATATGTCAGTCTTTGCAGTTCCGGGAGCTTATGATCGGGCGATCACAGTCTTCTCCCCGGATGGGCGTCTCTTCCAAGTTGAGTACGCCCTTGAAACCGTATACCGCGGGGCAACTATAATTGGGATATCATGCCCCGAGGGTGTTGTTATTGGGGCTGAAGAGAAGATAGAGTCCAAGTTGCAGGACCCGAACTTCAGCCAGAAGATATATGAGGTTGACGAACACATGGGAGCGGCTGTTGTTGGTTTAAGCTCAGACGCCCGAATACTGATAGACCAGGCGAGGATATACGCTCAGAGTAACCGCCTAATGTATGATGAACCGGCCGATGTAGAGGTAATAGCGAAGAGGATCGGTGATCTGAAGCAGCTATACACCCAACATGCAGGTGTAAGACCCTTCGGGGTTTCCATAATCTTCGGAGGGGTTGACAGAACTGGAAATAGAATATTCACGACGGATCCAAGCGGATCCTACAGAGCCTACAAGGCCGTAGCCATAGGCATAGGCAGGGAAACTGCTGAGAAGATACTGAAAGGGGAGTACCGAGACGACCTGAAACTGGACGAGGCGGTGAAGCTGGCGGTGAAGTGCCTCGTTAAGGCTCTGGAGGCTAGGGGTGAGAAGCCGAGGATAAAGATAGCTGTCATACCATCGGAGACGAAGCGCTTCAGACTACTTCCAGATGAGGAGATAGATGTCTACATCAAGGCTGTCCGAGGCAGTGAAACCGGATGAGCGGAAGGTACACGATAGCACGCATAAGTATGGGCGGAGAGAACTTCGAGATCCTCGTGAAGCCCGAACCAGCCTACGCATACCGCTCCGGTAAGGACGTTCCAATCTCAGATGTCCTAGTTTCAGATGTTATATTCAGCGACGCGAATAAGGGGTTGAAGGCATCAACCGAGAAGTTGAGGAGGTCCTTCGGAACAACGGACACGCTGAGGATAGCTGAGGCGATCCTCAAGAGGGGTACGCTTCTGCTAACAGCTGAGCAGAGGAGGAAGATGATAGAGGAGAAGAGGAAGCAGATAATAAGCTTCATATCCCGACAGTGTATAGACCCAAGGACGAGGCTTCCACACCCACCGCTGAGGATAGAGCAGGCCATGAAGGAGATACACTACTCCATAGACCCCTTCAAGAGCGCTGAGGAGCAGGCGAACGATGTGATAAAGCTGCTGAGGAGGGTGATCCCGATAAAGATCGAGAAGCTCACCGTTGGCGTGAAGATTCCGCCGGAGTATGTTGGGAGGGCCTATGGTGTAGTTAAGAACTTCGGGACTATAAAGCGTGAGGAGTGGCAGAGGGATGGCGGGTGGATAGCGCTCGTAGAGCTCCCGGCCGGGCTTTACGGCTCATTCCTTGAAAGGCTCGGCGAGATAACGAAGGGAAGGGTTGAGACCAAATTGATCGAGTAGTTTGGATGGTACTTCAAGCTTGTTAAGGGTTCAGGTTTATTGTTACCTGGAGGTATAGGGTTTGCCCGTATTCTATGATAATAGGGAGCTTGTGACCCCTGGAGACCTACTCGCGGAGGGAAACTACGCGGCAGGCAAAAACACTTATAAGGTTGGGAATAGGATATACGCATCCCAGCTTGGACTTGTGGAGCGCGACAAGAGGGAGGTTCGTGTAGTAGCCCTAAACGCCTTCTACACGCCCTCAGTCGGCGACCTGGTGATAGGGAAGATAGTCGAGGTCAACGTGAACGGATGGACCGTTGACATAAATGCACCATACCTTGCAACTCTAAGGGCGTCCGATGTAATAGAGAGGTTCAGACCTCAAAGAGATGACCTGTTGAGTGTCCTAGACATCGGAGACCTGATAACGGCCAAGATAGTCTCCTACGACAGGAGCCGACCTCCAACCCTGACGATACGTGAGCCAGGCTTGGGAAAGATAACCTACGGACAGGTGGTCAAGATAACCCCAACTAAGATTCCAAGGGTTATAGGTAGGAAGGGCTCGATGATAAGCGTGTTGAAGAGGGAGACTGGATGCAAGATAGTCGTGGGGCAGAACGGCCTAATACTCATCCAAGGTAGGAACCCGGAGGATGAGAGGCTGGTCGTGATGGCCATACATAAGATTGAACGCGAAGCCCACACGTCAGGGTTAACCGATAGAGTGACCGAGATGATTAGGAAGGGGAGGGTGACAAGGAATGAGTCAGGAGTTACAGGAAAGGCTGATAGATGAGAATATGAGAAGGGTTGATGGAAGGAAACCCGACGAGTTAAGGCCTATAAAGATAGAGGTCGGTGTTCTAAGCAACGCCGATGGATCAGCCTACATAGAACAGGGGAGGAACAAGATACTCGCAGCCGTATATGGGCCGAGGGAGGTTCACCCGCGCCACCTATCACTCCCGGATAGGGCGCTTCTCCGCTGCAGATACCACATGGCGCCCTTCTCCGTTGAGGAGAGGAAGTCGCCAGCTCCATCAAGGAGGGAGATAGAGCTCTCGAAGGTTATAAGGGAGGCATTAGAACCAGCCATATTCTTGGAGAGATACCCAAGGACGGCGATAGATGTATTCATAGAGATACTCCAGGCGGATGGTGGAACTAGATGCGCCGGGATAACGGTTGCATCGTTGGCGTTGGCAGATGCTGGCATACCGATGCGTGACCTAGTTGTGGCCTGCGCAGCCGGGAAGGTTGATGGAACCATAGTCCTCGACTTGAACGATATAGAGGACAAGCTGGGCGAGGCTGACCTGCCAGTCGCGGTCATGCCCAGCCTGAACGCCGTAACCCTACTCCAGATGGATGGGTTATTGACGCTGGAGGAGTTCGAGCAGGCTATAAATCTCGCCATAGACGGCTGCAAGAGGATATACAAACTCCAGAAGGAGGCCCTCAAGGCCAAGTATCTCGCCATAAAGGAGGAGGTTGAGGAGTGACTTTCTCCCTGAGCGTCTCACGTATAAAGCAGAGGCGGATAGCCAAGTTGATAGCTGATGGGAAGAGGCTTGACGGTAGGGGCTTAACGGACTACCGGGAGATAAAGGTTGAGAAAGGGGTGATTGAGAGGGCTGAGGGCTCAGCAAGGGTCTACCTCGGAAGAACCCAAGTTCTAGTCGGAGTGAAGATAGGCATAGGTGAGCCTTTCTCGGATAGACCCAACGAGGGGGTTCTAACGGTCAACTCAGAACTCGTACCTTTAGCTTCACCGGAGTTTGAGGCTGGCCCACCAAGTGAGGAGTCCATAGAGCTCGCTAGGGTCGTCGATAGGGGTATAAGGGAGTCTGGCGCGATAGACCTCGAGAAGCTCTGCATAATACCTGGAAAGAAGGTCTTCATAGTCTTCGTCGATATATACGTACTTAACCACGACGGCAACCTCATAGATGCCTCAGCCATGGCAGCCTTGGCGGCGTTGTTGAATACGAAGCTCTTCAATTACGAGGTTGTTAATGGTGAGGTGAAGATAAAGCCGGGCTTCACGAAGCTGCCGATAAGGAACTACCCGATAGCCGTAACATCAGCTGAGATCGGCGGTAAATTGGTCGTCGACCCATGGCTTGAGGAGGAGGAGGTCATGAACTTAAGGATCACATTAATATTCGAGAAGGATGGTAAGATCTGCGCCATACAGAAGGGTGGGGGAGGAACCCTAACGAAGGACCAGATAATAGAGGCAGCCCGTATATTCCAGAAGAAGGCTGAGGAGTTGAGGAAGCTGGTGGTGGAGAGCTGATGGGGAAGAAGAGGACTAAGAAGGTCGGCCCAACCCGTGGACTCGGCGCCAGGTATGGGGTTTCAACTAGGAAGAGGTATAGGGCCATAGTCGTCGAGGCTAGGAGGAAGCATCAATGTCCAAGGTGTGGATTCAACACGGTTAGGCGGGAGAGCGTCGGTATATGGGTCTGTAAGAAGTGCGGCTTCAAGTTCACGGGTGGAGCCTACACCCCAACCACCAAGCTTGGGCTCACAGCGTTACGCTCAGCTAGGAGCTCCAGGTAGCTGAGGAATGTCGAGGCAGAACGAGAAGAGGATACTCCTAACAACATCCCTCAGACCGACGAGGAGGATGAGGACCTTCTGCCGAGACCTAATGCATGCTATGCCGCACCTCGAACGTATAAATAGGGGTAAACTGAGCCTTCAAGGGTTGGCTGAGGAGGCTATGGAGCGGGGGCTAACCAAGGTTATGGTTGTTGATAGGTGGAAGGGTGGACCCGGAAGGATTAGGCTCTACAAGGTTGGGGGTGAAGGTCTAATCCAGGTTCCTCCCCAGATATACATTAAGGGCGTCAAGCTCAGGAGGGAGTTCGGCTTAAAGAGGAGGGTCACCGTCCATTCCCTAGCCGTTAGGAGGTACACCGGAGATGACGAGGGGGTTAGGAGGCTATCCGAAGCCCTAGCTGACTTCCTCGAGGTACCGTTCACCGAGGGTGGGGAGGCCGCCCACGACACCGAAATCAGGTTCTCGCCAGACAGCTCCCAACGTATCAGGTGGACCTTCTTCTACATCCCCTGGATGGTTGAGGTCGGCCCACGCGTAATCCTATCGCATGTTGTTTGGGATGTCTGATGGTTGAGAAGGCTGAGGCTGTGGTCCGTCTAGAGCTCCCATCCGAGAGGGAATCTAGGATAGTCTATGGAGCCTTGAAGCCCGAGACTGAGAGCCCGCCGTCCCCGCGCTCCAGGGTTTACATCGAACTGGATGGTAGAACCCTAACCCTCAAATTTGAGGCCACCGATACAACAGCCTTGAGAGCGGCTTTAAACTCTTATCTGAGATGGATAATGCTCGTGGATAACCTATACTCTACAGTTGAGTCCCTACTTCGGTAGGTTCCTCCTTCCAGAGGGCTGGAGCAATCAAGTAGGCCGCGATCGGCGGCATCAGCCCCAGCGTCAGGTAGATAGGCGGACGTCCATAACCGATCACGTTCAAACCCGTAATCACCGGGATTATGGACCATAGGGCCGTCAGGTAGACCCGTAATCTCCCCGCATCCCTAACCGCATCCAGCTCCGTGAGTATATCCCTAAAGATCAAAGAGAGAGTGTAGAAGCCTATCGATAGGATTATTAAACCCAGGGTCAAGGCTGACCATCTGGTTAAAACCCCGGCTTCTATCAGGCTTACCAAATCCCCGAAGGGCTTTATACCCCCCATTATCAGGTAGCCCGTTGAACTTATCAGGTTCCAGAAGGAGAGCCAGAAGAGTGGGGTTGAGGCAGCCCAGTTTATCCTCCTCCTCTCCCTAGTGAGGTATAACACAGCCTGGATGAGGAACGATACGAGCAAGCAGACCATTATCCCCCCACCATCTATTAAAGACCGCTGCCAGGGTTCGAAGCCCCCAGATGGAGGGCTGTAGCGTATATGGGAGGGCTCGTAGGGCCAGATGGGTGAGATGTATACGTGGAGGATCCTCCCGCCGAAGATTGTGACGAAGAGGCCGTGGCCCAAAACCTCGTGGATGAACTCACCGACCATCTTCATTAGGAAACCGGCCGAGGTGAAGAATGCTAGGAACTTCCATTTGTGCCTCTCGTTCAATCAGTCTTCCCCTGCTACGTTTAGGTAGATGCGCCGAGGGTTGTTAATAATACCACACTTTAGAACGGTTCGGGGGAGGGGTTATAGTTGGCGGTCTCTTGTAGTCCAGCCTTCCTTAAACTCCCTTCAATCTCTGGGCTATCTTGTGGATGTAATCTGGCTCCTTCATCGTCGGCTCAGCTATCCCAACCATGTCTGCCCCAGCATTGAGGAGGCTCTCCACGTCAGCTACTGACCTGACATACCCACTTACGAGGAGGAACATATCTGGGTATCTACCCTTAAGCTCCCTGACGAAATCTATGTTCGGCCTCTTAGTTTGGTTGTCCCTGATGTTGAAGTGGACCCCAAAGATCTCGTACTCCGTAACCCCATCTAGAACCGGCGTGTAATCTGGGATGACTCCCATCCTAAACTTGACTATGAGGGGTACATCCAACATGGAGAAGGCCTCAACCCACCTGAAGAGTTCGGCTCTATTCTCGGGTAGAACCATGGCGCGCAGTTTACCGAGCTTCAGATACCTCTCATAACCGCCATGAACGTTCAGCTCTACTATGTCCCCTCCAGCCCTATGGAAGCACCTTGCCGCCTCCAAACCCCACTCAAGCCTTGGAGTTGCCAGGTTTAGGCACACGACCATACGTGATTCAGATCCACCCTTAGCCTCCATACACTCTCTACAGAAGAAACCAACGCACTCTTCAGGGTCTGGGGGTAGGACATCCCTCAGCTTCCCATAGGCTGGCGGCTCAGCCAGGTACGCGCCAAGCTGGACCATGGAGCATCCCTTACCTCTGCTGTGGCAGAACATTCCGTTCGTTATCCCCATCATTGAGGATAGGAAGAGGCCCCCACGAAGTCTTTTACGTAGCTCTATGAACCTATCTCTTCCGCTCGTCAACCGGGTTTGCTCCCTCCAAACTGCAACGTTCAGATTTCTGCTTGTCTGGTTAGAGGCCTAATTTCGTCTTCAGGTATTCTCTGCTTATCGCCATGCTCTCCCTCGGGGTTCTGTCGGTTCTGTCCTGTTCGACGACTATCCAATCCACGTCACCTTCCTCTATCACCTTCATTATGGATGGGAAGTCTATTACGCCTCTCCCAAGCTCCGTGAACTCGTGCCTCCTCAAGCCCTCCTCGGTTCCATCCTTGAAGTGGAGGTACACCACACGCTGAAGGTTCTCCCTGATGAACTCCGCCGGTGTTAGCCCCCCACACCTAACCCAGTATGTGTCTACGCATAGGTATACATGCTCCGGACTGGTCTCCTCTAGGATTATCCTCATTCCCCTAGCGTCGTCAACTATCTCCTGCCAATGGTTGTGGTAGCAGACTCTAACCCCATATGTCCCTGCCTTAACCCCTATCTCCTCGAGGCGTTTGGAGTTCCTCCTGTAATTCTCCTCGCTGTTTTCCCTACCACCCGCACCACTGAAGATTAGGTAGCGGCTCCCAGCCTCCCTGAGAAGGCTTAGGGCTTCATCTATGAGCTGGCTGTCGACCCCCTCGATGTTCATGTGTATGCCGGATAGCTCCAAGCCCACCGCTCTAAGCGTATCTAAGGGTTTAGGGTTCGCCCTTAAGACCTCGAGGCCGGTCTCGACACCCGCGTAACCGAGGGCTGAAGCCTCCTCTAAGACCCCTCTTAAGTCCTCCAGCGGCCTCCTCCCCCATATTATGAGCTGAGCTCCAACCTTAGGCCTCATAACCCGTAACCCCGCAAGACATTAGATTAGAGGTTGATTGGTTATTTAAAATGGTTGAGTGTTTCTCACCTTAGTCTCTTCCCCTCTATGAACTCCTCAACCCATCTTCTTGCTTCGTCGTCTGATACTTGAACTGGCGGATGCTTGAAGGCGTAGGATGATATGCTTATCAGGGGACCAGATATTCCCCGGTCCAATGCGAGCTTCACAGCCCTTATCACGTCTATCACCATCCCAGCGCTGTTTGGGGAGTCCTCAACCTCAAGCTTCGCTGAGACCACAACCGGCTGGTTCCCGAACTTCCTGCCCTTTATGTAGATGTAGCATATCTTCTTGTCTCCGAGGAAGGGTACGTAGTCTGAGGGCCCTATCCTCGTCGGAACCGGATATGGAACCATACTCGTCACGGCCTCAGTCTTACTCGTCCTCTTGGTTCTCAACCGTTCCTCTACCGTCATGTTTAGGAAGTCGGTGTTCCCGCCGAGGTTCAACTGGTATGTCTCATCGACTATGACTCCCCTCTCGACGCATAGCCTAACCAGGTTCCGGTGCATTATCGTCGCGCCGAGCTGGCTCTTTATATCATCACCTGCGACCGGTATGTTCCTCTCCTCGAACCGTCTGCCCCATGCGCCGTCGCTTGCTATGAACTCAAGGATACAATTAACGAAGGCGCATCCGGCTTTGAGGGCCTCCTCGGCGTATCTCCGTGTGGCCCTATAACTCCCAACTGGGAGGTAGTTCACGAGCATGTCAGCCTTCGTCTCTTTGAGGATCTCCGATACGTCAGCCGCTTCAGTTTCGTTCCCGTCGTAGACCTTGAAGGGTTCCTTCATGTGTGGCGCGACGCCGTCTAGGACTGGGCCTGGGAGGACCTTAACCCCCATCTTCGGGACATCCGTAAACTTTGCGCATGAGTTCGGCTCTGCGAATATCGCCTCGCTTAGGTCCCTCCCTATCTTGTTCCTATTTACGTCGAAGGCTGCGACGAACTCTATATCCCTTATGTGGTAGCCTCCGAAGTTTACGTGCATAAGCCCCGGGATCAGTTCGTCCTCCTTTGCGTTCCTGTAGTAGTAGACGCCTTGGATCAAGGCAGAGGCACAGTTTCCCACACCCGCAACGGCTACCTTAACCTTCGACAACCCTTCCTCATCTTTCCTGAGTGGTGATCTCGTTAATACCTCAATCCATTTATAACGCTTTTCCATATGGGCTCGGATACTGTTAAGATGAGGGTTAAGAGGCAGCCTCCCCTTTTGATTGTCAATAAAA
>CAZCOP010000061.1:0-8871 GCA_964499825.1 uncultured Candidatus Bathyarchaeia archaeon
AGAGGTCAGGGTCGGTAAGCCCATAGAAGTATGTGTGTAGGTCCCCTTCTTCAAGTCTTGTGATAGCCTTAGCCATGTCGGGTTCCTCAGAGAAGATGATCTCATCTACCCACGGTCCCTGCGGTACCTCCTGTGCCATTGTTGGAGCCGGTAGAATCGAGATAGCGATCGACGCAACCAGTATGAGCAGTAGGCATTCGCTAACAGTTTTCTTTAACATTTAAACCACCTTTCCAAGAATTCTATTTTAACCACTTATAAATTTTACTGTATATATAAAAAATTTTTGGTTTGGATATTGTCAAGATAAGGTTTTTGTAGTTTCTAACGCCTTACCCTTTGAAGGTGGCTGTTGTAGTGCTTTTGGGCAGCCCCTCGAAGCCGTTAAGAAGGCTAGGATCTTCAGGTGTAATTATAGATTCATCTGATCGCGGCAATCTTATCCGGAGCCTCATTAAAGAGCATTAATAGCCACACGCCTTGTCAAGCCACCTTACTTTCCACCGTGCATGGTTTTCGTTGTTCCGAGACCGGAGGTAAGCGATGCGACATAATGTTAACAAAAAGATATACTTCCTATTTCCTAAAACGCAAGAAATTTTTGTAAAAATGCTCAATCATCTGCACGGGCTTAACCATTCGTACACCTGTAATAGACCTTCTAAAATCCCAGGCCAACAAGCAAAATCAGAAAGAACCCAAGTCGACAACGGAATGAAAGCTAGGCCACATACAAAACAAAATTCTTGCTTTCTCCTTATCCTATCTCCGTTTGCCACCAAGTGTTAACATTCCCAACGGCGCTGTCTAATTCTCCTAAGGCGGCGGACATGTAGACCAAAATCTTATACGATGAAATTAGACGCCTTCAAACATTTCATGGAGGGCTGCTACAATCAGCCTAAAAATGCCAGTAAAGCGAACTCTCTAAACAACATTTGGAGCCAAATACCAAAATTCGAAATTCTGCCTTCCATAGCTTATCCGATAAATAAGTAGAAATTGCTCTGCAGAGCAAACTTTTCCGATAGAATGATTGTGGAATCTATAAGAAGCTACTCATTTATACCCTGGTGATCGTAATTCTAGTTTGGTGGTTGCTTTGCATGGTTGGGGCTGGTGTGTCTGGGTTACCGGTCTACCTGGAAGCGGGAAATCTACGATTGCTCATTCCCTACTTAAGAGTTTAAGGGATGTCGGTGTGGATGCTCAGATCCTCTCATCAGATATGCTCAGGAAGGTTATAACCCCAAAGCCGAAATATACGGAGGATGAACGGGACATAGTTTATGGCGCCCTAGTCTTCATAGCTGAACTCCTAACTAAGAACGGAGTGAATGTGATAATTGACGCAACGGCTAATCGGAGGAGATATCGAGAGGAAGCGAGAAGGAGGCTTCCAAAATTTATGGAGGCCTACATAAGGTGCCCCCTCGAGGTGTGCATAGAGCGGGAATCTAAGCGGGTTAGTGAAACATACCATGCACCCAAGAACATATACAAGAAAGCCTTTACTGGTGAGAGTGAGACCGTCCCAGGGGTAGGCGCACCCTACGAGGAGCCTCTAAACCCGGAGGTGACCGTCGACTCCGATAGGATGAACCCGGAAGAGTGCGCCGGCGAGATACTCAGGGTATTGATGGATAAGTTCTATAGTTGAGTTATAGGGTTCCGTGAACCCTCTTGATCTCATTCAAGACCTCATCTGGACTCTTGTATGTTCCTCTCGGTATATCCTTCAGGAGCTCCTCCAGCCTTACCTGCCTTCCCCCCTCCACCTCGACGAGCCTCCACCCGAGCCTCCTTATCAAGTCGCTCTTACTCCTTGGATACCGGGTCTTCTCCACAACAAGCCTTACCGACTCTAGGCCTACAGCCCCGGTTAGGCTTGGGAGTTTACCCTCCTCGATCAGGTGTAGGAACCGCGTTGCATCCTCAAACATGGATAGGTTGTTGAAGAGGACGTATACTTCCCTACCCCCGGAGGCTGCTGACTGGGCGATCTTGAGGAGTTCCCTCAACTCCTCATCTGTGTATTGGTAGTAGTACATCCTCTCCCCTAAGCCGTGCAGTCTGAAGTAGGCGACCCCACCCATGTAGACGGGTATAACCCTGAATGGGTCGGTGACGTGGGTTACGTCGAGCCTACTCAACACCTTCCTCAGCCTTTCCCGTACGTCCCCCCTCTCCCATAGTGGCCCCCTAGTCTCCCAGACTACGGTCAGTTCCCCCCTCTCCATCTTCTCGAAGAACTCTTCGGCTATGTCCATCCCGTCAGGCCTGAAGGATGCCGGCGTCTGTATCAGGAGGATTCTGGCCTTCAGTATTCTGCATATCTCCTTCATCCTCTCGAAGGGTTCCCTCGACTCTTCCAGTTTGAGTTTATACTTGTGGCTGATGTCTTGGTGAGCCTTAACTGTGAACTCGAACCCCTCCGGGGACTCCCTCCTCCACCTCTCAACTGTTGATAGGCGTGGATACCCATAGAAGGTCCTGTTTATCTCAACCAGGTTAAAGGCTTCCCTATACTTCTTTAGTGAGACCGGGTAACCGCAACACCCAACCTTTATCATCTAGTCTCCCTCCCATTAACCTTATCCAGCCATCCTCTTATGAATCCTTCTCAGCTTACCCACCAACTCCTCAGCCTCGTTCACCCCGGAATACACGAGCGTGACTCCGCTGTTCCTGGCTATCTCAACCTCCAAGCTGCTAGGCTTAGAACCCTGGTAGACCACGACTCTGGGCTTCAACGGGGCGAAGTTTAGGGCGATCACGGGTGAAAGCTTAGGGGTTACACCTGCAAAGACCACCACCCTGCCGGCCTCCCCGAATATCCTGGGGAGGTCTGGGAGTGTAAGCCTTCTAATAGCCCCCTCACACTCAACGATTATGTAGCCCCAAACCCTTATGGATGGGTCTCCGGTTAAGACCTCGCCGGAGAGGGCCCTCACAAGCCTCCTCAGGCTTACAGGCTTGGGGAAGGCCTTAACATCTAAGACCACATCTCCAAGGTAGGCTGGCAACCCCGCCCACTCAGCTATCAATCTCTCAGCCTCCTCCCCACCCACATCCATGAGCGCCTCAACAAACCTCCTGACGAAGTTAACCCCCGGGTTTCCCCTCCGCCCACTCTCGTAGTCGCTTATGACGGATGGTGATAGACCCATCCTTTCTGAGAGCTCCCTCTGGGTTACGGATAACGTTCTCCTCCACCTCCTCATGGTTGCACCGGGATCTCTTGAGATCGTTATCTCGCCGGCTATCCTGGTGGCTAGGGCCTCCTTGAGGCCGCCCTCCCCACATCGACCTCTCTGTTTCTTCATCCCCCTACCTCTCAACCGAGATTGAGCTGACATTATCGGTTTTACTAACCCTTATCACGTGGTCCGCCTTCTCCGCGAAGGCCTCGCTATGGGTCACCGCTATAAGCTGCTCGACCGTTTTCAGGTTTGAGAGAGCCTCGGCGAGTCTGTCGATTGATCCATCCTCCCTCCCTAGGCTCTCGGTCGGCTCATCCAGGATTAGGAGGGTCAATCCGTGGCCAGCTCTGGCCTGCATGATGAGCTGCCCGACGGCCAGTCTGTACGCGAAGGCTAGTAGGGTTCTCTCTCCGCCGGAGAGGTTGTTAACTGTGCGTTCGTATCCGTCCTCGCTCTTAACGTATGGCGTGTAGTCGTCGCCTATCGTTATCGTTAGCGGGGAGATGCCTCCCATCAATTCGTCTAGGACCTGCTGGACTATCCTCTCAAGATACCTTATGAAGTCGCTCCTGAGCCTCGGCTGGATGCTCCTGTAGGCTTGGCGTACCTCCTGGAGCAGTTCGAGGATCCTCCGAACCCTCTTCACCCTCTCGATCTTCTTCTCCGCGTTGTCCAGCCGCTCCCTCAAGTTTTCCATTCTAAGGGATATCTGGTTTATACCCTCCTCGACGGATTGAACCTTATGTTTCAGGTTTGAATATTCATCGTAGGCTTCATCCCTCATCCTCTGGGCCTCCTCGATCTCCTCAACATCTATCTCGGTTATTTCAGCCTCCAACTCGGCGAGTTCCACCCTTAGCTTCTCCTCCTCCTCTTGGAGCTTCTGGAACTCCCCGGTCAGCCTGTTGAGTGAGGCCTCCTCCTCCCTGATCCTCCTCTCGGTATCCTCCACCCTCACCTGGAGTTCCCTCAGGGTTGCTATCGCTGCGCTGAGGGTCCCCCTCATCTGGTTCAGCTCTTTGACGTTCCTCTCCAGCTCTCTAAGCTGCGCCTCGTACTCCGAAGCCTCCTCCCGGAGCCTTTTTAGGAGGCCGTCCTTATACGCTTGTGGGAGTTCCTGGAGGCATAGTGGGCATCTACTCTCCTCCGTTAGGGTTGAAATCCTACGTCTTATGTTCCTCACCTCCCTCCTAGCGGTTTCCTGCTCAGCTTGGATGCTTGAGACCTGATCCATCACGGCGTCCATGTAACCTTGGAGTTGCTGGATATCCTCCACCTGAGTCTTTGAGAGGCCCATTCGCATCAGGATTTTCCTCTCAGATTCCATCCTCCCTTTCAGGGCTTCTAGGCTTTCATGTAGCTCCCTCAACCTCCTCCTCTTCTCGTCTATATCTATGGCCATCCTACCCGACTGGTCCTCTATGGATACTATCCTGGTTTGGAGTCTGTTCTTCCTTGATCTCAGCTCCTCGTTCCTACGCCTCGCAGCCTCAAGCCTCTCAAGCCTTTTCATAGCCTCCTGTAGCCTCCTCTCTGATATGGAGAGCTGGTTCCTCAAGTTCTCGAGCTCCATCTTCTTCTCAGCCAGCTCCCTAACGGCCTCGTTGTATTGGTTCACGAACTCCTCTATCCTTACGACATCCGGGTCCCTCTCCAGCAGATCTCTCTCATCCTCGTATCGCCTTATGATCGGCCTGAGGTTTGCCCATGAAGCGTCGTAGTCCGATAGTCCGAAGAGCTGGTCGAGCTTCTTCTGCCTCTCCCTCGGCGTCATGTCTAGGAGCTCCTTCAGCCGCTCCTGGCGTACCCATATAACCTCCCTGAAGACCTCCCTATCTATGCCCGTAATGGCCTTCAACTGTTCAGCCACCGCGTCGCTCTTAACCTCGGCGATTAACCTTTCCCCCCTGAAGAGCTTAAGCTGCTCCATGTCTTGGGTTATACTCTCACCCCTCCGCCTCAGGGCTCTCCAGATGGTGTACTCCCTACCATCCTTGACGAATTTGAGCGCCACCTTCCCTATGTCAGCCCCTTCCCGAATGAGGTAACTGTAGCTCCTACCCAGGGGATCACCGAAGAGGGCGAAGTCTATGGCGTATAGGATGCTGGACTTACCTTGGCCTAACCCTCCTACTAGGCAGGTGAAGCCCTCCCTGAAGTTTATAAGGGTCTTCACGTGGGATCGGATGTTCTCGAGCAGTAGGCTCTTAATCCTCACGGAACAACTCCTCCACGAGCTTCCTAACCCTATCATCATCGCCCTTGATTAAGGGCTGGATCAAATCTAAGGCTAGCCGGGCGTAATCTTCAGCCTCCCTTTTTGGATAACGCTGTGAGAAGTACTCAACGAAGTACTCGAAGGCCTTTGCCTTCAAGTCCTTAAGTTCTCCGCTGAAGATTGAACGTATAACCTCCTCCGGGATATCCTGTTCCCTCAGTTTTATCACCGGCCTGACGAGGAGAGCCTTCTCGGCTGAGTTCCTTATCTTCGCTACATCCACATCCCTGCGGGTTGCCTCAGTTGGCAGGATCCCCCTTATTATCGGGATTATCACGGTTCCCGGCTCGTCAAACCTCCTTACCGACTCAACTACGAGTTCAGTTATTCTACTCGGCATCAGGCCCGTGTAGTCATCGTCGAGTATTATGAACCTCCTCGGAGACTCAAGCCTTATACGTTGGATATCTAAATCCCCGTCACCGCCGACTTCAACGTAGTAGAAGCCCTTCCTGACGTTGGCGTCCTCATAGCTTACGGTCTCCGTACATCCGCTATAAACGAGGATCCCACCCTTGAACGGTATCTGCCATGGGGTGTGTATGTGGCCCCCAGCGTAGTAGTTAAACCCCTCAGGTATCAGGTCTGGAGGGGCCTCAGCCACCATCCTACCGAACCTCTTCATTATCTCCGGGATCTCAAGGGCCATATGGAACACAAATATATTGAAGCGTGATGGATCCGGCTTAGGCCTCTTCTCCTCGATGAACTTCGGTAGGCGCTCCTCAGTCCTCCTACGGGTTCTGAAGTTTGGTATGCCATAGACGTAACAGCTGTCGCTCCTCCACGAGGCATCCTCATGCCTTGGGAGGTAGTGGATTAGACCCGCGCTGTCTAGGGGGTTTAGGATGGTTCCTGTTATGACGTTTGGGGCGCTGTCGTGGGATCCATCCACCGTTAGGATGGGTATACCAGCCTCACGTAGCCTCTTGAAGTTCCTTATGGCCGCCTCCAGGGTTAGGTTTGTTGGGCGGGCGTGCTGGAATATGTCTCCTGCGATTATCATGAAGTCGGGTTTCAACTCAAGGGTCTTATCGACCACCTCCTCAAAGGCCCTCCTGAAGTCTTCACGTCGGATGGCTAGGTTATACTGTTCATATCCCAAGTGTATATCCGCAACGTGAACGAAGCTGAAGGGTTTCACGATCCCTATCCCCTTCCCTACGCTCAATATTCACGTAATATTAGATGTGAAGGGTGATATAACCAGGCGCCCTTTAAATCGTCAACCGTCGGACAATAATATATGAGTAGAGTTATAAACCTATAAGCATGCCTGAGAGGGAGTCTTTCGGTTTAGAGTTCGAAGATGAGGTTATGGTTGGCTCCATCAAGCGGGTTAGAAGGTACCTCATAACACCGTTAGGCGGATACTTCCCGGTTCTGATCAAGATGATGAACGGCGAGTTGGCCGCGGTCTTCCGGATGGGGGACTACCACATAGGCCAGAGGGGCAGGATCGAGATCTCAAAATCGAGTGACGGAGGTAAAACCTGGACCATGCCGAGGGTTGTCACATGCTCCGAGACTGATGATAGAAACCCAGCCCTCTGCCAGTTGAGGGATGGAACATTACTCCTAGCCTTCGGCAGGCTCTGGGGCTACCGGAGGGGAAGGGTTATAGAACGTTCAAGGTGGCGCTTCGAGATGCTAATAACCAGATCGAGGGATTTGGGTGACTCCTGGAGTGAACCGACACCTATAGAGATAGAGGACTCCTCCCTAAATTTGAAGCCGCTCTCCTCACCCTACGGCAGGATGATCCAGCTCGAGGATGGAACAATCCTGATGGCCATCTATAGCGGAGAATATGGAAGCGATGGGTTGTACTCGAGCTACATCCTCCGCTCAGAGGACGACGGGTACACATGGGGCGATGCAACCCTCATAGCTAGAGGGTATAACGAGACCGCTATAACGCAGCTCCCAGATGGAGAATTGGTCGCTGCCCTTAGAGGTCCATACCCGGGAGGTGATCAATGCGTATCTATAAGTCGATCTAAAGACCTAGGATACACATGGGCTGAACCCGTGATGGTGACAGGGGGCGGGGAGCATCCCGGAGACCTCTGTTTGCTGAAGAGCGGGAGCCTACTCCTCACATTCGGCCATAGGAGGGTTCCCTACGGCGTCCATGCGGTTATAAGTCGGGATGGTGGGAGGACGTGGCTCTTCGATAGGAGGGCCGCCCTCGTCTCCTACGCAACCAGTAGGGATTGCGGGTATCCGAGCACCGTGCAACTCGACGACGGGACGATATACACGGCATACTATGCGACTACATGCTTGAAGTTCAGGGAGTTCGGCATACACGCGGCTGGGGTCGCCTATAGGGAGGAGTTATTCCTGTAATGGGAGCTATCACGGGCGGTTCCTCCTATACCTACGGCTGCACTCCATGAAGAACTCGAACTTCTCCCTAGACATGTTAATCGGGATTCCGCCCTCAGAGTCCAGTATGTAACCTCCTCCCGGACTCCCTATTGAGAGCCTATCCTTTACATGCTCCCTCAACTCGTTAAGGGTCATCTCGCCTATGAACTTGCTTATCCCACCCTGCAGCGTTATCCGGTCCCCAAACTTCTCTTTCAACTCTTTCAAGTTCATGTTGTCGCTCGGCCCCACAGGGTTTATCACGTCAAGTTTGGCGTCTACGAGTAGGTGGAAGATCGCGTTTATGTTGCCGTGGCTGTGCATATTGACGAATGCTCCATGTTTATGGGCTAGGTCTATCAACCTCCTATGCCATGGGTAGATTATCTCCTCATAGATCTTTGGGGAGATGAACATCCCCTTATTATACCCTAAGTCGTCAACCCACCCTATGCTGTGAACCCCGGTCTCAAGCAGGTTCTTGGCAGCCTTGTAGTTGAATTCCCCAAGTTTTCCGATTATCCTTATGGCGAAGGGCTTATTCAGGAGTAGACCCTTCAACCAGAGGTTGAATGGGCATAGGAAGTACCAGACTCCCGAGAAGAATCCGTTTATACCACACGACGTGAAGTAGCCCTTCTCTGTGAAGTATCTAACGCGTTCCCTTATCCCCTCATACCTCTCCGGGTCATCCGGGTCCGGGAGTTCAAGCTTATCCAGGTCATCCTCGCTCATGACCGGGTAGTGGATGTACCTCCTCTCGAAGGAGAACGGCCGCCTCATTATCATCCACCTAGCCCCGGTCTCCCACTCGATTATCCAGTAATCCTTCCCAGTCTCCACAACCTTTGACCTGAAACCTCCTCCGCCGCAGCTTATGGTGAAGTGGTCTAGGAGCTCGGCGTACTTTACAGCCTTCTTGAGGTCATCCTTTACACATGAAAGGTTCGGGGCGAACTTAGACTCCGCCATCCTATCCATGAAGTATATAGCCTGGGGTACAACATCAGGCTCCTC
>CAZCOP010000062.1:0-1160 GCA_964499825.1 uncultured Candidatus Bathyarchaeia archaeon
CTTGGAGAAGACCCAGAGGTCTTCTTTGCGGAAGCCCGCTACGATTTCATAAGTGAGATCCTACCTAAAGTCTTGAAGGGAGCTAAGCCCCTAACACTATCAGATCTCTTAGACAAGGTTTTCCTGAATAAGTATGTGGGTATACCGATCTTTCTCGCCCTCTGGTGGGCTCTCTTCCGCTTCACGTTCGATGTCTCAGCCCCATTCTCGGACATGATAGACATGTTCTTCAGCTGGCTTGGAGAAAAGGCAAGCGAAGCCATAACCAATGAGGAGGTAGCGGCCTTCATATCTGACGCAGTTTTAGGCGGGTTAGGAGGTGTACTCGTCTTCCTCCCACCCATATTCTTCCTCTTCTTTGGGCTCTCACTACTTGAGGATAGCGGATACTTGGCAAGAGCAGCCTTCGTGGTGGATAGAGTAATGTATAAGCTCGGACTGCATGGGAAATCCTTCATCCCGATGTTAATAGGGTTCGGATGCAACATTCCAGGAGTCATGGCGACGAGAACAATTGATAATGAGAGAGACCGCATACTAACGATACTCGTGAATCCATTAATGTCTTGTAGTGCTAGGCTACCCGTTTACATACTCATTGGTGGAGCCGTTCTCGGAGCGTATGCTGCTGCAGGAACCTATGCGATGTATGTGCTTGGGATAGCCTTAGCTGTGCTTATGGCGTTGCTCTTTAGGAGGGTTATACCCTACTTTAGGGGTAAGCCCTCCCCATTCATTCTGGAACTCCCAATGTATTTGAGGCCCACATTAAGGAGCACAGTTATCCACATGTGGGAGAGGGGTTCACTATTTTTGAAGAAGGCTGGGACAATTATATTGGCTGGCATCATAGTGGTCTGGTTTCTCTCAAGTCATCCGTGGGGTTCACCTTTGGAGGAGACCTACTTGGCTGTTCTCGGTCGCGCTCTTGAACCCATCTTTCGTCCACTCGGCTTCGATTGGAGGGGCGCAGTGGGGCTATTCTTCGGCTTCATAGCTAAAGAGATAGTTGTCGGATCTTTCGCTGTTATATTTGGTTTGGGGGAGGAGAGTGAGATAGAGGAGATACAGGAAACCATAAGGAGTGAAGGGGTCTTCACGCCGCTCACTGGATTAGCCTTCATGGCTTTCACGCTAATCTACATACCATGTGTTGCAAC
>CAZCOP010000062.1:1260-8846 GCA_964499825.1 uncultured Candidatus Bathyarchaeia archaeon
CTATTTGGGGGGCTTGCAGCGTTAGTTATAGGCTTCGTCTTCTTTGGCGCCATACCGTTATGGAGGGCGAAGTATGAATCAATAGGTTTCATCCTTGTCGGCGCGTTGCTCTCAGCAATCTTTGGAGCGATATATTTACTGATAGTATGCGCGGATGGACTTGGGGCTTATCTGGCTTACTTGTCTGGTGAGGAGTGGACTTGGGAGTGGCTGGTGGCTGGAACCACAGGCTCTGGGCTTCTGAGGCTTGAGATATGGTTAGCCCTTCTATCTGCACCACTAGGCTATGCCGCATTGAAGGTGGTTAAGGCAGGGGTGAGAACTTAGCGGCTCATTTTATGGAACTGAGCTGCCACGAGGGGCTGAACTCCCCAGTTATTTGAGTAATCAAAGGACCTTATCTGATACCTCCTTCCGACCCAAATTCCCTTTAGATGGAAATCTTTTTCTCATCCGTCAATTAAATGAATGCATGGTTGGAGGGGGGAATCAACAGTCGATGTGAGGAAGAGGAGAACCTTAACCATCGCTGGTACATCCATCCTAGGAGCCCTAGTTGTAGTTTTCGACTACTCACTGAAGTTCACGGGGTTGAAGATCCCCTTCCCTTGGGCTCCATTCCTAAAGTTCGACATCACCGGTATCCCGATCTTCCTCGCCCTAGCATTGTATGGATTGCCATCTGGCACGGCAACCTCCGCGGTAGCCTTCTTCGCAATAGCTGCCCGAAGCGGGAAGTTTGTAGATGCCTCACAGAAGATGCTCGCCGAGTTCTCATCTATACTTGGAGCCTCAATCTTCCTACATAGGAAAGGTCAATGCTGGAAGGCCTTATCAGCGGTGTGCAGCCTGGCCACTAGGATAGTTATCATGTCCATATCTAACCTGGTGGTTCTCCCAACCTTCTACAATATACCCGTTGAAGCAGTCGTCGTATCCTTCCTTCCTCTGCTTGCAGTTTTTAATGCTATTCAGGGTTCGATAACCTTCTTCGGTGGGTATATAGTATATACACTACTCAGGATTAGGCTTCCATCGATCTCTGAACGAGAGAACCCCATCTGATCCAGAGTTCAAAAAGGTTATATCACTGCGTGACATTATAAGCTATAGAATACGCTGAACCGGTCGAAATGATATACTATGGGTAGAGGATGTATAAGATATCCGGAGCGGTTGAGGCTATCAGATAATACAACCAATAAGAGAAAAATCCCCAAAATTTATAACCAACCAAATATACGTTGAAAGGGGTGCATTCATGGATGATCTCTGACATTCCAGCGCTCGTCTCCCAAGGTGCATTCTCAGAGGATAACATTCTAGGCTGGATCTTCCAACTCGCATGGATACTGATATTCGTAGTCTTCATGTTCTACGGCCAGAGGATCCAGACCATGCTCATGCTCAAGGAGATAGAGAGTTCACTCCACCGCCTAAAGATGATGAAGGATAAGGGGCGTGAGATAGTCATATCGACGATCAAGGAGATCGGGAAGCCTGATGAGGACCCAACCCCGAGGGTCGACCGCTTCCTAGAGCATGTGGATATAGGCCCCGTAAGCCTAGACCCAGTGGGTATAATCCAGAGGTTGGAGCACTTGATGGATGTGAGGAATATGAGGTTCAAGGATGAGGTTAGGTTGATGGCCCCCCACGCTGATGAGACCCAGATGAACAATCTAACCAACGTATTGGAGGCAGCCCTAGCGTTAAACCAGATATATAAGAGCATACGCCACTACTACCTTCTGGGCAAGAAAACCCTCAGCCTATACATAATCATGCAGTTACAGATGATACTTCCCCTCGTGATGAAGGAGTCAGAGGCCTTCGCAAATGCCCTAAGGGCCTTCACGTTGGGGCAGCCTATAGGTGATGGAGCTGGAGCTCTAGTGGCTGCAAAGTTGATGTATGGGAGAGAGAAGAGGCGTATAGCGAAGGATATAGTCGTTAGTAAGGTTCCAATAGATGGAAGAACAGCCTACGTATTGAAGGCTGAGGGACCGGGCGGCAAGGTTGGGAAGCCTGGCGAGGCGATAAAGGAGATACTGGAGGAAAATGAAGGGAAGGTTTCGATGATCATACTAATAGATGCCGCCATGAAGCTGGAGGGGGAGAAGCTCGGTGAGGTCGCTGAGGGCATAGGGGTTGCGATCGGTGGGCCAGGTGTTGAGAAGTATAAGGTTGAGGATATAACCGTGAAGTATAAAGTCCCCATAAACGCCGTCCTGATTAAGGAGGATATTGGGGACGCTGTATCAACTATGAGGAAGGAGATATTCGAGGCTGTGAACATAGCGATAGAGAGGATAAAACGCCTAATCCATGAAAAGACCAAGGAAGGCGATACGGTGATCATAGCCGGAATAGGGAACACAATAGGCATAGGGCAGTGAGGGAGCGCCCCGATGGAGGAGGATATACACCCCGCGAGGAGGATATCAACCTTCTTTATGGTTATGGTCATGATAATGTTAGTACTCTCCATCACTGCGCTCTATCAGGCTATAGAAGCCTATAGGAGGGGTTCCTTAGATCTGCCGAGCATAATGCTGAGTGGCGGAGCTCTAGCCTTATCGATGTACATGCTCATCCAGATGAGAAGTAAGCCATTGAAGCTGGGGTTCGAGATGACAAAAGTATCAACCACCATAGAGTGTCTGAATTGCAGTTACAAGATGGTTAGGAAGTTTGAACGTGGAGATTACGTCTTCAAGAGGATCGGGGAATGCCCCAAGTGTAGGGGTGAGATGATAATCTCCTCAATATACCGAGAGGAGGAGAGAGGTAAATAGAACTCTTAACCAGTTTAAGTTAGTTGGATAGCCCCATCCCTACCTACTAGGACAGTATGTTCGGCTTGTGCAACCATCTTCCCGCTCGCCTCTATGAAGACCGGATAGGCAAATATCGCCTTGGATGACAGGAGTTCCGAGAAGGCAGGGAGGTACTTCTCCCTTGGGGCGTATTCTTTAAGCCACCTCTCAGCGAAGGGCAAAGTCCTGAAGTTATTCTCAATAAACCTAAGAAGACCCTTCGCCCCACCGTGCTTGACGGATTTACGTTTCACAAACCTAAATATGTATGCTTCACTACCACTCTTAACCTTCCCAGCCGCATCCGGCAGGGTGACGAAGGGCTCAATTGCATAAACCTCACCGAGCCTAACCTTAGCGAAGGATATGTGGGATATATTTGGCAGGGTCTTCCCAGCGTGGAGTACGTAACGGCTTATCTGGTGTCCAGTTAGGTTTGAGACCGGCTTGAACCCGTATTGATTTATCACCCTCTGAACGGTGGAGCCGAACTTTGAGATTGATAATCCCGGACGGATTACCTTGATCGCCGCTTTAAGGGCTTCCTCAGCCGTCTGGACCAAGCTCTCATAATAGTTGTTGAAGCACACCGTCGTCGCCGTATCAACTATGTATCCGTCTATATGGACGCCTATATCAACCTTAACGAGGGAGTTCTCCGGTATTCTGCTCTCATCACCTGGCGGTGATGTGTAATGAGCTGCAACTTCATTCACCGATACGTTACATGGGAAGGCTGGTTTACCACCCATTCTGCGGATCATATCCTCAGCCCTCTCGCAGAGTTCAATTATAGGCATACCCTCCTTAGTTATCCGTTTCATCTCAGCCCTTACCTTAGCGGCTATCTCCCCAGCCTTCATATACTTGTCCAGTACATCCTCAGGGATCACATCTGACATAGCTAGGCCTTCCACACCGTCAGGTTTAATTATGACGGGAGATAATGGTTCTTCATCCTCATTTAAATTTTTAAGGATTTAGGAATTGGTGTCGGCCACTTCATCCTCCCAGAGGCCTAGCTGAGTACTTTGCTGGAGACCTAGCGAAGTATGTTACGGCCTTAACTGACCCGCAGGACGGACACTTCGACAGATCTCCGTAAAAGACCTTGCGGCAAACATCGCAGTAGGCGAGCTTCCTGTTGAAGGCGTAAAGCCCGATCTTATACCTCTTCAGTATACTCTCCGTTATCATGAGTAGGTCATCCGCCTTCTGTTCACCATTGTCTATTGGTATAACCGCTAAGTGGCATCCCGGAGTTAATGCGTGAAATGTACTCTCGACCCTCAGGTAATCCTCGAGTGGTAGATCAACATCAAGTGGTGTAGCTGACATGGTTGTGTAAGATGGGCTCTTCCCACCCCCGCCGAGTGAGACCTTAGCTAAGCCGTACATCTCGACATCCAGCTCAGCTAATCTTCGAGCCGCCTCCTCGCTGGGGACCATGGAGAGGGCGAAGCGGCCCTTAAACCTCTTTGAGAGCCCCTGGACGGCCCTCGACATGTAGTTCACCATGTCCTTGGCGGCTTTGAGTGAGCCCTCACTCTCATATATAGCCTCACCGGTTAGGGACTGAACCGCCTCGTTGAGTCCAACGAAGCTGATCAATCTTATCGAGTTCTCAATTCTGTAGTATGGATCCTCCTCACCTCTCTGGGTTAGGAATGGGAGCAACCCCTCCCCGACGCGCTGCCTGATCGTCATGTACTTTATCTGGAGGGCTCTCATCGCCATCTCTACGCGTTCGTATAGGTTTCGAAGTAGCCTGCCTCTGTCACCTCCAGAGTCATATAGAGCCCTTGGGAGGTTTATGATCACGCTTCCCAGCCCTCCGGTCCTTAGAGTGTCGAGCTCCCAGTCGCCACTCCATTCCGGTGTTAACCTTAACCCAGTCGCCGTGTAGGAGGCGTATCTTTGCCCCTTGAAGGTTAGGTTTGCGAAGTATGGAACCCCCTTCTCGATGGCGGCTTGGTGTGCCTTGTAAAGCAGGGACTCAGCCTCCCCATCCCCTAGAGCTTCAGGTCTGACCTTTATGATAACGCTCGGGTTGAATATGGGTTTTGACTCTTCTCCATCGAGGATCACGTCTAGGAGCAGCGAAGCTACAAGCTGACTCTCCTCGGTGAATTCTGAGTAGACTCCCTCAACCTTCCCATTCGGTCCGAACGCGTTGGCTTCATTCAGGAATCCGGGAGTTGAGAGTTCCAGCCCTATGGATACACCCACCGGGATTATGTGGTTTATCCCCATTAAGAATGATTTCAGTTGTTCCTTAATGTACTCTGGCTCTAGGCCCTTAACATATGGAGCCAAGAATATGTTGAAGTAGTCTATCGTCTCCTCGTTTGATAGTTCATCGGCTGCGAGTCTTAATGCCTCCAAGATCAAGAGTAGCGCTGAGTTAAGGCTCTTTGGTGGCTGATACGAGATCTTCATCGGTCCATATCCCTTAAAGGATAATCCATACCTGAAGAGGAAGCGTATATCATGCCTGAACCCGCTCGGTTTCAGTATCCAGCAGCCAAGGTCATTTAAGTTTAAGATCCCGGATATATGTGCGTCAGCTATATCCCTTGGAAGTATGTTGAGTAGCGTGTATTCCTCCATTACCGAGTTTCCGGCCGCCTCGAGAACCTTCTCAACATTTGAGAACTCCATGCTGATAGACTTCATCATCTCCGTTACGTCATAGACTGGTAGGCCTAAGCGGGTCAATTTGTGGCGGTAATCCTCAAGACCCCTCTCTATCAGTATCGCGTTTACAAACTCCCTTATGAGAGGTGCAGTTAGATACTTAACCTTAAGCTTTAGGAGCCTTCGCTCCGTCTCCCTAGCTATCCTCTGAGCCAGATCGGCTGGGACCCCAGCCTCCCTTATTAGTGATTCCGCTATCTTGTTCCTGTCGAAGTACTCTATAGATAGGCGTGATGTCCTTACGAGCATCCTCCTTTTCTCGTGGGCGCTCTCCTCTATCTCCTCTGCTACCTCTACCAGCCGCCTTCCGAGATCTGTTAGACGGTACTTCTTAGTCTCAGCATCCGGCTCTATCAAGTCCATCTTGAGAAGTAGTTTTAGGTGGTAGGCGAATCTACCCGCATCCCTGCTCGGCCGGAGCCTTAGTAGGTTCATTATCTCAGTATAAGAGAGGTGACCCCTATTGAAGAGCAGGTTTAAGATCCTCATCCTTATCGGCGAGGATACAGCCTTTAATACCTTTACACTCACTGCTCTTCTCTTAGGCAAAACTTGACACAACCTTCCTGTCTAAATCAACCACTTACCAATTAGTTTAATCATAATTTTTATTTAAGCTTTAAATTTTTCGAGTTGATATGTAAAATTTCTGGTTATAAATTTAAATCTCAGTTGAGCCTACGTTCTCTTCGGGGCATTCGCATAAACCATTAAGGGTCTTTATTCCCTCATCAGTTGGTGGATCCCTTGAAGGTTGAGATGAGCAGTTTCGATTTGGCAGCTGTAGCGGCTGAGTTGAACTCGTCGTTGATGGGAGTCAGGATAGATAACATTTATCAAGTAAACCGTAAAGTCCTCCTTCTGAAGCTTAGGGGGCTGGAAAGAGTCCCTCCATACCTGTTGATTGAGGCGGGCAAGAGGGTTCATGTAACCTCCTATGAGTTTGAGAAGCCTAAGAAGCCCCCAACCTTCTCCATGGCCCTCCGCAAATACCTCAGGAATGGCAGGATCGCGGGAGTTAAGCAGTACGAGTTCGAGAGGATATTAATAATCGATGTTGAGCGTGGTGGCGAAAGGTATAGGCTCATATCAGAACTCTTCGGCAACGGGAACATAATACTCGTAGGCGATGATGGTAGAATAATTCAAGCCCTAACCTACCGGAGGATGAAGGATAGAAACATCCTTAGGGGTGAGAAGTTCAAGTATCCACCCTCAAGCGGGAGAAACCCGAGGAGGCTGGAACGTAATGAACTCGACGGGATAAGAGATTTCGGAGAGACCACCGTTGTGAGAGCCTTAACAAGGTTCCTAAGCATCGGCGGGTTATACGCCGAGGAAATACTCCTTAGAGCCAGCGTTAAGAAGGATAAACCCTGCAGATCACTCACTGAGGAAGAGCTGGATGAGATCTTTAAGAGTATTAAGGAAGTTCTAGATGAAATAAGCCCTGACAAGATGAGGCCTTGCATCTTCATCGATGATGGGGGTATGTGGGTTGATGTCGCCCCCACACGGTTGAAGATCCATGAAAGACTGAGGTGTGAGGGTTATAGGAGCTTCAATGAGGCCCTAGACGAATACTACGCCAGAAGCCTCCTCAGGGAGAGGGCTGAGAGGGTGAAGGAGAAGGGCGGCGAGGAGCTGGCTAGACTTGAGAGGAGGTTAAAGGAACAAAAGAAAGCTCTTGAAGTCCTCAAGGAGAGGGCTGAGAGGGATAGGAGGATAGGCGACATAATCTATAGGCACCTGAATGAGTTGACCGCCTTGGTTCAGCGTATTATGGAAGAGAAGAGAAGCGGAAAAACTTGGGATGAGATAACCAAAAATTTAATGGAGGAGCGGGAGGAGGGATTAATCCCAGCAGCCTACGTCGAGGCCATAAATCCAAAGAACATGACGGTCAATGTTAACGTTGAGGGGGAGATCTTCCAGTTAGACTTGAGGAGATCCGTGCAGGAGAGCGCAGCTCAATACTACGAGAAGGCCAAGAAAGCCAGTAGGAAGATTGTCGGGGCTGAGAAGGCTATTAAGGAGACCATGTCCATGATCAAGGAGGCCAGGGTTGAG
>CAZCOP010000063.1:0-8603 GCA_964499825.1 uncultured Candidatus Bathyarchaeia archaeon
GATACCTTCGCCCCCAGCGCTATGGCCGCTAGTGAGACGTATGTTGGAGGTCCGCCTAGTGTAGGTTTCGGCTTATTTATCCTCGGCGAGGTTATGAGGTCTACCGCGAAGTGTCCAACTGTGACTATATCAAACATCTCTCCAAGAATACTTATAAGATAAGAATATATCTGTATATGGAGTTTCTATTCTTGGTTGGTGTCTGGAGTGCCTGTAAAACGTAAGAGTCGAGGTAGATCTAAAGGCGGGAAGGGTAGGAGTGACTACGTCCAGTGCAGCATATGCGGTGAACTCGTACCTAGGGATAAGGCTAAGAAGTTCTCTAGGAGGATCTCAATAGTCGACCCCGTCTTGGCCAGAGAGCTGCAACAGAAGGGGGCGTATCTACCGAGGATTTTGGATACGAAATATTACTGCATCTCCTGCGCTGTCCATAGGGGCCTAGTCAAGGTCAGATCCAAGAATGAGCGGAAACGTAGGAGGAGATGAAGTAATTTTTGATGGTTTAGTTTCGAGTTAGTTAGTGAGTTTCATCTCAGTATCTTTGCGATGTTCTTGTTCCTCTTAACTCCGAAGAACTTGGCTATGGGTTTACATTTCGTTCTGAGGAGTAGGAGGTGTGGTGCTCTTAGCTTCTTTATCTCGGTTATTGACTCGGCATATCCCATCCCCTTGGCTATGACCAAGTCGGCTGAGTCGTAGTATCTTAAGAACTCATCGCTGCACTCCTTTAGGGATAGGCCCATCGTGTCTATTCCGATTGTTATCAAGGCACTAGCAACCTTATCCATCCCAACATAAACAGCATCCTCCAACGTTGCGTCGTTACACACCGGCCTCTCCTTAACGGCCACAACCACACGTTTACCCATATCCCTCATCTCACGGACAAGTAGGGTGTCTAGAGCTATCTCACCAGCGTTATCGGTCAAATACAACACAAGAGACGAGCCCTCAAGTATACTGAAGGCCTCATCTAAGTCATCTATGACGAGGTCTCCCTCAGCCCTCCTCATCAGCTCTCCAAGCTCATCGAGGCTTATCATGTGGCCTGGAATGTTGAACTCTATTATGTTACCGACTATAGCGCATAGGCAAGCCTTCCTGAAGCGTTCAATCGGAGATGTACCGGTGGAGATAATCCTCTCCGCGTATGGGAGCGCCTCCATAGCCTTCGCGTTGCTCACCCGCTTCTTCTCAGCTAGGGGATCCGGGTTCCCAGTAACCCTCCTTATAAGCCTCTCCCTCATGGTTCCCAGCTCTGATGGTATGGTCGTCGGCTTAAAGTTCTCGGCTAGGAGCTCAAAGAGTGAGTGTATGGCTTTGATCCTTACACTTTCATCCTCAGTTGCTTCGAGGATCTCCATATATCCCCTCTGGAACGTGCAGAAGGCGCATTCAACCCCAACCTTCAACCTACTCCATCCCTTAAAAAGGGAGAAGGGGCATAAGAAGCTCTAGGTCTTCGTTATGGCTTCCACAAACTCGAGCATAACCTTGTAGGGATCCTTAGCCTTCACTATCCCGCTCGCAACCAGCACACCCTCAGTTCCAAGCTTCAGGGCTGCAGCTACATCCTCACCGCTCGTTATTCCTGCCCCGCAGAGTATTATCACATCTGGGTTTATCCTCTTAACCAGCTCAACTGTTCCGGTGACAACCTCAGGCTTAGCTCTCGAGACCGGTATTCCTGTCCCTATCAACTCTGGGGGTTCAACCGCTATCATGTCGGGTTTTAGAGCTGCGGCTGAAGCGCTCACATCGGCGTTATTCGTGCATACCACTGATGTTAAGTTGACCTCCCGCGCCCTCTTTACAGCCTCATCTATATCTGCGAGCCTCAGCCTCCTCTCTGAGTGGTTAATTATAGTCCCTACAGCCCCAGCCTCCTTCACAGCCTCAGGAAGTATATGTCCAGTGAAGCTGCCGGGCTTTATCGGGTCTATATGTTGCGCGAATACCGGTATCTCAACTTCGCTTGCGATGGTGGGTATATCAACGAACTGCGGAGCCACCCCTATACAGATCTCTGATTCAAGGCTGACCTTCTCCGCTTTCTTCGCCAATTCTAAAGCCCTCCTACCTGTGGCCTCTGAGTACGTTTTGAAGTTGACGAGGATGAAAGGCGTTCTTATCCTACCCAACGTGATCACATCCATCATTAAATTCGCTACCAGACCTCTTCTAAACATCAATCTCTATTTAACTTTTCTACTACGCTGGGTTTCTGTGTGGGATAATCGGGAGGGTTAGGTGTAGTAGTATTGCCCCACCCTCTTCTGGTACTCGTCCAGCTTTGAACCCTCCTTATTCACCCTAGGCCTCTTTGTGTCGGGATCTCTGCGGAAGGTTATCCCCATATCCTTCAGGAATAGGTTCATCCCATCCCTGAGGCTCATAGGCTCCTCAGCTACGCCCTTGACTCCGGGTTCACCCCTAAATATCATGAGCCTGTCGGCTATGAAGTCTTGGGCTACGACGTCATGTTCAACCACAAAGGCTGTGACATTCTTCTCCTCAGCTATTCTGCGGATTATCTTAGCTATTGTGAGCCTCTCCTCCACATCTAGGTATGCGCTCGGCTCGTCCAGGAGGTATAGTTCAGCATCCCTCGACAGGCAAGCAGCTATCGCCACCTTTTGTAGCTCTCCCCCGCTGAGCTCCTTAACAGTCCTGTCGGTTAAGGCCTCAATGCCCAACGGCTTGATTATCTCGCTTCTATACCAGCTCGATGTATACTTCTCCTTCGCTACGCTCCTCAGCAGCTCCTCAACTGTGCCATCGTAGTCTGTCGATATATATTGGGGTTTATATCCGACGGTTAGATTATACTCAGCTGGGGGCGTCCCGAAGTCGGGCTTCTCTATTCCAGCCAGCAACCTTATGAAGGTGGTCTTCCCTATGCCGTTCGGTCCAAGTATTCCTATAACCTCCCCCTTATAGGCTCTTCCAGGCTTGACCATTAGGGTGAACTCCTCGTATTTCTTGGCCATCTCACCCCACTCTATCAATGGTTCACCAATCCCTAACTCAGGAGTTGGGGGTTTAACGTGGAAGGTTATCGGTTCCCTCCTAAAACGGACGTTCTCATCTTGGATGTAACCCTTCAGGTAGATGTTTATCCCAACCCTAACCCCGTGGACATGGGAGACTATACCATACACTCCAGGCTCGCCGTATAGTACGCATATCTGATCCGATAGGTAATCCAACACAGCCAAATCGTGCTCAGCAACAATGACTATCTTATCCCCGTCCTCAGTTAGACTCCTTATAGCCCTAGCGGCCTCTATCCTCTGCCTAACATCCAAGTAGCTTGAGGGTTCATCGAAGAGGTATACATCAGCCTCACGGGAGACTGCTGCTGCTATAGCCACCCTCTGTAGCTCCCCTCCACTCAGCACCCTGAGCGGCCTATCCCATATCACATCGAGCTGGAGCATACTGGAGAGCTCCCTGAGTTTACCCCTATCATCAACCCTCTCAAGAACCTCACCAACCTTACCCGATACAGCTCTCGGTATGACATCCACATATTGAGGTTTATGGATCACCTTCAACTCCTTCCTGCTTAACCTCTGGAAGTAGCCCTGGAGGGTTGAACCCCTATAATACCTTATGATCTCATCCCAATCCGGGGGATCATCATACCTGCCGAGGTTAGGCTTGATCTCCCCTGAGAGTATCTTCAGAACCGTCGATTTGCCTATACCGTTCTTCCCTAAGAGCCCAAGTATGACGCCTGGGGATGGTGTTGGGAGACGAAAGAGCTTGAAGGCGTTTGGTCCAAACCTGTGGCTGCACTCCTCCTCAAGTTCGTCGGGGAGGTTTACTATGGATATCGCCTTGAATGGACACTTCTTAACGCATATGCCACAGCCGGAGCAGAGCAGCTCTGAGATTACGGGCTTCCCGTACTCCTCGAACTTTATCGCCTCAACGCCGCTCCTAACTTTAGGGCAGAACCTGTAGCATACTCTACCGCAACGCTTAGGTCTACACCGCTCCTCATCAAGTACGGCTACTCTGATGGCACCCAACCCCTACTGGAACCTTTAGAAGAAAAATACTCGAGGGGGATAATAATCTTACTAATCAGCTTGGAATGTTAAGTTCGCTTCACACAGCATATAACCTCATAGAAAGTGATAAATAGGGTTATCATGGTTTATCTCTTGGGATGATGTGTGGTGACGGCGCGGAGCCGCTAGGCCATGACGCTACTAGACTGACCTACACTGACCAGATAAAAGAGGAATCCGAAACCGGTTGGGTTTAGGGGAACTTCGGCCTTATAGCCTTGGTTGGACAGGCGTCAACACATCTCAAGCAGTATATACACTCCGGATCCGAGAACTTCTCCCATGGGAGGTCTAGAATCCGTATATCCATCGGGCAGGCATCCATGCAGGCGTGGCATCTAGCCCTTATACACCTAACCGGATCTCTCCTCAAACCCAAGAAGCTGAACCTGCTCACTAGAGCTAGGAGGGCTCCCTGAGGGCAGAGGTATCTACACCAGCCCCTAGGTATGTATATGGCTAACAAGATCACAGATGAGGCTATGAACAAACGGGCCCACAAGAGTTGGTGGCTAAGTATGACCTCGATCATTGGGTTCTCGTAGGCTTCAACAGACATCGGGGTTAGATACTTAACCTTCAGTATGAACCTAGGCGTAGCGGCGAACAGGGTGTCGGAGGGGCTGAGGACAGTGAAGGGAGCCTCAGCGAATACCCCTAATGCATACCTGTAACCGACGCCGGCTCCAGTCAACGAGGAGACCGCCAGAGCTCCACTGATCAGGAGGGTGAAACCCAAGATGAAGTACTTAACCTTACACATCTCCCTGTTAGTTTTGGGTGAGACCCTAGCCTTCTCAGCCTTTACGTAACTAACCAGATCCTGGATGAAGCCGAAGGGGCATGCCCATCCACAGAGGAGCCTACCCGAGAGGACTGCGAATAGAACAACCATGGCGAAGGGTATCCAGGGGAAGACTAGGTTATAGAGCATCCATTGAGAGACTCCGAGAACTTCCCCAACCGTCTTACTGGTTGAGCCCATACTCACAAGGATTGGCAGAACCAGCGGGATGGGGGACCAGCCGAGGATTCCGGCGTTAAATAATGTGAAGCATGCCAGCTGTACCACCCTCCTAGCTACATCAAACCTTAGGATGGATCGTCTAATCTTATTCATGAGCGTTAACTCAGCTCTAACCTCAGTTTTCCCGCCGCTCTTACCCACTTCAACCACCTAACTTACCATACATAGTGAAGCCCTCTGGCTTTGATCTTTCCAAATCAAGAGAATTTAAAGATTCTCCCATCCACAATGGTCATCTCAACCTTAACCCTATACCTGCCCTCTTTACCCGTTATCCTTAAGACCGTTAGGTCGGCCTTCTTCCCGACCTCTACGCTTCCAGTCTCACCGGATACACCCTGCAGTAGGGCTTGATTACTGGATGTGAAGAGAGACGCGTACCTGACGGCTTCATGGAGCGGTAGAGCCTCGCGGTCGATCATGAAACCCCGGAAGTCCACAGTTAGGAGGTTTAGTAGGTTCTCGAAGGCCTTATCCATAGTCAGCTTGCTGGAGCAGAGTGTACAAGGAACCGGCTGGATCTCACCACGCTTGCCTATACGCCCCTTAACGATGAATACACCTCCATCCTCACTCTTGACGCATAGGGTTGAGTAGAGCCTGAATTCTCCGTTAGGTATCTCCTCCTGAACCGGGAAGATGCCGTCAGTTACGGCCACAACCTCGTGGCTCCTACCCTGCTGGACACGCCTCCATATTATATCCGAGATATACCTAAAATCGACGTGGTAGCCGTCAATTATCAACTCGATGAACAGGGGGAGGATTAGAGCGCCTTCATAAGTTCCACCCCCATAGAAGGGCTTGAAGGACTGCCCTATCGGCCCGTTAGTGAGGTGAACTATATACTTCAAACCGGCCTTATAGGCCTCCGCCAACTGGCTGGCAGTGGCTAGGCAATGTCCACAACCAACTATCAAACCTCTGGAGGCTGCGTACTCTATCAAATCTACGCCGAAGTCTGGTGCTATATTCACAAGCTTGACAGCTCTGGTTTCTAGAAACTTGTCCAGCACAGCTTTCGCATCAGCCCTGTTAGGCGGGATTATATACTCACGGGGTTGGGCCCCCGCGCACTCCTCACGGATGAACGTCCCCTCAACATTCACGCCCTCAACCCTGGCGCCGTCTAAGCCGTTTCTTCCAGATTCCATGTAAGACCTAACGCTCCCCATGTACTGGACAAGTCTATCGATCGGTGCGGCCGTTGTTGCCAGCATGTAGGCTGTGACGCCTTGTGATGCTAGAGCCCTCGAGACCTTTGAGAGCCTCTCTGGGTCGGTTGGATGCTCAGTAAATCCCACATGGTCATGGATATGCTGATCCCTAAACCCCGGGAGTATGTAACATCCATCACAATCTACGGGTTTCCCCCTGCGGGGCTTGGGGCCGATATACTCTATACGCCCATCCACAATGGAGATTGTCCCCCTCAAAACTCCCTTCGGCGTAACTATGAATGCACCTTCTAGGTTAAGCCTCCCCATCTATAACACTCTTCCAGTCTAGATTAACCTTGATAAGGATATGGGTCAGCCGAGATTATTAAGTGTTGCATCCGAAAATGAAGGATCAAGCCCTAATATTCTTAAGTTCCCTTGGGAATTGAGTGATTATGTTGTTGTTAGCCGAGTTGGGGGGTTGTGGATATGATCCGGGAGGATGTTATCATTAAAGGGTATGAGTTGCTTGGTGAGGAGCTGGCGGAGAAGGGGATCGACATAGACCAGGTTAAGGAGAAGGTCTCAAAGTTCAAGGTTGAGGTTCCATCATGGGCTTTTGGACCCTTCGGGGGTGGGAGGTTCAGCGGTTATACGCCACCCGGAGCCGCCAGAAATGTATTCGAGAAGTTCGATGACGCGGCGCTCGTGAATAGGTTAACCGATGCGTCACCTAGGGTCGCCATACACGTCGGATGGGATGATCCAGATGAGGCTCCCTTCGATGAGATAAAGGTGGAATCCTTCGAGAGGTTGAGGGATTACGCCCACAAATTGGGGCTCGAGATAGGCTCCGTAAGCCCAACCTACTTCTTGGAAGGAACGCAGTTCGGGAGCCTATCAGCCAAAGAACCGGAGACTAGGAGGCGCCTGATAGAGCACAGTCTAAAATCGGCGGAGATAGCCGAGAAGTACGGGGGTAAACTCCTAACCCTATGGTTCCCGGATGGATCCCTATACCCGGGGCAGGTTGACATGAGGGAGGCTGAACGGAACTTAAGGGTTTCGCTGAGAAGAGTTTATGATGAGATGCCGAGTTCGGTTAAGATGCTGATCGAGTATAAGCTCTTCGAACCGGGGACTTACCACACGGTCATATCCGACGTGTCGGTTGCCACAGATATAGCCACGTACTTGGGCGACAGGGCTGGGGTACTGGTCGACATCGGACACCACGCTCACGGGGTCAATGTTGAGCATATAGTCGCCAGGTTGATAGATAAGGGGGTACCCGCAGGGATTCACTTCAACAGCAGGTATGTGGCCGACGACGACCATGCGGTGGAGCCGAACATGCAGATATTCAGGATATTCAACGAGCTGGTAAGCGGTGGGGTTATAGGGAACGAAGAGCCTGATAGAGATTGGGCCTGCATAATAGACCAGTGTTCGCCGCTGGAGAATAGGATACAAGCCGTACTACACTCCATAGACTCGCTGATGGTATCCTACGCGAAGGCGTTGATAGTCGATAGGGAGGCGTTAAGGGAGAACCAGTCTAGGAATGAGATAATACTCGCAAATAGGGTGTTGGTGGAGGCCTTCCTAACCGATGTGAGGCCTATAATCTACATGGCTAGGATGGAGAAGGGTCTCCCAATCGACCCAGTTAAGGCTTACATAGAGTCCGGGTACCAGGAGAAGATAGAGAGGGAGAGGGGGTAACCGGTTACAACTGGCATACTGTTAAGATTAGGTCTCGGACATTCTCATGGATAGAGAGGCATCTTAGAGTTTAGGGATTCTTCACCTCGCATTCTTAGTATTGAATTAGCCGGTTATGGGTCGAAGGGAATGGGGGGATGCTTCCAGATCACCTTTTAAGTCACCTTTAACTCCCTTTTCAGTATTATCGCATCATGTCCAATTCCGAAGTGGTCTTGAATGGAGCCTATGATACGGAATTTATGCTTGTAGTAGAAGGGGATGGCTGAGGCACATTTGTAATGAACCTCAGCTATGATTATCTTGGCTCCCCTAAGCCTTAGAGCCTCCAGCTCCTCCTTCAGTAACATCCCCCCAACCCCCTTCCCTTGATACTCTCTTGCAACAGCTATATCCTCAAGTATAGCCTTCCCATCTGATATGTCAGCTTGAACGTAGCCGATAACCTGCCCATCCTTGACAGCTACAAAGGATAGGTCTGGATTCTCCCTCAACCCTTCAACTATGTGAGGTCGGTATTCATCCCTTGTTACATACGGATTTGCAAGTGTGGCAAGCTCCGAAACTATGTCTAGATCACCCTCACGCATTCTTCGAATCGTGATGCCG
>CAZCOP010000064.1:0-8465 GCA_964499825.1 uncultured Candidatus Bathyarchaeia archaeon
CGGTCATAGCTGCGAAGGTCTCAGCGTCAACCTCACCCATAACATCTGAGGCTATATGCAATATCTCCCTGGATAAAGGAATTCATACCCGAGAGGAACATAATCGACGCGACGCAGAGGAAACTCAGGAGGAGCCTCAAGCTTGAGGGTGAGAGAAGGATAAAGACATTCGATTATGGAACAGTCTTGGAGTTCTTCAAGGCCATTTATGAAGATGCCGAGGAGATGGAGAACCCCATGATAATCTTCGACAGCTGGGACGGCGTCATATCCCACCTAAACCTGGATAGGGAGGTAGCTTCATTAACCCAGAGCATCTGCGACTTCTGCCGTGACCTTGAGACTCACGTGGTTTTTGTAGCTGAGAGGGAGGAGCAAACCTACGTAGACTTCATCGTTGATGGCGTTGTCACGCTGAGGAAGTATTGGATAGCTGGGTCGCCGGTTGAGGGGGACGTTAAGAACTGTATGGTTAGGGAGATCGAGATAAACAAGTTGAGGGGGATATACATCAAACAGCCAAAATACCTCTTCACTCTCAAGGATGGGAGGTTCCGCTCCTTCTCCCCCTTCATGGAGAAGATCCCGTCAACCATAAAACCCATCGAAGATATGGATGAGCATCACCTGACATCTGGCATAAGGGACCTAGACGAAATTCTCGGCTGGTTCTCCCCTGGAAGCTTTAACTTATGGGAGGTGGGGCATGGAGTAAACAAACGTTACGACCAGATGCTCTTCCAGGTATGTATGAATGTGATAGCTAATGGTGGTGGTGTTGTTGGGATACCGCCAATGGGTTCGTCGATCATAACTCGTGGGATGGATAATCTAGTCATCTACCAGCCGGAGACTGATGATGTGAATATCGAAACTTCGTCCTTCCTAGATGTGGCGAGGCAGGTCCGCGAGAGAACCGGAAGGCCGATAATGTCCTTCATAAGCATCGATACACTGGAGAATATCTTTGGGTTGAGTAACTCTCTAAAGTTCCTCGAGAATGTATTCAGTATATCTAGGGAGACCGGTATGCTATCGTTCCTCATATACATAATGAGGAGTGAATCTCCGCTCTCAAGGTTTATAACGCAAGCCGTAGATACGCACATAACCTTCATGGATGTTGATGGGGCCCTAGCTATCCGCCCC
Source organism: uncultured Candidatus Bathyarchaeia archaeon (assembly GCA_964499825.1). Classification (GTDB taxonomy): domain Archaea; phylum Thermoproteota; class Bathyarchaeia; order Bathyarchaeales; family B26-1; genus B17-G17. Next base: position 1,150 of record CAZCOP010000064.1, read on the forward strand.
ATAAGACCCCCGAAAGGGTTGTATGGAATCACATCCGATGAGGAGGGCGTGCGCTTAATCCCCATAGTGTGATGAGGAGCCTTGTCATCATATTATGAGAGGAAGATACTCAGCGTCCTGAAGAAACATAGAGATGGTTTGACAACGGTTAACATAGCAAAGGAGGCTGATATAAGCAAAACAACAGCCCTGAAGTATTTGGCTTCCCTAAGAGCGGAAGGGAAGATAGACTTCATAGAGGTTGGACCAGCAAAACTCTGGAGGATCAAGGAGGCTGAGAAGCCAAAGAAGAGAAGGAGAGCCCCAGCCTCGAAGCTGGAGAAATTAAACGCGTTGCTCGAGGATTTTAAGGAGATAACCGGAGTCGATGGACTGGCGGTTCTAGACCGCGACGGCTTCACAATCTCGGCTGACTTACCTCCGGATATAGATCCAAAGAAGCTGGGCGGGCTTATAGCGTTGTTGATTAGGGCCGGGATGAAGTCAGTCGATGCCGCGAACCTCAAATCTCTCGAAGGGATAATCGTTGAGGGTGGTGGGGGAAGGATTGTAGCCCACAGTAAGGGTAAGGTTATGGTGATAGCCTTCTCTAAACCGGATAAGCCGCTCGGGACTATCAGGGTTGAGATCGAGGAGTTCGCCGGCAAGATCAATGAGATACTCAAGTAAGCCGGGTTCTCACAGGAAGATTGGAATGGTAGCATATATAAAGGAGATAACGAAATTATCATAGACCCACCGGAGGATGATCACAGTTGAGCAAGGACATAAACCTAACCATGCCAACATGCACATCATGCAACAGGATAATACCACCCGGTACTGAAGCCGTCAAGTTTCCATGCCCAAACTGTGGCGACATAATAATCTGGAGATGTCAGAAGTGCAGAAAGTTTGGCAGGCCCTACAGATGTCCCAAGTGCGGCTTCATCGGGCCGTAAACCGTAAAATCATATGTTATAATTATAACGTAATTATTAAATAAATAATGAATGTAATTCTGATGTTCAAGTGCCCTTGCTTTAGGATGCTCCAGAAACCCTAATAGCGTTAAGGGAGGAGAGGTAGAAGAAACAACAGTTCTCGCCTAACCGGCTGTCAAGCTCGGATGCTCAGTTGTCTGAGGGGGCTATTCACCCCTGATCAGTTTTATATCTCCAATAGAATCCACGTATTTCTTATACCAGGGCGTACCTTTCTCCTCGACGATATCGACGAGCTCGTTCAACCTGCTCACAGCTGTTGTTAGTAGGAACTCCTCCATATCTGGCCTCCCAACAGCCTCCTTCCAGATAGCCCTTCCACATAGGAAGCCTGAGGCTCCATTCTCAACTGAGTACTTTAGGTTATCCTTGAACTCCTCGTAATCGACCCCTGCACTTAATACGACCCATGGAACCTGACTTGCCTCGTCCAACTCCTTGCATGCCTCAGATGGGTCCTGCCCAAGCTCCTCCGCATACTTTAAATTTAGTGGAAATTCAGCTTTTAGAACGTCCACGCCATACTCTGGTTTTGTGAGCTCCTTAGCACTCTCGATGACTATCCATGGTTTTATCTTTGAGAACTCTTTTGGATCCTTCTTCTTATGCGGCCCGCCTTCCAGAGAGTGGGATACCGGCTCAAGTAAGAATGGTATGTCATACTTTACGCAGGCCCTTCCCACTGCTTTCACCATCTTCTCCTGGTATTTTCGCGTTGGGCTGTCCGGTCTATAGTAGATGAGCATCTTTACGGCTGCCGCGCCTCTATTCTTTATCTTCAATACGGCCTCCTCCACATCCAGACCTCCGAAGATCTGGACTTGTGGTGCAAACTCACCTTTTCCTCCGTATCCGGAGGACTCTATCGACATCAAGACCCCGACATCCGCCCTTATGTTGCAGGCTTCTATGAAGCTCCTCTCGTAGGAGTATTCTGGGTCTATTAAGACTCCGCTTGCCCTTCCTGAGCTATCCTTACCAGTTAGACTCTTTATGAGGGCCATCTTTACGGTTTTCATCTGCTCGGGTGTTACGCTCTTTGGGTCTTTCGGGTTTATCATTCTCCTCAGTGAACCCCTCTGGTCAGTTGCCACTATCGTGAAGAGCCCTTGAGGGTTCGAAATGTGCATCAACCCTTCGAATTTGCCGTTGGTCATCACACCATTCTTCCTGAGAGTCATATCCAACCTCCTCGTATAACTGAACTTTATAGATGAGATAGACTATTATTTAAAGGTTAAGCGAGACTAATAAGGTTTTGTTTCTAATGGTGGCTAAAAAATTAATGGGTGAAGAGAAGCCTTGCTTCTCCAACCATGAGCTTTAGGGGTCGATCTACTCGCTCGATGCTTCCAGTTCCGCCTTTATCGTTATTGGCTCCTTAAATATGGCCAATACTGGACAGTTTGCCTCAGTTCTCCTCCATATGGCTTCTAGGAGTTGTTTTCTAGCCTTACTAGTAACCTTGATCTTCAAGCTTACATCCCCGATCTTCGGTGAGTCTGGACTCTTCTCAGCTTCGGCGACGGCTTCCAGATTTGTAATCTCAACCTTGCTCCTCTTCGCTACGTCAGCATATATCGTAACGGCGCAGTCTGCCAGAGCCATAAGGGCTAACTCCAGGGCTGTTGGACCCATATCCGTCCCGCCGGAGTCGGTTGGTAGGTCGCATACAACCGAGTGAACCCTGTTATTGTCGGCTACTGACCGAACGTTCTCAACCAATTTAGCCCTTACCACTGTCTTAGCCATATGATACACCGAATCTCTACAGAGAGCTATGTCAATATAAGAGTTATGGAACGCGAACGAATGTGGAAGGGCTGATCGACCCGTATTTGTGAGTGGAAAGCGGGTGTGGGCATGGCGTATTCCACGGGTAAGAGGAACCTATTCCATCGAAATCTTAAAATATAGGCTCTTTCTTCCTAGAAAGCCATCAGGAGGTTTAGGTATGGCCAAGGTTCTGGTCTCAATGAAGATATATCCGTCAGGTATAGACTTAGACCTTGAATCATTGAAGGAGGATATTAGGAGAGTTCTTCCAAGTTACGCATCTGTGTATAGGTTTGAGGAGGAGCCGGTAGCCTTTGGGCTTAAGGCTTTAATCGCCCATATACTCCTGCCGGAGGATAAATCCGGTGGGATAGAGGATGTGGAGTCTTCACTTCAGGGTTTGGAGGGGATAAGTCAGCTCGAAACCTTGATGGTTAGGAGAACCCGCCTCTAAATCATTCCGGAGCCGCTAAGTTTATATATGAATTTTTTTTCATATTACACTTAACAACTCCAGACCGGACAGCTGTTTACACAACATTTAAATTTTTATCCGTCATGGCTTAAGGTAAGGGTGACGGGGGGTATGAGCGAAGTCCAGCTTAGGGTTGCAGATGCCAAACAGAGAGATGTAGCTAGGGGAATAGCCAGGATAGACCAGATGACCATGCACAAACTGGGAGTCTCAGCGGGCGACGTGATAGAGATAATAGGTAAAAAGACAACCTCCGCTATAGCGTGGCCAGCCTACTCAGAGGACCAAGGGAGGGGCATAATAAGGATAGACGGCTTCGTCCGGAGGAACGCCAGCGTCTCGATAAATGAGTACGTGACGGTCCGTAAGGCCAATGTGAAGAACGCAACGAGCATAACCCTGGCTCCGATCGATATGCGCCTAAATGTAGACGAGGACTTCATAAACTTCGTTAAGAACAGACTCATGGAGAGAACATTTGTCGAGGGGGATACAACCCTTGTGATGATGCTTGGTCACCCTGTCCAGTTTACCGTCGTTAAGACGCGCCCAAGGGGTATCGTAAGGCTAACCTACGATACAAGGCTCCACATAATGACTGAGCCAACCCCGGAGGCGAAGGGTGTACCGAGGACAACCTATGAGGATATAGGCGGACTTCACGAGGAGATACAGAGGATAAGGGAGATGGTTGAACTCCCGATGAGGCATCCGGAGATATTCCAGAGGCTTGGAATAGACCCGCCTAAGGGGGTTCTATTACACGGTCCTCCCGGTTGCGGTAAGACCCTTCTAGCCAGGGCTGTCGCAAACGAGAGTGAGGCGAACTTCTACTCCATAAATGGACCGGAGATAATGAGCAAGTTCTACGGTGAGTCCGAGGCTAGGCTCCGCGAGATATTCCAGGAAGCCCAGAAGAACGCTCCGAGTATAATCTTCATCGACGAATTGGATGCCATAGCCCCAAAACGTGAGGAGGTAACTGGTGAGGTTGAGAGGCGTGTGGTGGCCCAACTGCTGGCTCTCCTAGATGGTCTAGCTGGTAGAGGGAATGTGATAGTCATAGGTGCAACTAATAGACCTAACGCTATCGATCCAGCCCTCCGGAGGCCAGGTAGATTCGATAGGGAGATCGAGATAGGCATCCCAGACAAGAATGGACGCTATGAGATACTCCAGATCCACACCAGAGGAATGCCACTAGCTGAGGATGTAGACTTAAAGAAACTCGCTGAGATAACGCACGGCTATACCGGAGCAGATCTGGCTGCTCTATGTCGTGAGACCGCCATGAAGGCCCTCCGCAGATATCTACCAGAGATAAACCTAGAAGAGGAGAGGATACCCCAGAGCGTCCTGGAGAAGATGGAGATCCGGATGGAGGACTTCCTAAACGCCTTCAGGGAGATAACGCCGACCGCAATGAGGGAGGTAGCCATAGAGATCCCGGCGGTTCACTGGGATGATATAGGCGGACTTGAGGATGTCAAGCAGGAGTTGAGGGAAGCCGTTGAGTGGCCACTGAAGAACCCTGAGATATTCAAGAGGATGGGTATAAAGCCCCCAAAGGGTATACTCCTCTTCGGTCCTCCCGGTTGCGGTAAGACCCTTCTAGCTAGGGCCGTCGCAACGGAGAGTGAGGCGAACTTCGTCTCGATAAAGGGTCCGGAGATATTCTCGAAGTGGGTCGGCGAATCGGAAAAGGCCATCCGCGAGGTCTTCAGAAAGGCGAGAACGGCAGCCCCGGCTGTTATATTCTTCGATGAAATAGACTCGATAGTCCCGAGGAGAGGTGTGGGCTACGCCGATAGCGGGGTCACGGATAGGGTTATAAGTCAGCTCCTAACCGAGATGGATGGGATTGAGACCCTTGAGGATGTGGTGGTCATCGCGGCTACAAATAGACCCGACATAGTGGACCCGGCGGTTCTAAGGCCAGGTAGGTTCGACAGGTTGATATACGTTCCAGAACCGGACGAGAATGCTAGGCTTGAGATATTCAAGATTCACACGAAGAACATGCCCTTGGCTGAAGACGTAGACCTGAGGGAGCTTGCTCAGATGACGAAGGGATACTCTGGAGCTGACATAAGTGCACTCTGCAGAGAAGCAGCTATGAACGCCTTGAGGAGAGACGTAAATGCGAGCGAGGTGACCCTAGAAGACTTCAAGAAGGCTATGGCGAAGATAGGGCCGAGCATAACTCCAGATATGGAGAAGTGGTACAAGAACTTCATGAAACAGGTCCGTAGGATCGAGAGGGCGGCACCACCACAGCTCATAGCCTAAGTCCATAAAAATCATACAAAAGTAATCAAACCAAGGTGTGTATGGGGGTTGAGAGGGTAGGTAGTATGTCCGCAAAGGTATGGAAGGTTTACCCACCCCACACGATAATCATGGAGCTCCTTGAGAGGAAGGGCTCAATGACAGACTCCGAGATACTGGAAGCCCTAAAAGACATCTACAAGGACATCGGCGTAGACGACCTAAACAGGCTACTGATGCAGATGGAGATATACGGTAAGGTGTACGTCTCAACCTTGATGAGGGGGAAACGCCTAGTAGAGTTGAGGAAGAGGTAGCCCTTAGCTGAAAGACGGTATTACATCCCTAACAAATAGTTGTGCCCCATCCAGTTTTGGGAAATCTAAGAACCTCAGTATGAAGTAGCTAACACCCAACTCAACGTATTCCTCTATCCTCTTTATAACTCCGTCAACATCACCTATTATGTAATTTTCTTCCCTCCCCCTGCTTATGAAGGGGGTTCCTCTGACTATGCGCTGAACCTCCTCTTCACTCTCAGCTATCGCAACCATGTTCCCAAGGGTTTTGACTATATCTGATGGGTCCCTACCAACCCGCGCACAGTGTCCCTTCAAGACGTCCAGCTTCTTTTTGTAAGTTTGCGGTGAGGTGTTTGGTATGTTCCACCAGTCTGCGTGGCGGGCGACAACCTTTAAGGTTAGTTTTTCCCCGCCACCCCCTATCATTACCGGCGGAATTGGATCCGGCTTTGGGTAGCAGTATGCATCTTGGATATTATAGTATCTACCCTTGAATGTAGCTCTCCCCTCGGTCCATAGGGCCTTTATTATCTGGACGCCCTCCTCGAGCTGTTTTATCCTGACCGCTGGGGGTGGAAAATCGTATCCATAGGCTACGTACTCATCCCCCTTCCATCCCGCCCCTATCCCAAGGATGAACCTTCCACCGCTTAGAAGTTGGAGGGTTGCCCCCATCTTAGCCAGTAGAGCTGGATTCCTATAGGAATTGCATAGGACTATGTTCCCAAACTTTAAATCTGGGAAGGCCCCGGCTAGGTAGGATATGGCCGTGAACCCCTCCAAGGTTGGCGTGTCCTTACCAACGAAGTCTGCCCATGGGATGAAGTGGTCGCAGACCCAAGCGGATTCGAAATCACCCTTCAAGGCTTCGATGAACCCGTATATTTGCTTCATAAACTCCTCGCCGCTACTCCCATCTATTGGGAAGCTTGGAATCCTCAAGCCGAACTTGACCCGTGCCAATTCCTCATCACCAACCATTAAATTAAGGGCGGTGAAGAATTAACTTTATCCCCCAATCTAGGTGTGCTGAAGGAGAAAGGCTAAACTAGTAGTTCTAAATAATAACTCTGAGATAGGTAATGCTGAAACTTGGCTTACATGTATCGATCTCAGGCTCTATAGATAGGGCGGTTGATAGGGCGGTTAAGCTTGGCTGTAACACCTTCCAGATCTTCACCAGAAACCCGAGGGGTTGGAGGTCAAGGGAGCTGAAGCCCGGAGAAGTCGAGGCCTTCATCGAGAAGGTTAAGAGATACGGGATGAACCCGGTCTTCGGCCATATGCCTTACCTCCCAAACTTGGCCTCACCAAAGGACGAAGTCTACGAGAAGTCTGTTGAATCCTTGATAATGGAGTTGAACCGTTGTCTAAAATTGAGGATCCCGTATCTCGTTACACACTTGGGAAGCCATCTAGGGGTTGGGATGAATGTAGGCTTCAAGAGGATAATAAATGCGATAAATAAGGGTCTATCCGAGGTTAATGGCGACGTCATGCTTCTACTCGAAA
>CAZCOP010000065.1:0-8414 GCA_964499825.1 uncultured Candidatus Bathyarchaeia archaeon
AGGGGAGGTGCTGCGAGTGTATAAGGTACCATAGATCCCGTAACGAGTTACCTGCGTGCTATTTCCCACCGGATGTTGAGAGAACCTATGACAGGTCGATAGAGAGGTTTGTGTCACTACGCAGATGAGCAGCAAGGCATCGTTGGCTTATAACCCCGGACAACCCTCCTTTTTGCCAACCCCCACAACCATAACCTTCTTAAATGCATCCTCGCGATAATCTAACGATGGAACTCCAGCTGGGGGTATGTAAGCTTAAAGCTTGAAAGGGTCCAACCAGAATTGAGGAATAATGGTTTAAATATAATAGTCTGCATCAAGCAGGTTCCGGCCACAACGGAGGTTTCCATAGATCCCGAGACGGGAACCCTAATCCGTGAGGGAATTGAGGTAACCGTCAACCCCTTCGACCTCTACGCTATAGAAGAGGGGATCAGGCTTAAGGAGAGGTTTGGCGGCAAGGTAACGGCCATATCGATGGGTCCACCCCAGGCTGAATCATCACTGAGAGAGGCCATAGCCATGGGCTGCGACGACGCCGTTCTGTTGACCGATAAGTCCTTTGCCGGGGCAGACACCTTGGCCACCTCTTACACGCTGGCCTGCGGAATAAGGAAGATAGGTACATACGACCTAATCATATGCGGTTTGAAGACGACCGATGGGGATACCGGGCAGGTTGGCCCCGGACTTGCTGAGGAACTCGGCGTACCCCATGTGAGCTATGTTAGGAAGGTTATAGATGTAACTAACAACTGTATACTTCTAGAGAGAATGATAGAGAGCGACTACGAGAGGGTTGAAGCCCCACTACCATGCCTGATAACGGTTACTAAGGAGATAAACGAACCTAGGCTCCCATCCTTCAAGCGTAAGTTAATGGCTAGGAGAGCCCAAATAACTATATGGAACTCGAAGGACCTAGATGGAGAGTTGAGGAGGTTCGGTCTAAACGGTTCACCGACGAGGGTCGTTAAGATCTTCCACCCACCACCGAGGGGTGGAGGCGAGATAATAACTGGAGACCCAAAGGAGCAGGTTGAGAGGCTTATCGAGAAACTGAAGGAATTAAGGATCCTCTAGAGGGGGAGGTACCTTGAGTGCCATAAGGGTTGATAAGGATAGATGCACCGGGTGTGGGCTGTGCGTAAAGGCATGTCCCTTCAGGGCGATCTCCATAGTCGAAAATGTTGCTGAGATATCGGGTGACTGCAGACTCTGTGGTGTCTGCGTATCCGCATGTCCAGTGGGGGCCATAGAGATCGTCGAGGAGAGGGAGGAGGCTGTAGATCTATCAGAGTATAGGGGGATCCTCATCTTCGGTGAGCAGAGGAGTGGCAGGATATCGCCAGTCGTATATGAGCTTATAGGTAAGGGTAGGGAGCTGGCGGATGAGTTAGGCGAGGAGCTGAGCTGTGTAGTTCTCGGTTACAGGATTAGGGAGCAGGCTGAGGATCTGATAGAGTACGGCGTCGATAAGGTTTACATCTACGACCACCCGCTCCTCGAGATCTTTAGGGATGACCCATACGCAAAGTTGATAACAGATCTTGTGAGAAGGATAAAACCCAACATCTTCCTGATAGGGGCAACATCCATAGGGCGTTCACTTGCTCCCAAGATCGCGTCAAAGCTTAAGACTGGATTAACCGCCGACTGCACCGGTTTGGAGATAGACCCGGAGAGTAGGCTTCTCCTCCAGACGAGGCCGGCCTTTGGCGGTAACATAATGGCCACGATAATCTGTCCGAATCATAGGCCTCAGATGGCCACTGTTAGGTATAAGGTGATGAGAAAAGCCGAGAGGATACCCAACTATAGGGGTGAGGTTATAGAGTTAGATTTCAACCCTGATGAGCTACCGGATAGGGTTAGAGTGAGGGAGGTGATAAAGGGGGAGGCTGGAGTCAACATAACAGACGCTGAGATAATAGTATCCGGAGGGAGGGGGTTAGGTGGGCCGGAGGGCTTCAAGCTCTTAGGTGAACTCGCTGAGTTACTTGGAGGCGCAGTTGGGGCGAGTAGATTGGCTGTCGATGAAGGCTGGATCAGCTACCCCCACCAGGTTGGTTTAAGCGGCAAGACCGTGAAGCCGAAATTGTACATAGCGTGCGGCATCTCGGGCTCTGTCCAACACTTAGCCGGAATGAGCGGTTCAGACTTCATAGTCGCCATAAATAAGGACCCATCGGCCCCCATCTTCAAGGTTGCAGATATCGGGCTTGTTGGAGACCTTTATGAGATAGTTCCGGAGTTAATTAGGAGGATAAAGGAGTTGAGGAATAAGGAGGGTGAGTGAGGTGGAGTACGGCAAGGTCACCGAGAGCGTTATAGAGAGACTGAAGGAGATCGTTGGAAGCGAGAACGTCCTAACCGATGAGGATTCCCTCAAGAATTACTCATATGATGAGACGCCATTAGGCTTGATCAAGCGACCCGATGTGGTTGTTAAACCTGGGAGCACGGGGGAGGTCTCAAGGATCTTAGCCCTAGCGAACGAGATGAGGATACCTGTAACTCCACGAGGTCAAGGAACGGGGTTATGTAACGGAGCCGTTCCAGTTTATGGAGGTATACTCCTAAGCCTAGAGAGGATGAACCGCATATTGGAGATAGACGAGGATAACCTCATGGCTGTGGTTGAGGCAGGCGTCATACTATCAGACCTGAGGCGTGAGGTTGAGAAGAGGGGGCTCTTCTACCCGGCGGATCCTGGCGAGAGAACCTCAGCGATAGGGGGAAACGTGAACACAAACGCCGGGGGTATGAACGGAGTCAAGTACGGCAAGACAAGGGATTACATACTCGGTTTGGAGGCGGTCCTACCGAACGGTAGGGTCCTCAACTTGGGTGGGAAGGTTGTAAAGAGGTCCATGGGCTATGACTTGATGCACTTGATAATAGGCTCTGAGGGAACCCTAGCCGTTGTGACGAGGGTGATCATAAGGCTAATGAGGCTGCCGAAGATATTTATGACCCTGTACATCCCGTTCAACAACCTATTCGATGCAGCTAGGGCCGTCTCCGAGATACTTAGGGAGAGAATGACCCCGACTGCGATAGAGTTCGTTGAGAGGGACGTGATAATCGAGGCTGAGAAGCGCGTAGGGAAGAATATGCCACACCACGACTCGGAGGCATACCTCATAATCAGGATAGACGGCGACAAGGAGGAAAACCTATACGAAGATGCGGAGGCGATATCCGAGATATGCCTCCGGAACAACGCCGTGGATGTACTGGTTGCGGATACCAAGGATAGACAGGAGAGAATATGGGACATAAGGAGCATCTTCTACGAGGCTATAGTCAAGAGTAGGGTTGCCGACATAGTCGATGCAGCCGTACCGCGGAGTAAGATACCTGAATACGTGACGCGCATAAAGGAGATATCCAAGAAGTACGGTGTGAGGATCCTAAGCTACGGCCACGCCGGGGATGGAAACATCCACGTACACCCGATCAAGGACGGCTTAACCGATGAGGAGTGGGATAAGAAACTCCCTAAGGTTATGGAGGAGCTGTATAAAGAGGCTATAGCGTTGGGCGGAGTTATCTCGGGTGAGCATGGCATCGGGTTTACTAAGAAGAAGTATCTCCCCCTATGCCTCGACGAGGAGCAGTTAAGATTGATGAGGGAGATAAAGAGGATATTTGACCCGAATAACATACTTAACCCGGGTAAGGTAATCGACATCTAAATCGGTTTTAAAACTTTTTCCGTGATCATCCGCTTTAGGGCTACATAGTCGAGGTAGGCCTCCATCGAACCCTCACATGTCTCTATAAATGGCTGAATGAGGTGGGTTCTATTCACCTTAAGGTTCATCAAAAGCGACTCCATCGCTTGAATGTACCCAGTCAAGGATACATTAACCGAAACCCGCTCGTCCAGCTCTACATTTTCTGAATTATTTACAGCTACTGAATAGTAGTATGACCTCTCTACGCCGTATCCGTAATCTAACCCCTAACTCGAAGCAGAACCTCACCCTCTTTGAGTAGTGGACTCCACCATCATCGAACCTAATATAGAAGAGGTTTGCAGAAGACTCAGCTGTCGCCTCCCTCATCAGGCTTAGCATTGTAATCTTTACCGACAATTGAGCTCTGATGTCAACCCCAACGGGACCCAACAGAACACGTGGTGTGCATCGTTGGATCATATTGAAGGTGCAATATTTACAACATTGAAGGTTACATTCAACCGGGTAGGGTAACCCCTCAACCTTCAACCTATCCCTACCAGTGTGAACGCCATTCCAGTGTGGTGCACCCTAACGTTGAGGAGTAGCCCTGCATTACACTGACGCCTATGGTGTCACCCCTCGCAATTCACGATCAAGCCCGAAAGACGCTCCTCCCCTCGTGGACAGCGAACTCCTTAATGTATCTGGATGCATTCTCTAAGTGCCAACCGGTTAGGTACCGATTTCACCGCTTAGGTCTGGATCCCCAATTCTCAGCCGGAATAACCGGTGGAAACATTAACTCCAAACCTTGAAGATAGCAAGGCGCAGCGAAAGGCTGATAGCAGAAGGAGGCACCTTGACAATCCTTCATCCAACCACTCAACAACATTGTTAAACTAAGAGTTGAATATAAATGCGACAATAAAGAGGTGAAAACACCTTTTATGAGTATGGTTTTATAAACCCATCGGTCGAGTATTCACTGTGAGGTGTTTGCGGATGAAGCCCAAGGTCGTCGTATCGGCTGGGAGACAGGAGGAGGTCTTCATAACCCTAAACGACGTAGCTGAGGTCCGTTTCGTCCCATCAACCGATAAAGAGCGGCTCTTTAAGGAGTTGAAGGACGCCGTTGCCCTAGTAGCCGATACGGCCCCAATAGATGAGGAGCTTCTGGAGAGGGCTCCAAAGTTGAGGATAGTGGCCAGGTTCGGCGTGGGGTATGATAACGTTGATGTTGAGGCTTGCACTAGGAGGGGGATCTACGTAACCTATACGCCTAACGTCCTCTCAGATGCCGTAGCCGACTTGACCATCGGCTTGATGCTATGCCTATCGAGGAACATTATAGGGGCTGACCGTTATGTTAGGTCTAAGTGGGCTGTAGAGGGTGGCTTTGGCTTCCCGCTGGGCTTAGACTTGAAGGGTAAGGTTCTAGGCATAATAGGTCTTGGACGTATAGGATATGCTGTGGCATCTAGGGCTAAGGCCTTCGGCATGGAGATAATCTATTACGACATAGTCCGGAAGGGCGAGGCTGAGGAGAAGATTGGAGTCAGGTACGTCGAGTTCGAAGACCTGCTTAAGTCATCCGACTTCGTCACGATACACGTTCCACTTAACGAGGAGACGAGGGGGATGATAGGGGAGAGGGAGCTTAAGTTGATGAAATCGACAGCCTACTTGATAAATACGTCTAGGGGACCAGTCATAGATGAGAAAGCCCTAGTGAAGGCTCTGAAGGAGAGATGGATAGCCGGGGCAGCCCTCGACGTGTTCGTTGAGGAACCCCTACCGCTGGATAGCCCTCTAACCAAGATGGAGAATGCCATCCTGACTCCTCACATAGGCTCAGCCACGAAGGAGACTAGACGAAGGATGGCCCTAGTTAATATAGAAAACATAAGGGCTGTCCTTGAGGGGAGGGTTCCACCGAACCTGATACCTGAACAGAGAGGGAAAACCTTTATGAGATAAGCAAAGCAGATCAGACTTAGTCTCACATAACTTGTAGACATGGTGTTCACAACATGTATATAGAAGATTTCAACCTCCTGATCTCAACCGCTAGGGGTAACGAGGCTGAGGCTTGCTCCGAGGCTTGGTTCCTCCTCGGCGAGGTGGGGGATCGAGAGGCGCTCGTTGACAGGACGGAGGTGACAGGGCTCGTTGTAGCCAAGACAAAGCTTGATCCCTTCGAGGCTATAAGGGGCTTGAGGAATATACTCAGAGAACGCCCAGAGGAGTTCCGTTACATACTGAAGGTAATCCCGATCGAGATGGTCGTCCGCACAAAATTGGAGAGGATCAGGGATGCCGTGAGGAGGCTGGCTCCGAAGATAAGTGAGGGTGAAACCTTTAGGGTCACTGTAGAGAAGAGGCATACCAAACTACCAACAATGGAGATAATCAAGGTTGCAGCCGCAGATATAGATAGGAAGGTAAACTTGGAGAACCCGGATAAGATAGTTTTGATAGAGGTTCTAGGTAGGTTGACTGGAATCTCGATTATAAAGCCCGATGACATACTCTCAGTCGTGAAAGAGCGCCGCTAACGCTGCGTCGGTAATAGGGCGGAACGCTCAACGATGAGCTTAGTTACGGCCTCCTTAACGCCACCCTCTCCCAGCCTCTCTGATACGGCCTCTATCTCCCGGTCGGTTACATCGAAGAGTTCCCTTATCGCTCTAACCTTATCCTCATTCAGCTCCAGAACGGAGTCCGACCTCTCACCGGAGAGGAGTTCCGAGACCACACGCAACGCAATCTCCGCCTCATCCTTACTATCCGAGACTATCGCAACCGCAACCTCGGATACATCCGGCTTTACACCTAAGGTCTCTATGGCCTTGTTTATTTGGGTTTGGGCTGACGCGAATAGCAACATTTCTATCGCCAGGTTCTTCGATATATTAAAGCCGTTCTTGAAGGCTGTTAGTGCGTTTAGAACTGCAAAGTAAAGGTGTTCATGGCCAGCAATGAACTTAGCGTTGAATATTTGGATGTGAGTCCTCCAGTTGATCCTCCTCCGTATCTCCTTGAAGAGCCTATCCACGTCAACTTTGACCCCGCGGAAACCCGTTATGATGACATATTTATCTAGCATCTTCGCCTCCATGTTAAGATTTTCCCTCATTAAGTACATCATTTATGAAACGTTCAACGAGGTTTGGGTCTAATCCTCCCTTAATCAGTTTCCTCTTCGCCTCTTCTATTGGAATTCCCTCCCTCCTACACCTTTGGATAACCTTCCTCACGGTCTCCTTCCGCTCCCATGGAAAGATCACCCACTTCCTCGTCTCACGTTCGTAGTATTCAGGTTTGATTACGCTCCAAGGCTTGTAGTATATGGTGGCCGTTTTGATCTCCCTAGCCCCCCTCCCTTCAACGTGGGACCTGACCAACCGCAGGCTCATCCCGGTATCGGCTACGTCATCCATCACCAGAACCCTCTTACCCTCAACCGAGACTGAGAGTGGCTGGGTTATAACGGGCTCCTTCCTCGTCTCCGCTACATCGACGTAAAACTCAACCCTGATATTGGCAAGCTCCTGGTTGTCCAGTAAGTCTGACATTATCCTAGCCGGAGGCCATCCCCCACGTGAGACCCCAACTATTATATCAGGGTTGAACCCGTCTCTACGGATCTTATCGGCTAGGTTAAGGAGCATATTGTATATCTCATCCCATGAAGGGGCCTCAAACTCCTGATTTAGACCCAAACCTCAACCCTTCTAAGGCTTAAGATAAATAGATATGGATGGGCGTTTAAATCATTCCATTTACCACTTTCGTATGGTGTGATATGCTGGAGCCTTACGCCAACTCTTGGAGGGCCCTAAGCCTCTTAACCAAGTTTGGATGCGTTGAGAAGAGTTCAGCTATTCTATCAGCGGTTGTGATCCTCCTCCTGAGGTACTCCTTGACCAGTTTGAAGTCGCTCCTCACCATACCAACCTCGGAGAGTTCCCTCAGATCCCTACTGGAGCTTTCCGGATCGGCTATGAATAGGGCCTTGAAGGAGTTCAGGTTACCGACGTGCGGGTGGAACCTCCTCACCCTCTCAGTTGTGTATGCTATCTTAACTAGACCCTCTGAGAGTTTCCTAGCTCCATCATCAACAACCGACACGCTGTGACGATCCGCATAGTACTCGCGTAGCCTGCTGAGGTATAGGGTGAATAGGGTGAGAACCCAGTACATTATAAGGCTTAAGAAGCCTATCAACGCAGCTAGGTTGGCGTTTCCCCTCTCATCGCGGTTGCTGAACTGGGCTGACCACATGAGGGAGTACCCTATATAGTAGAAGAGGGCTGGGAGTATCGAGACGAACATCATGATCTGGACATCTTTATGCTTCAGGTGTCCCAGCTCATGCCCAATTACGGCCTCAACCTCTTCCATCTCCAACGTATTCAGAAGCTCTGATGTAACGGCGATTCTGGGTCCGGTTAAGGGTGAACCGTAGGCGAAGGCGTTCGGGATCGGTATGTGGGCTATCATCACGCTCGGCATCTTTACGCCGCTTCTTCTGCTGAGTCTCTCAACAATCTCGTAGAGCTTCGGGGCTTCAGACCTTGAGACTTTCCTAACGCGGTACATAGCGTCTATCAGGTACGGTGCCAAGAGCCATTGGAGCATGTTGAAGAAGATTATGAACAGCCCTAAGAATATTATGTTTGTCACGCCCAAGAGATTTAGGATGAGGGTTAGGAATAGCGTTGA
>CAZCOP010000066.1:0-3826 GCA_964499825.1 uncultured Candidatus Bathyarchaeia archaeon
CCCCTACCAGAGGGCTTAAAGAGGTTGCTGACAGCTCCCGTGAGGCTCCTCCTCGGGAAGGAAATGCCTGAGCGTGGAAGGGAGATCGCACTCGTGCTTACACTTTATGGCCTTATCCTGATCTCGCCATCCATCCCCCTGATTCTCACATAATCTCGTTTAGCCTCACAACCCCCCTTAGCGATATAAAGGGGATGGACAGTAGATGATCTCGTCCCAACAGAGGGATGGAAAATGAGGCTTGGAAAGGTTGAGATTGAGGACACCTATGCAGAGGCCTTTGAAGGCATATACTTCAGGGTTATAGTTACGGCTGAGGATGAGGAGACCCTCAGAAGAGCTGCTGAGGATGCGACGGCTACCCCATCAATAGTGATCGGCAGGATCGAGGGTGGGGTGGAGAAGTGGCTGACGGAGGATGAGACGCCAGACGAGAGGGTTGGCGCAATACTCCAGTTCTGGGGGGGCTTCAAGGGGGAGAAACCATCGAAGAAGGAGGTAGATAGGTTCTATAGGGAGTTCTCCTATCGGATACGCCAAGACATCCTTGTGAAGCCCTTCACAGCGGTCTTCGATGCATGTCCAAACCCTGAAGGCGAGGTTGACGCGATGGAAAGGATCGGGCACTGCGGTGACGGGTATGAGTGGGTCGAGAGGCGGTATGGAAGGGAGATGATAATAGTCCCCCTAATGGTTCCAGACTTCCAGATCGAGCGTTACCTAGGTTACGGGAGGGGGGTTATGGGCGGAAACTTCTGGTACATGTGCGAGACAAGGGAGGCCGTTATGGAAGCTGGCCTAGAGGCCCTAAAAGCCATACATAAGGTTGAAGGTGTAGTGACCCCCTTCGATATCTGCTCAGCCGGTTCAAAGCCGGAGACGAACTTCCCATGGATCGGCCCGACGACGAACCACCCCTACTGCCCAACCTTAAGGAGCAGGCTGGGTGGAGAGTCGAAGGTTCCGGAGGGGGTCAATTACATACCGGAGATAGTGATAAACGGCCTAAACCTTGAAGCCGTTAAGAGAGCCATGAAGGCTGGGATAGAGGCAGCATCCAGGGTTGAGGGTGTGGTCGGAATATCAGCCGGAAACTATGGGGGTAAGCTTGGTAAATATAAGATAGACCTAAGAGAGTTGTTTGGGTGATGTCGATAGATTCGAAGAGATTGGACATCATATGCTTCGGAGCCCTAAACCTAGATAGGCTCTTCCTGGTTGACCGTATAGCTGGAGCTGGGGAGGAGAGCGTAATCCTAGATGTAAAGGAGTTCCCAGGAGGCTCAGCGGCAAACACAGCCGTAGGTCTAGCCAGGCTTGGATTAAAAGTTGGGTACATAGGTAAGGTGGCGGAGGACCCGGAGGGGAGGCTCCTCCTAAACTCCCTGAGGGTTGAGGGCGTCGACACTGCAGGGGTTATAAGGTCGAGGGGTGGCAGGAGCGGGGTCGTCATGGGGTATATAGACAAGAGTGGGGAGAGGGCCCTATACGTCAACCCGGGCGTAAACGACCTCATAGAGTTCTCAGAGGTAAACCTGGAGTACGCCTCAAAGGCTGGACTAATACACTTAACATCCTTTAACGGTGAGAAGCCTCTAGAAGCACAGAAGAACATGGTCAAGGCCCTCCCAGACGTGAAGGTTACGCTGGATCCAGGCGACATATACGCCCATAAGGGTTTGAGGGCGCTAAAACCGATCATAGAGCGTTGTTACGCCTTCCTACCGAACGAGGAGGAGTTAAGGCTCCTAACAGGTGAAGACTACTTGGAGGGCTCAAGGATTATACTCGAAGAGGGCGTTCGGATCGTGGCCGTTAAGCTCGGCGAGAGGGGTTGCTACATCACCGATGGCGTTGAAAGCCACCTGATAAAACCCTTCAGAGTTGATGTTACCGATACGACTGGGGCTGGAGATGCCTTCAACGCCGGCTTCCTATACGGCCTAGTTAGGGGTAAACCCTTAGAGAAGTGCGGCTTGCTGGGAAACTTTGTAGCTTCAAGGTGTATAATGAGGGTTGGAGCTAGGGATGGCCTCCCGAGGATAGGGGAGCTACCGCCAAACCTGAGAGAGGATTGTTAAAGTCTTAAACCAGTTAGGTAACCTTTAAAAATTTACCCCACCCTAAATGGAGAGTAATGTCACCACTTAAACGTCGATGTGAGGTGTGTAAGGAATGGTTAAGGTTGAGGTTCCCCCTGAGACTTACATCAGGGAGACTGTGCTGATGCTCAAGAGGTGCGGTCTTCTACTGGTCTCCGGAACCCTCAAGAGAGCAAACGTTATGACAATAGGGTGGGGCCTAACCGGACTGTTATGGGGGAAGCCCTTCTTCATCGTCGCCGTTAGGCCCTCCAGGTACACCTACAAATTCATAGAGGAGGTTGAAGACTTCACCGTGAACGTTCCACGGGTCGGCATGGAGGATGTGGCCGCCTACTGCGGCTCAGTCTCGGGTAGGATCCATGACAAGTTTAAGGAGAAAGGGCTAACGTTACTATCCGGAAAACTCGTGAACTCCCCAGCCATACTGGAATGTCCAGTTAACTATGAATGCAAGGTTGTCTACAAGACCAACCTAACCCCGAATGGCCTGACAGGGGAAGTGAAGTCGATGTGGTACCCAAGCGGAGACTACCACACCATATACTTCGGCGAGATCTTGGCAACTTATGCGGATGAGGACGCCGAGGAGAAGCTAACCTAATAAAAGAAGCCGGAGGAAGGCTTTAGGCCGCGAAACTTTTAATAAGTATTTGAAGTCCGCTATAACCGGAGCAGAGGGAACTGAAGGGCGTTAAAGGAAACGGTAGAGTTGATGCTGAAGATCGACATGCACGTCCATACATCCCATTCAGACTCAAGCGGAACGGTAGATGAGGTGCTGGAGACCGCTAGAGGGAGGAGGCTGGATGGACTGGCGATAACGGACCACAACACCATGGACGGCGTAGAGGAGGCCTTAAGGAAGAGGGGTGAATTGATAATCATACCCGGCGAGGAGGTGAAGACTAGACAGGGCGAGATCCTAGCTATAGGGATAAGCAGGCCGATACCGAAGGATCTCCCAATAACCGAGGCCATAAGGAGGACTCATCAGCAAGGCGGACTGGTTGTGATACCGCATCCAACAGTCCCGTTTCTAAGTAAATTGAAGGAGTCCGAGATTAGGAGGCTCAAGATAGACGGCTTGGAGGTCTTCTCCGCCATAACACCACTCCCCGGATACTTCTTAAGGAAGAACCTAGAGATGGCGAGGAGGCTCAACCTACCCATACTGGCAGGGAGCGACTCCCACTCACCTGAGACCGTTGGGGACGCCTACACGCTCATACATTCAGAGAGTAGGGAGCTAAGCGACATCCTGAACGCCATAAAGCATGGTAGGACCGAGGTGGGCTGCCACCCCTCAAAGTGGAGGTTCAAAGTTAAGATGGTCCCAAGCTTCCTGATCTCGGCATTCATGTTCCCATTCACCTACAGGGCAGGCAGGTTACCGAGGAGATGAGGTTGAGACAAGCTAAACCGGATAACTCAGGTCCTTAACGCTGATAACCCTCCTCTCCCTAAGAGATGCCTTAGCGGCTTCGAGGGTCCACATGGTCCTTAGTACATCCCTACCTGAAGCCTCGGGCTCCCTCCCCTCCCTGACCGATGAAGCGAACTCCCTCAAAGCTGCCTCTATCCCCCCTCCAGGTTTGAGCGGCGTTTTGATAACCTCCCCTCCGATCGTTATATCCTTAGCCTCCCTAATTGTGAGGGAGCCATCGGTTCCTATGATCGTGCAATCCCATGAGGATTGCTGAGAGTTTATCGACATCAACACG
>CAZCOP010000066.1:3926-8399 GCA_964499825.1 uncultured Candidatus Bathyarchaeia archaeon
AGGCTAGCCTGCCCCGCTCCGGTCAGCCTCCACAGGTATGGCCTCTTCCCCTCACGGGTGGTTATATGTTCATCCTCCAAGAGGTGTAGGTGGTGTAGGGCCACGCCGTAAGTTAGCCCGGTCATCCTCGCTATATCCTTAGCTGTTAAGGCCTTACCCCTCTCCAGAAGCGAGATTATCTTGGTTCGGCTGACCAGCCCACGGCGGCGGTTCCTCCTTAGGGCCAAGAAAGCCCTAGGATGGTAGGCTGAACCCGACAAGGCTCAAATTCTCCCCATTCCAAGAAATTATTAAGGAATAGTTGTTAATAAGATATGCTGAGGGAATGTGTGATCCACCCATTAATTTTACGGGTGGCGGCTCCCCCTTTCAGTCAATCTCCTTTCCTAACTCTTCAATCATCTTTCTAACCCTCTCCAGCTCAACCTTAGAGCCGAGCCTCTCAAATATGCTTGAAGCCCTCTTGAGGTGTTTCTTCGCCTCCTCATTCCTACCCATCTTTCTATAGAGCAATGCTAAGTCGATGTGGGTCTCAGCTAGGTGGAATTGGTGGAGTGGGGAGAGCAACTCTATACTCCGCTTGAAGTGTTCTTCAGCCTCAATCCACTTACCCTTCAGAGTTGCCAGTATACCCAACGCTCTGTACGTTACGCCGTAGTAGGAGAAACTGCCCAGCTGATCCCTAAGTTTCAGGGCTTCCCCGCAGTCTCTCTCCGCCCCTTCAAGGTCGCCCAGTTCCATCAATAGGAGAGCCCTGTCGGAGTAGGCTTCAACGAGCTTCGTATATAGACCAGTCTCCTTGAAGGTCTCTATACACCTGTCGTAGTGTTCTAGGGCTTCATCAAGGGAGTGGAGGAAGGACTTTATGAACGCTAATTCGGCGTTTAGGATGGCAACCCACAGGATGTCCCCTAGATCCTCAAATACCCTCAATCCTTCCTCGCAGACCTCCTTAGCCTTCTCCCAATCATTCCTCATCTCATATAATCCGGCGTAGTGGTAGTAGCCAACCGCGAGGCTCCTCACATCACCAGCCCTTCTACAGAGCCTCAAACCGCTATTAAGGAGCTCCTCCGCAGTTTCAAGGTCTCCCTTATAAATGTGGGGTAGCGCAGCCTCCAGATATGTCCCTCCTAGTTCGCCCAAGTTTCCAAGCTCCTTGAGGAGCTTTAGACTCCTTATGAAGCAGGTCTCGGCCATCTTTACATCTCCCATGCTGAGATAGGCCTTTCCGAGATGTTTAAGTGCTCTAGCTGTGAGGACTCTGTCTGAGCATCTCTCCGCCATCATCAGCGAGTTTGTGAGGTCCCTTATTGCCTTCTGAAACTCCCCTCGGGCTAGGTGAACCCTACCCCTACCGTAAAGGATCCAACACCAGACTTGTTCGTTTAAGTCATCCTTAGGCAGCTTCTTGAGGAGTTCTAGGTATTGCGCCATATAGCCTCTCTCTATGCAGTTGCGTCCCTCAACCTTCAAGTCCTCACGTATCGCGTCCGCCGCCCCCATAAAGTTGCCAGCCTTAATCATGTGGTATATCGCCTCCAGAAGCCCCTCGGTGGTTCCCTCGGACAGGTAGTACTCGGCTGCCCTCTTATGCATCTCCTCAGCGTCCTCCAGTAGGTTGTAGGAGAGGTTCCTGATAACCTCGTGTAGGTGATACCCTTCATCACTCCTCCAGATGAGCATCTTCCTCTCAAGGGAGTATAGGATCCCCCTCACACCCTTAACCTTGGAAACGGCCATTATCGCCCTAACCGGGACAGGGTACCTAAAGACGGACATGCACCTAAGTAGGGTTCTTTCCTCCTCCTCCAAGCTCTGGTAGACCTCATCCCAGAAGTACTCCAGAAGCCCCCTCTCAGGGAGGCCCTCTAACACCTCCTCGATGGCTCTTCCATTAAGGGTTTCACAGAGCATATTCAGAGCGAGCGGGTGTCCTGATAGCCTCCTCTGAATCTCCTCAGCCTCCCCTCGGCTGACCCTCAGACCCCTGCTCGTTAGAAGCTCTAGGGTTTCATCCGTGTTTAGCCCGGTCAGCCTCCTCTCAGTGACGTTTGGGTCTAGCGGGGAGAAGAACCTCGGCCTGACCCTTGATAGTACCAGAACCCTCGCCCTTCTCAGATTCTTTTGTAAGTATCTGAGTAGGATGTCTATCTTCTCATCTCGGCATCTGTGGTAGTCGTCGAGTATTACGACGTACCCCTCACGGTCTATTCCCTTCAAGAGTAGAGCCATCTTTACTGAGTCGTCAGAACCCCCGGATTTCAGATAGTTCAGGAGTTCTAAGTATTGATGACGGCTTAAGAAGATGGCCAGCTTATTCATTAGGTAGTTTAGGGAGTCTACCTCCTTCATCGAGTGCCAGAATACACGGTGAGTTCTCTTGACTTCCTCCGCATATTTTGAGGCTAAACTGGTCTTCCCTATGCCCGCCATCCCCTCTATTATGAAGAAGTTCTTCTCTGACTCCAGCATCTCAAGTTCAGCCTTCCTGCCGACGAAGTTTGCTGGTGGTGGAACCCTAAAGTTGTGAATCGCCGTCACGATGAGCATCCTCTCCCCTTCCTTTGGTTTTAGTTGCACCTTACACCCTTCCAAGTCGAAGATTATCTCTATCCTCTCGGTGTTGAGCGAGTAGAGCCTAACGTTCTTCCCCCCAACTCTCCTCCATTCGCCGGTAACTATGCCAGCCCTCTCAAGCATCCGAAGCCTCTTTGAGATGTGGGTCTCATCCTTACCTAAGATCTCGGCTAGCATCCTCGGGTACGACGGTTCATTCCGGAGTAGACTTAGAATCTCAAGGTTAACCTTATTGGTCACTAGGTTGAGAAGTTTCCTCCCGATAATCATGTCACCAACACATCGAGTAAGATTTCGCTCTCGAGTCACATTAAACTTTCCCCCTTAAGATTGAGTCGAGGTTAGCCTTTTTCCTGCAAACCAAAGGTTAATCCAAGGAGCCGCCAACCAATACTAGGAGAAGGAGGTGATGATCCTGCCCCTAATAATGATGTTCTTTGGTGAGGGAGCCCTGTCAAGCGAGGGGAAGGCTGAACTATCACGGAAGGTCACAGATCTCATAGTCAAGGAAACCGGGCAGCCCCAACACTACACGTGGGTTATAATACATGAGGTACCGGTTGAGAACTGGATGGTTGATAGATTGACGCTGCCGGAGCTGAAGGCTAAACTCGCGGCCGAGAAGGAGTGACAAAGGTACGGAGGTTAAGTTTCCGTACAAGTTATAGAGGTGACTTAAACTTGCCCTTGATAGAGATATGGGATATACCCTTCACGGCTGAAGAGAAGGCTAGACTACAGAAGGCCATAGCAGATGTCTTAAAAGAGATAAGGCCGCCCTTAAGGGAGCATGAGGAATACATCTGGACGGTCTTCCATGAGGTTTCCCCTGAGAACTGGATGGTAGGTTCACTAACAGTCAAAGAGTTGAGGAAGAAGCTAATGGTAGGGAGGAAATAAACCTAACGGGGGTTTAAGAGATGCTGGATAAGGAGAGGGTGATAGAGTTACAGAAGAAGGCGGTCAGGTACTTCTGTGAAAGACCGAGCAACTTCCCGGTGGGAAGGCCATACAACTGCTGCGAGAGCATCCTCTTGGCATTAAAGGATGAACTTGGCGTCGAGTCTGAGATAATCCCGAAGATTGGAACCGGCATAGGAGCCGGCGTTTCACTGAACGGTCTACTCTGCGGCTCCATCTCAAGTGTAGCGATAGCGATAGGTATAAAGTACGGGAGAACCAGTCCAGAGGAGAACCCCCAACCCATCTGGGATATGGTCGATAAGTACGTGGCTGAGTTCAGGGAGAGGTTCGGCCATGTCAACTGTAGACAGCTAACCGGTTTGGACCTGAAGACTAGGGAGGGATTGAGGGAGTACTTCGCTAGGGTTCACGACTACGCCTGCGTTGCACGGCTGAGGTTCGCAGTTAAGAAAGCCCTCGAGATACTCAAAGAATGACTGAAGGATGATCCACGATCTTCCCAGATGTTGAATGAGCAGATGTAGGCATGGTCCACATGAAGATAGACCTGAAGGAGCTCATCAAGTACATAAGTAGGGTTACGGGTTTCGATGAGAGGGATATCAAGGAGGTTCTCGAGGCAGAGAGGAGTTCCTCGCCGAGAAAGGTATGAGAGACGAGAATAGGGAATGAGGAGGGTCAGCCACTTTTTATATCTACCACCGGGGTTCCATCGAGGGCGTCTAAGCCCTCAACATACAGCTTGTTTCCCTCCCTCCTCAAAAGCCTAACTCTGGTCAATCCGATCGGGTTGGGCCTCATCGGACTCCTCAAGGCGAAGACCCCGGTTAGCGGCCTACTTCTGTCACCCCTCGGGTGGACCTTTAGAACTTTCCTATCCTCCTCGCTGAGCCTATCCATCCAGTAGAGTACGTATATGTAGTCCAGCCTCTCTATCCCATCCAAGCCCTCTGCGTATTCTGGGTTTAT
>CAZCOP010000067.1:0-8329 GCA_964499825.1 uncultured Candidatus Bathyarchaeia archaeon
TATCTACATCGATATATAAAAATTTCCCCCATTAAATTTTGAAGATGTTTCATAATTACGATTCCCAATTTGTGATATGCTAGTAGGAGTTCGAGTTCATCCGCTATCCGGTGGAGTTCTCTGGGGGTCTTCTCGACTCTGGCTTTCAGCTGTTCTTTGTCCGTCTTTTCTATACTTCTTTGCTGAGTTTACGAGTTTGAAGAGTGCTTGTTTGACCGCTCTCTCAACTTCCATCCTTTCTTCTTCCCCCTTCCCCTCATAGGGTGAGTAGGTATTTCAAGGCGTGGAGTATGCCTAACCGCCTCCTTTCAACCTTTACGGCTTTTATCAGGCCTGGCTCGTTGTCCAATATGAGAACTTCAGCCTCGAAAGGCGGCCATCCGCGGTTAACCCCTAAGTGTAGAAGCTGTCCGCCGCAAGAGAGGAGTACATGAACGTTATTCATCTCCCCAAACCCCTCATCTCCGTTGAGTCTCCAATCAGTATTCTAGGCTTTTCAGCAGTCTTGTTCGCCTCCAGAAGCCTAGGCGATATCTCCTTTACGAAGCTATGGTCCTTTAGGGAACATGGATGCCTGTCGCCGTCTCGAACTTCGCATGGCGGGTTGAAGTTCGAGATCAGGGAATGTGATAGCAGCTGGGCCTCCGGCGACTGCTCCGGGTTGGACATCAATGGAGTTCAGCCGTCTTCTAGCTAAGCGTCTTAAGAGTATGGGTTAACCATTCCTTGTGAGGATAGGCCTAGTATTGCCAATCAAAAGGGTGTAGGGATGGATCTCCCCCTCTTCTTAGACTTATCCATTCTTCCCCTCGGCTTCTGTGGTTAGGGTTATCTCGATTGTGGAGACGTTCCTCCTCCTGCCCTCGCCTTCTCTGGGTGGCAGCTCCTCCGTTCCTATGGTTATCCTCTTCACAGTCAACTCCTTGATGAACTTGTGCCTCGCTATCTCAGCTACATCTACGGCTGTGCTGATCGCCCTACCCCTAGCCTTCAGCGTTACCTCCTTACCACCAGACCCGCTTAGATGGGTTATTACACCCAACACGTAGTTCATCGGCGGTTTCCTTCCGATGTAGATCACATCCGGCTCTTCTGGCATAACTTCAACTCCTTGTTGGTGGAGTAAGAAGGGTTTATGGCCTTAAATACCTTTCCTAAACGGGTTATGGGATTCTCCAAGGTGGTTCCCCCTCGACGCCGAAGGGGAATCCCTTAGAGTTAACGGGGAGAATGTTCAATCCCTCTCGAGCCACCTCATTATCTCCTCATCTAGGGGTTTAGTCTTACGCCTCCTCCTTCTAAAGTGGAGTGGGTATCCGCCAACGCTCCGGTAGGCCCTTAACGCCAGCTCATCAGCCTCCCCAACCGAGAACTCACGCCAAGAAGGGTTATGCCTGAACCTTCCAGGGGTTATCCATTCAGGTGAGAACTCCCCCAGCTGGTCAGGCTTCATGCATATACAGACTACGTCAAGCTTCCTGTGGAGGCTGAGTGGAGCCGTGAAGACCCTCGTCAAGTCCATCTTATTCTCAACCCTCAAGTTTCCACCTCCATGCATCAGCTCGATGAACCTCCCATAAAGCTTCGAGTTTACATACTCAACGATCGCGTAGGCTAGGTCTAGAGGGTGGTATCTACGCGTCAAATCCTCTGATATGGCTCCCTCATGGATGTGGATGTGGCAGCCATTCCCAGACCACTTCAGGTATAGGGAGCGCTCCAAACCGAGGCTCCGGAGGAATGAGACTATCTCACCGGCAACCCTGACGGTTTCACGCCAGTTATCCAGTTCGCTATCGATATCCCATGTCGGCGTGCAACCTACAATGTTATGGAGCGTATAGACATCCTCCCTACTGTCAACCCTCCGGTAAAGATTTGCGGTGGCGTAGATGGACCTTAGGGTGCAACCGTAAATGCTTTGAAGCCTCTCCACATCACTAGGGTCGTTGACTGTTAAGGGTCTACCCTTCAGGTATCTCCTAAACCTCAACTCCCCAAGCCGGTCTGCACAGTGTATCCCCACCCAACGGTTCCTGCAAAACTCAGCTATCTCACGTTGTACATCTGGGCGGGAGTAATGCTCTGATGGGAGGCTCAAGGAACCTCAGCTTCCCTCCTCCTCATAGCCCTCTCGATCCTCTCGGTAACCTCCCTGGGCAGGGTTACATCCTCCCTCCTCATCTCGACCGGCCCCGTTATGACTAGCCCCCTACCAGGAACTATGGATATCTCATGCATCTGAAGGCTGTGAGGGGTCTGCCTCATCTTCTCGATGAGTATATACCTCCTCAGGACCCCTCCCCTAACGAACCTCCTGAACCTTATTATCCCATCGGCTATGTGCTCAACCCCCCAACCGAACGCTTCAGAGGTTGTTATTGCGTACTGCGAGGTCATCATGATTGTGAAGTCCCACTTAGCCAGAACCTTCTTGACGAAGTAGGAGTGCCTCCTAGCCATGGCTGGTTTATCAAGCCAGAAGGCTGAGAGGGAATCTACAACTAAGCGGGCCCTACCATACCCTAAAGCCTTCTTCGCCTCGATGACCTTATTAACGAGGTCCTCAATCTCAAGGCTCCGGAGGGACCAGGGGTCATCCGTCCCCATCAAGGCGTCGATTATTATGAGCCTCTTATCTTCAATCGCGCTTGAGAAGTCGAAGCCGAACTGTTCAGCTTGGGTTATTATCGAGTTCCTACTCTCCTCGGTCGTCACGTAGATGCATCGGTCCCCCTCCTTCACCCCCTCAGCCATGAAGTGGATGCATAGTATGGTCTTCCCTGTTCCAGGCTCACCGGTTACGGCGACGGAGAAGCCCCTAGGTATCCCGCCCGCGAGCATCCTGTCAAGCTCGGGTATACCGGTTGATAACCGCTCTATAGCCAACTGGGTACACCATGTAATAATTGACTGTTAGGAGAGATAAATCGCTTCCCCCACTCTAAACGCTAATTATAAGGTTGATATCACATCTAGCAGGTTTGCCCCCTCCCACCTCCTGAACAGGATACACCTGACACCGAGCTTACTGCACTCGCTTACATTCCTCCACGAGTCATCTATTAGTATCACGTCGCTCCCCACCCCCTCCCTCTCAATTATGAACTGTAACTGACTTCTCTTACTTCCAAACCCCTCCCTGCTGAGTATATCCTTGAAGTACCCTCTGAGGGAGTATCTATCCAAGAATATCTCCAGAACCTTCATCGATTGCATAGAAGCCAAGTATAGGGTCCCCCTAAATCTCTCAAGCGCTGGCCTAACATCTCCGTAAGGCTTCGCCCTCCAGACGGCGTCAAGCTCGTGGGCCTCAACTATCCTATTCGCAACGTCGAAGAGCTCCGTCCCAAAGTACTCCTCCCAGAAGTCGAGTATGCTGTGCACCCTAAACCCGACGGCCTCGGAGATTTCTCTCTGAACCCTACCCCAATCTATGTCTAGGTATGTTATGACGCCGTCGAAGTCCAGGGCTAGGACGGGCTTAACCAAGGAGCCTCCCCCAACTCCAGATACGTCACCAAATATACGAGTTTGATTCTGTTTAACCTAATAACTCTACCCGTCTGAACCGTACCGTCCATTAACGATTTAAGGGTGACCGAAAGAAGATATAAGGAGGAGTCCAGAGATAAGCTAGCCGGTAAATCGAAAAGAAGGAGAGCCGATTGGGGACGCCGAACACTTACATGGAGACAGCTGTGATTCTATCCTTAGGGTTCGTAGTTAGCTTCGTTGTTATGCCACCGTTGATGAGATTGATGAAGAGGAAGGGGATAGTTGGGGTTGACGTTCACAAGAGGGATAAACCTAAGGTTCCCGAGATGGGGGGGATCGGCTCACTCATAGGGCTGACCGTCACCATGGTCTCGGCCTCGGTTATGGAACCGAACATGGCTAAATTCTTCCTAACATTCCTGGCTGTGACCCTGATCTCGGGTTTAATAGGGGCAATAGACGACTTGAGACCGTTAAATGCCAGGGTTAAGCCCCTGCTCACCATGATGGCGAGCCTACCCATACTGATAACTGGAACATATAACCCCCGCCTTGTAATTCCAATAGTCGGTAGGACACGCCTCACAGTGGTATACCCCTTCATGATACCCCTAGCCATAGCTATAACATCCAACGCCGTTAATATGATGGACCCCTTCAACGGCACCATGACCGGAACATGCTCCATAACCACCCTGGTCTTGCTCGTATCGGCCATGATCCTGAACAGAGGTGAAGCCGCCGTGATGTGCGCCGGCCTACTCGGCTCCCTCCTAGCCCTATGGTACTTTAACAAGTATCCATCCCGCGTATTCGTGGGTGACGTCGGAACCCTAAGCGTAGGGGCAGCCCTGGGAGCTATAGCCATCATCGGCCGGATGGAGGTTATAGCGGTAGTCGCCTTCATGCCGCAGATAATGAACGGCTTCTACGGCCTTTCAACCATCGGTAGGCTATATGAGAGGAGGGAGGTTGCAAGGCCGATCCGTATACTGGATGATGGAAGGTTGGCCGTGACTACAGACCCGAAGGCTCCGATAACTCTCGCCAGGATGGTTCTGGCTAGGGGTCCACTGACTGAACAGGAGGCTGTGAGGGTGTTCATGGTTCTATCCGCGATCTCAGGGACCTTAGCTCTCTTGACGTTATATCTGATGCTGGTGACAACTTGATCCGTAGGGTTATGGACTTCGCCTTGATAATGCTCTTCGTCTGGGCTTCGATGCTGTTCGGGTTATGGATAATCGACACCATAGTGGTTCCGTTAAGGATACCGCTCCCGGAGAACTTCCTAGGAGACCTATTAACAGCAACCGCTAAGGTGTTGGTGAGCGCCATCCTAGTCTTGATATGGCTCTGGCTGTGGAGGGAGATTGTGAGGAGAACCTTCCGGCGTCTAGTGGAGAAGCCGGGAAAGCCATCTTAGGCTAGGAAG
The DNA here is from genome assembly GCA_964499825.1 of uncultured Candidatus Bathyarchaeia archaeon. Classification (GTDB taxonomy): domain Archaea; phylum Thermoproteota; class Bathyarchaeia; order Bathyarchaeales; family B26-1; genus B17-G17. The sequence continues at coordinate 4,934 of CAZCOP010000067.1, forward strand.
ATTTACTAAGGTGAAGGGTGAATCTCAAAAAGGAAACCTAAAGGGGTAATGGATGGGATGAAGGTAGTAATCGACATATTAACACCGAAGCAATGCATGTTCTTCCCAAAGCTCTCGGAGAGGCTGGAGGGGAGGGGACATGAAGTGCTCATGTTGACTAGAACATACCGGGAGGTGAACGACCTACTCAAGCTTAAAGGGGTAGACGCCGAGGTTATAGGGAGGCATGGAGGGGGCAGATTGAGGGGTAAGCTTGAAGCGAGTGTTGAGAGGATGGGTGAGATGATACCGGTTATAGAGGAGTTTAAACCGGACGTAGCCATATCATTCTCCTCACCCGAGCTGGCAAGGGTATCCTTCGGCCTAGGCATACCACACATATGTATAAACGACTCACCGCACGCCGAGGCCACGGCCAAGCTGACGATACCGCTATCCGAGAGGCTCCTAACGCCGGAGATGATACCGAAGGAGGTTTGGGTTAGATATGGGATACAACCCGATAGGATAATCCAATACTACGCCCTAGACCCATGGGTTTGGCTTAGGGACCTCAAGCCGGACGGGGGTGTGCTGAAGGAACTCAACTTGGACAGGTCTAAGCCCATATTAACCTTCAGGATGGAGGAGTCATTCGCGGCTTACCTCCTAGGGAGGATCCGTGAATCACCTATAATCTCAGTCATCGATAAGCTCCTGAAGGAGAGGCCTGAACTCCAGATGGTGGTCATACCGAGATATCGAGAGCACATATCCACCCTTAGGGAAGCCTTCGGAGGGAAATCCGGAAACCTTAAGGTCTGCGAGTCCATCATCGACGGGCCGAGCCTCCTCTACTACACAACGGTCTTTGTAGGCGCCGGAGGGACCATGAACACGGAGGCTGCCTTGCTCGGTGTACCCGCGATCTCCTGTTATCCGGCTGAACCGTCCTTCATAGAGAGCTTCCTAATAAATGAGGGCTTGATAATCCGTGAAACCTCACCGGAGAGCGTTGTTAAGTTAATACTCAAGATGCTGGAAGATCCGGCCTCTCTCAGGAAGAGGCAGACTGAGAGGGCGCGTAAGCTGACGGAGAGGTTTGAGGACCCCTTAGAAGTAATCGTTGGAGTTGTTGAGGATCTAAAGTAACCGGAAACCACAGAACTGGAGGTCTCAAAACTTTAATACTGAATGGAGGATAATCTTTATAGAATTATTCGGAAGCCGATGAAGTGGAAGAGGCTATGTCCAAGGCTATGGCTATTAGGGAAGGCCATTTAAGGTCTAGGGATGAGAGGGGAGACTACACCGTAAGCGTCGTCGGATGCGGATGGACGGGCCTATCAACGGCATGCCTCCTCGCCGAAGCAGGTTTCAAAGTTATCTGCGTAGATAAGAACCGTTCAGTCGTAAACTCGATAAGGAGGGGGATCTCACCGCTCCCGGAATCAGGCCTAGCAACGCTGGTGAGGGAGGAGGTTAGGAGGAGGAACCTAACCGCAACGTCAAAACCTGAAGAGGCTATACCATCAAGCGACATCATCATATTAGCCGTCCCAGTGACGGTTGACCAGAAGAAGAGGCCGGACTACCTGAACGTCGAGATCGCGTGTAGGGATGTAGGCCTCAACCTGCAGAGGGGCTCCCTGATAATCGTCCAGAGCGCCCTATGCCCAGGGATGACCGAGGGCTTGATAAGAAGCGCTCTTGAGACTGCTTCCGGGATGAAGGCTGGGGTCGACTTCGGTCTAGCCTACAGCCCGGTCCGGATCTCCGACGGAACCATAGAGGATCTAAGGAGGTACCCCAGGGTTCTAGGGGCGATCGATGAGGACAGCTTGAGGGTTGCTAGGGAGGTTCTATGCACAATCTCAAGGGAGGGCGTAGTCCAGGTCAGAAGCATAAAAGCGGCTGAGGCCGTCAGGCTCTTCGAGAGCGTTTATAGAGATGTGAATAAGGCTCTCTCAAATGAACTCTCCCACTTCTGTGAGGTTGCTGGAATAGACTTCATAGAGGTTCAGAGGGCGATCAATATGCATCCGCGATACCGCCTCCTCCATCCGGGGATAGTGGACAGGAGGACATCGACGGATTCCTATCTGCTGATAGATGAGGCTGAGGCTCTAGGTTTGAAGGTGCGCACCGTAACTCTCTCAAGGAGGGTTAACGATAGAGTGTTGATGAGGGTGTTCTATCTGGTCAGGGATGCGTTGCGCTCCTGCGGAAAGACCGCAAGGAGGTCTAGGGTTCTAATACTCGGCATATCACACAGCCCAAACGTGAAGGAAGCTGACGAATCGGTGATTAGAGAACTTATAGAAATCTTGGAGAGGAAGGGCCTAACAGTCAAAGTGTTCGATCCGCTATTCTCCTACAGGGAGGTGGTTCAGATGGGCTACCCAACTGAGAGAACCCTCAGCGGAGCCCTAAAGAACATGGACTGCCTCGTCATAACCGTTGGACACGACAAGTTTAAGACCCTAAACCTTAAAAGGGTTAGAATCTTAATGAGGAGGAAGGCGGCGATAGTCGACTTAAGCCACGTAATGAACCCTGAGGAGGTTGAGAGGGAGGGCTTCATATACCGCGGGCTCGGTAGGGGTGTATGGACCAGATGAAGGATAAACTCAGAACGGCCATAATAGGGATGGGCTTCTGGGGAAGGAACCACCTAAGGGTTCTGGATGAGATAACGGATGCGGAGGTTGTAGCAGTATGTGATATAAACCCTGAGAGGGCTAAGTCAGCCGCGGAGAAGTACGGCGTCAAGGCGTACGTAAACAGCAGCGGAATGCTGAGGAGGGAGGATATAGACGCCGTAACCATATGCGTCTGGTCGACGAACCTCGCCGGTGAGGCGTTGAAAGCCCTAAGGTCTGGGAAGCACGTCTTCGTGGAGAAGCCGATGGCGAGCACGATTAGGGAGGCTAGAAGGATCTTGAGGGCCGCCGAGGAAAGAAAGCTCCTCCTCGAGGTCGGCTTCATAGAGAGGTTCAACCCGGGGGTTAGACGCTTAAAGGAGATGATAGATGGAGGGGAGATAGGTTCCGTAGTCTCAGCCTTGGCTAGGAGGGTCTCAAGGTGGCCTGAGAGGATTGGAGATGTCGGGGTAATAAAGGACACGGCGATACATGATATCGACATGATGCGGTACATCTTCGGTGAGGACCCAGTGGCGGTCTACGCTAAGGCTGGAAGCCTAAGACACAGGAGGTTTGAGGATTACGCCCAGATAATGCTCGCCTTCAGTGGTGGGAGAACAGCCTTTATAGAGGCTAACTGGCTCACCCCATACAAGGTTAGGAGGCTAATCGTAACTGGTAGCAACGCGATACTCACACTGGACTACATAACCCAAGAGATGACGATTGAGACTGAGGGGGAGACCTTAACCCCGAGGGAGGAGTGGAGGGA
>CAZCOP010000068.1:0-1403 GCA_964499825.1 uncultured Candidatus Bathyarchaeia archaeon
TAACCTCCCCCAAGCTTTAATAGATTTAGAAGAATAAAAATAATGTAAGGTTAAGATATATAAATGAAGAATTAGAGAGGATTATCCGACTTTTAACCTACCGGCGTGGAGAGGCTCATATTGACTGGCGTTGAGGACGAACTGGTTAGGCCAACCCTGAGAGGATTGAGTAGGGCCATCATACTCTGGCTGCTAACACAGAGATCCATGTCCGGCTACAAGATAACTAAGGAGCTTATCAATCTGACGAAGCGGAGGTTTACATCCGGCGTCGTCTACCCGCTCCTATACGAGCTTGAGGAGAAAGGCTTCATAACTGGAAGGTGGGTTCAGAAGGGAAGGAGAAGAATAAAGTATTACTCGATAACGGCTGAGGGTATAAAGATCCTAGAAGGCTTGAGGAGGCTGTTTGAGAGACCTATAAGGCGATTCATAAAGAGCCTACTTTACGAGGGCTAAACCCTCTCAAACTCAAGGCCGACCTCATCAAGCATATCTATGAGCGTGGCCTTATCGGAGCCCCTTATCCCCTTCCAGTCCAGTATAGCCCTCTCAACAGGCTCAACAGTCCTCTCGATACACTGCCTCAGCACGTCTATATCAACCATATTTACGGCGTACTTCGGGATCATATGTCCGAAGGCTATGTCGGTCTCAACAGCCATCCTAGTGAACTTGCGGTTATAGTGAGGTCCACCGATACCCAGAACGGTTGGATAGACCCTAACAGCCGATGCAGCCGCAAGGGAGGCCCTAGCAACAGCCTCGGCGGCCCTGACATCCCTCCACTGCTCCAAGGAGCTCCCCAACTCGACGAACATCGCAGGGACATCCAGTGATGGACCGTGATGGGTACACTCGTATGAGACTTCATATTTCAGCTCCATCTCATCTTTGCATCTTAGCATCTCGATCAAGGCCTCCTTCATCGCGCTCGCGGGGGCTATCGAGACCTTCTTGGAAATCCCTCCTAAGGCTGCTTCGCCAAGGTTTCCAGGGGTGTGGACCGATAACGTTGGGATTCCACTCTTGCTCTTGTGCTTTGAGAGGAAGATTACGAGGCTTGGGGTGAAGAACTCGGTTATGAACTGAGCGTTCACTGATTCCTCATCGATGAAGACGAGCTTAGCCTCTCTCCCGTTATTGAGTCTCTTGGCATATACAGGGTTCCCCCTGAAGGTTTCAGCGGTCTCCTCAAACTCGTAGCTTGTTAGAAGGTGGGCGGCTATATTCACAGCGGCTATATCCAGCTTAGATGCGACGAGCAGTATCATATTACCCCTCAACCATCCGGTTTGAATGAACCCTCTTCAACCTCAGATTAGATGAGCCAATATAGCCTTGGCTGTGTGCAGGCGGTTCTCAGCTTGATCCCAAACTATAGAGCGGGGTCCATCTATGAC
>CAZCOP010000068.1:1503-7998 GCA_964499825.1 uncultured Candidatus Bathyarchaeia archaeon
CCGCTCTCCCTAGAGTTCTCGATCGACCACTCGATGGCCCTCTCATACGGTCTATAATCGGGTGGACATGCAACAGATATATCAACGCCAAGCTTGCTGCAACCTATCAGGAGGGAGTTGCAGACGTTATTCCCGTCACCGATGTAGGCCAACTTCAAACCCTTAAGGGTTCCCCTCCTCTCCCATAGGGTATATAGGTCAGCTATTATCTGGCATGGGTGGAATAGGTCTGATAGGGCGTTTATGACCGGTATCGATGCATACCTCGCCATCTCCTCTAGGTCGCTCTGGCGGTATACGCGGGCCACAACCCCATGAACGTAACGGCTCAAGACCCTAGCGGTATCAGCAACGGTCTCACCCCTCCCAAGCTGCGCCTCACTCCAACCTAAGTATATGGGCTGTCCGCCTAGTTGTTGTACGGCAACCTCGAAGGATACCCTCGTCCTAGTTGAGGACTTCTGGAAGAGTAGTAGTATGCTCTTCCCCCTTAGGATGTGCTCAACCTCTCCAGCTGACCCTCCATGCTTGAGTCTGTGCGTCGTCTTGAGGATCTTCCAGATCTCCTCATTAGAGAGGTCCTGGAGAGTCAGCAGGTCTCGACCTCGCAAGTTAACCCCTCCAAGTGTAGCGGCTCAAAAAGGAGATTGGGGATCAACTAATATATCTTTTGGCCTCCGGTCGGATCTAGTCGGCTGAGGCGTTTACATGGATCATTATAAATGGCGTTCTTCGATATGTTATATTCGCAGTAGAGATGTTAGTCTAAAAAATTAGACAATTAAGTTTAAATTTTTGAACATCAAATAATCTCTTTGCTTATCTTGATGGCGGCAACCCAGCTAAAGGGGGCCATCAATATTGAGGTATGTTAGGAAGCGTGATGGAAGGCTTGAACCGTTCGACCAGAATAGGATAACGAACGCAATCTGGAAGGCAGCCAAGGCGGTTGGGGGTAGGGATAAGGAACTCGCAAAACGGCTGAGCGACGAGGTTGTTAGGGAGCTGGAGAAGCGGTTTGGTGAGGACGGCGTCCCAACCGTTGAAGAGATTCAGGACATGGTTGAGAAGGTCCTTATAGAGAATGGACACGCTAGGACAGCTAAGGCTTATATACTCTACCGGAAGCAGCATCAAGATATAAGGGAGCTGGCTGTTCTTCTAAGCTCCGCTGAACTCGTCGACCGGTACCTCGAACTTGAGGATTGGCGCGTCCGTGAAAACTCTAACATGAGTTACTCACTCCAGGGATTGAACAACCACCTGTCATCCACCGTTATAGCGAAATACTGGGTTACACGGATATACCCGCCCAACATCGGGGATGCCCACTACTCTGGGGACTTCCACATCCACGACCTAGGCGTTTTAGGTCCTTACTGCGTCGGTTGGGACTTGAGTGACCTTCTCATGATGGGCTTCGGCGGGGTACCCGGCAAGATAGAGAGTAAACCCCCAAGGCACTTCAGGACCGCTCTGGGCCAGGTTGTCAACTTCTTCTATACGTTGCAGGGGGAGGCTGCGGGTGCGCAGGCCTTCAGCAACTTCGATACGTACTTGGCGCCCTTCATCTACTACGACGGCTTGGATGAGAAGGAGGTTAAACAGGCCCTCCAGGAGTTCTTCTTCAACATAAACATCCCAACTAGGGTTGGCTTCCAGACTCCCTTCACAAACGTAACGTTAGACCTTAACGTTCCGGAGTTTATGAGGGATGAGCCGGTTATATATGGAGGTAAGGTTCAGGACGAGACTTATGGTGATATGCAGGACGAGTTGGACCTCTTCAATGAGGCCTTCGCGGAGGTTATGGGTGAGGGTGACGCTAAGGGGAGGGTCTTCACCTTCCCCATACCAACCTACAACATAACTCACGACTTCAACTGGGACTCACCGGTCTCGCAGAAGGTATTCGAGGTGACAGCTAAGTATGGGACACCCTACTTCTCCAACTTCATAAACAGCGATATGAAGCCCGAGGATGTTAGGAGCATGTGTTGCCGCCTCAGGATAGATAATAGGGAGCTACGTAAGCGTGGAGGGGGCTTCTTCGGGGCGAACCCGTTAACCGGTTCGATAGGCGTGGTGACGATAAACCTCCCGAGGATAGGGTACCTCCAGAAGGATGAGGACGGCTTCTTCGAGAGGTTAGGTGAGCTGATGGAGCTGGCGAAGGACAGCTTGGAGATAAAGCGTAAGGTCCTCGAGAGGTTTACCGAGAAGGGGTTATACCCATACTCTAGGCACTACCTTCGAATGATAAAGGAGTCGTATGGGAAGTACTGGAAGAATCACTTCTCAACTATAGGATTGGTCGGGATGAACGAGGCTATACTGAACCTCTTCGGATACAGCATAGCGACGAGGGAGGGACTAAAGTTCGCCGTGAAGGTCCTAAAGTTCATGAGGAGGAAGCTGATAGAGTTCCAGGAGGAGACCGGGAACCTCTACAACTTGGAGGCTACACCCGCCGAGAGCACATCATACAGACTTGCAAGGATCGATAAGAAGAAGTATCCTGACATTATAGTTGCGAATGAGAGGTACCTTTCTAAGGGGGTTGAACCCTTCTACACAAACTCAACCCAACTACCGGTGGACTACACGGGGGACTTATTCGAAGCCCTTGAGCATCAGGATCAACTCCAGACCCTCTACACTGGCGGAACGGTCTTCCACATATACCTTGGGGAGAGGCTCTACTCGTGGGAGTCCGCCGCCGAGTTGGTTAGGAAGGTCGCCACAAACTTCAGGTTGCCATACTTCACCCTAACGCCGACCTTCAGCATATGTCCAACACACGGCTACCTCAGCGGTGAATACAAGGTCTGTCCAACCTGTGGAGCCAAGTGTGAGGTCTACTCTAGAGTTGTGGGCTACCTCAGACCTGTAGACCAGTGGAACGACGGCAAGCAGGCCGAGTTCAGCCTACGCAAGACCTTCGATGAGTCCATAGCTCAGGTGGTAGTTCCGGCGAAGTGAACACGAATTGGTGAAGTTCGGGGGGCTACAGAAGACAAGCCTTATAGATTATCCGGGTAGGATATCCTCCATACTGTTCACGCCTGGCTGCAACCTGAGGTGCCCCTACTGCCACAACTGGAGGCTTGTCCTGAACCCTAAGGGTCCATTCCTAAGCGAGGATGAAGTACTCCAGATTCTAAGGTCTAGGAAGAGGTATGTGGACGCCGTTGTCATAACCGGTGGGGAGCCAACGATACATAGGGACCTCCCGGACTTCCTTAAGAGGCTTAAGGAGGATGACTTCGCCGTTAAACTTGATACAAACGGCTTCTTCCCAGACGTTTTGAAGGAATGCCTCCCTTACGTTGATTACGTAGCCCTAGACGTGAAGACAACCGTGGAGAAGTATAGGCTTCTGGGCGCTAAGGAGGTGGAGAGCTACCTGGAGACCGTTAGTATCTTGAAGGATGGGAAGATCGACTACGAGTTTAGGATAACCGTCGTCCCGGGCTTTGTGGATGAGGAGGATATCCCGGGCATATGTGAGATCGTGAAGGGTGCCAAGAGACTTGCACTTCAACAGTTCATACCGGATGACACCTTGGATAGGAGCTTCAGTAAGGTTAAGCCTTATCCGGCTGAGACGATAAAGAGGTTTGCCAAGGTTATGGGGAGATATGTGGGTGAGGTTATCCTCCGGATATAAAACCTAGAAGGTTACCGCTCTATAGGAGGGCTGTTAACCTCTCGAAGACAGCCTTGATCTCGTCTGTAACCCTAGACCTCGCCGTTATTACCGGCCTCAGGTTTACTATGGAATCGATGACTAGTCTGTCGTAGTGAATTTTCCCCAGCAGGCGGTCTCCGCTCCACCTTTCGATCCTAGCTGACATCTCCGGGTTTATATCCCACTTATTTATAACAACCCCGAAGGGTATGCGGAAGTGGTTCACTATCTCGAGTATCCTACCTAGGTCAGCAAATCCTGACGGAGTCGGCTCGGTGACGAGGACGGCGAAGTCGCATCCGGTTACGGAGGCTATCACGGGGCATCCTATACCCGCAGCGGCGTCGAGTATCATCAAATCATAATCGAAGCCTTCAGCCCTCCTCCTCAGCTCCTGGACTATCTTGCCGGAACCGGTCTCACCGGGGTATACTTGCCCGGAGATCAGTGGGAAGCCCCACCTAGTCTTCTTGACCCTAATCTCCCCATTCATGGCGGGCTTCAACTCTATGGCATCCGCTGGACAGACGAGTTGGCAGGTTCCACAACCCTCACAGGTTAGCGGGTTGACTACGTAGCTCTCCCCGATTCTCTCTATGGCCTCAAACCTGCAGACCTCTAGGCATCTGCCGCACCTTGTGCACCTCTCCTGGTTTATGCTGGCCTTCTCGGATACCGATATGACCTCTTTTGAGTCGTAATCCGTTACCCCCAGCCACAACCCTAGGTTTGGTGCGTCAACGTCGCAGTCGCATGCAACTATCTCATTAACCTCGGAGAATAGTAGGGATAGGGATGCGGAGAGCATGCTCTTCCCGGTTCCACCTTTACCGGAGGCCACAACAACCTTCATCTTCGCCCTCATATCAGGTCTACAACCTCCTCGAGTCTACCGTGGGAGTAGGCCCTCACCAGCCTCTCGGAGTATGGTATCTCGAGCGTTATCGATACACCGTGCTCCTTGGCTATCCTCTCGATTACGCTCCTGTCACCTACATCCGCCTTATTCAGAACTATCTCGCCCGGTATATCCATAACGTCCAGAAGCCTCAAGATTAATCCGGCGTCGTGGGCGCCGAGCGGCGTCGGTTCTGTAACGACGTAGGCCCTCTCGCATCCCATCAGGGCTTGGATTACGTTACAGTGTGCACCTGGGGAGGTGTCAACTATGATCGCGTCGATGCCGTTCTCTTCGGCAAACTTCAGGGCTCTCCTTTTAACTTCTCTCACCACCGGCCCAGTCTCTGAGACTCCAGGCTTGGACCTCCCTGTTAGGAGCCAAAGGTTCCCCTTAACCCTAGTTATGAAGGATTCCCCTATCTCCTCCTTCCCTGTGCCTATCGCCCCCCTTGGACATGTGATCCAGCAGGCTCCGCATCCGGTGCACAGGTTCAGGAAGAATACTGGCGGTTTACCCTTCACCCGCATGATCGCGTTCTCCCTGCACGCCTTTGAGCATAAGCCGCAGCTCATACACTTCCCCTCGTCGAGTACAGGGTAGTCTTGGTATATCGGGTTGGGCTCCGCCGATGTCAGCTTCTTGCCTAAGAGGAGGTGGTCGTTTGGGCATTCAACATCGCAGTCGCAGAGTAGAACCCTACGCCCCTCCCTAGATAATTTTATGGCAAGAAGAACGGCGAAGGTGGACTTGCCTGTTCCACCCTTCCCACCTGTGGATGCCACCTGGAGCATCTTCCATCTTACTACTAGGAGATTATCCCCCTTGATTAACTTTACCCCATCATATGGGATTGAGAGATCCGGTTTAAGATGCCTTACCTTCAGATCTCCAGAAAACTCACACTTTTAGGTACATAAAAAAATTTTTATATCCGGGTTCATCGTTTCAATTTTAAAGTTCAACTTGCGATGGGGAGACGAAGATGGTGGAGGAGTCGAGGGCTGTCAGAAGGGTGAAGGAGATATGCGAGAGCTCCATAAGGGATATGAGAACCATACTCCCAGCCTTCTTCGCAGCTACCCTGATAAGTGTTATGCTGGATTTCTTCATACCCGAGGAGTTCATATACGCCGTTCTGGGCGAGAACCCCATCCTCTCCATAGTTTTGGCGACCGTGTTGGGTGTAATCCTCCCAATCCCGAGGTATGCGACGTATCCCATAGCTCTCTCCCTGCTCCAGAAGGGTGCAACGATCGGAACCATATTCGCCCTCATATCCGGGGAGGTCATCATAGGCTCACCGGATAGGGATGCCATGGAGTTCACTTACTTCGGTTGGAAGTCCTTCGTGCTCAGGGGAACCTTATGTACAATATTCGTGATAATAGGAAGCCTCATCGTGGAGGCCATACTATGATAATGGAGATGCTCTACATAGCTGTGATGAGGTTCCTCTACTCCGTCCCGATCCTAGTGGTAGCCATATTCTCAGCCCATTTGATAAGCACGTTCATCTCGAGGGAGAGGGTTGAGTCCTTCCTGAGGAAGACGGAGAGGAACATATTGGGAGCCTCCCTGATAGGCTTGGTGACTCCCGGACCCTTAGCCCCATACCTCCCGCTGTTAAGGGTCTTGAAGAAGAGCGGGCTATCCCTATCGGTGGTGGCAGCCTTCATCACAAGCCAGACCCTAGTCGGCCCCATGAGGGCCTTCCTAGAGGTAGACTTCTTCGGAGCATCCTTCTTCGCGCTCAGGGTGGTAATCTCATTCCTCATCGCACTCGGTGTAGGAGCCTTCTACCATGCATTCGGGAACCATATAGGCCTAGACGTATCCGCGACAAGCGAGGAAGAGGAAGATAAATAGCCCTTACCAATAAAAATGGGGCAGAAATAACTTTTCA
>CAZCOP010000069.1:0-7944 GCA_964499825.1 uncultured Candidatus Bathyarchaeia archaeon
CTATTAAGGATTTGATGGCGCAGTGAGGAAGGTTCAGATGGAGAGGTTGACCCCCCAGAGGTTCATCCCCACATCATTGCTAATTCTACAACTTCTGGTTTTGCACGTTCCCGTACTGGAGGCTTCTCCGGAGCTTGAGGGGTACGCCGTATCAATCCAAGCCTTAAACCTTGATGGCAACCCGGTCTCAAACCTTAACATCACGGTCTACGGGGTGGGGGGATTCATCTCAGCTGGGGAGACGAACGACACCGGATGGGCAACCTTCCACCTTAAGGCTGGAAATTACACCTTCAAGGCTCTATGGCACGGCTTCGAGGTTGGCTCCACAAATGGAAGCGTGACGAAGAGCTCCATCTACAAGATCACATGTAGACTCGTGGAGGTCCAGTTCAAGGTGTTAACCCTGGCCAACGAGGCGGTTAGTTACGTTGACGTCGAGATCTATAATGGAACCGACCTCACAACTCTATTAGGGTCCTCAATAACCAACCGCACCGGCTTCACGCCGGCAACAAACCTCATGTGCGGCGTAAACTACGCATTCAAGGGGTTCCTTAACGAGATAGAGATACTATCATCCATGGAACACGTAGACTCGAGTGGGGTGATAACCCTCACAGCCCAGATAGCAAACATGAACATAACCGTAGCTGATGAGGATGATAACCCATTGCCGAATATAGAGGTGAGGGTTCAAGCCGGCCTAATCGACAGGTATGGCTCACCGGTATCTAGGGAGATCTCGTTCAAGACTAACATAACGGGATTCATCGAGCTTCCCCAGGTGCCTGTAAACGCCAACTACACGATAAAGTTCAGCAGGGAAGGCGTAACCTTCAATGAGACATTGATAGATGACCTCTCCAATTTAGTGGAGGATGGATGGGTTAGGTTGAAGATAACCTGTCAGAGGTACCTACTCTCGGTTAAGGTTCTAGATTCTAGAGGTGGACCTGTACCGAACGTGCATGTGACTGCGTATGAGTGGATGGGTAGAACCACGATCGATATGGGGTTAACAAATACAACTGGGGATGTCATCCTCCATCTGCTTCCTGGGAGGTATAAGGTGAGCGTATACAACTACAGCTCAACCCTGAGGAGGGTGGTAACCCTAAACGAGACGGGGGTAACCCTCTCCAAGGAGTATACAACCCTAACCATAAGGTGTGAAGGGCTCAACCTGGAACTATCCGTGGTCGTCCTAGATTACCTCGGGCAGCCGATCCCCAACGCTGCAGTGGAGATAACCCGTGGAGATTTAAAGCTATACACCTTAACAACTCGGCCGGATGGGACAGCCCTCCAAGAGGGGATGGTTAGCGGGGATTACCGGATAACCATCCGGGTCTACGGTAAGGTCTGCGGGGTTCTATCCGTCCACCTCGAAGAATCCAGACGCATAGAGCTCAGAATAAACAGCCACATTATGGTTCTCGGATATCCATTTGAGGTAGGCCAGCTTGTCAGTCTATCCTCCATATGTCTGGTTGTAATCTTGTTTATAGCGGTGTTCACATACAAGAGGGTTCGAGGCTTCACGGAGAAAAGTTTATAACTCCAACTTTAGCCAAATATAGAGGTAACGCATGAGGCATAATGTAACCTCGAAGGACTTATCTGATGCAGGTTGTGTCGAGATTGCGTGAACCGAGGAAGTGTTCTCCCACTTGTAGGAAATTTAGATGTGGTAGGAACGCCCTAATATATCGGAGAGGAACCCCATGGTGCAGATGGGTCAACGAACCCTGCGATCCATCCAACTGCAACTACGCCATGTGCGTGGCGAGGCACCTACTACCCGGAGGGATATGTGGAGAGACTGTTAGGAGGAAGACAACCGATCGGAGGCCGGAGGAGGACCTGGGACCGGTGATCAAGGTTAGAGGTAAGACTTTCAGAAAGATCGGTGAGAGGGAACTCTTCTAAGTTTTAGTTTATCTGGCGAGAACTCTCTTAACGATCGGGGGCCTCTCCTTCTTGAGAACCCTATAGCGGCAGTAGGGACACCTGACACCCAACTCCAACTCCGTCGACTTCACTAGTGCACCACACTTGACGCACCTGTAGACCAGAACCTGCCCTTCATCCTCAGACAACCATACAGCCTCCAACAGACAATCTACATAAGATTGCGAATTACATATTTAAACTAACCGTTCGGCATCTTTCAGGTGGAACGAAAAGCTCATTCAGAGAACTTAGATAGAGCGTCATCCACATTTATCTGACGATGTGGAGCGTCGATGTAGATGGTTGCTGATAAGCCGGAGAGGGTTAGGGTTTCATTCGGGTCCGCAATACTCCTAGGCTTGATGAGGGGCATAATGGATGCTAAACCGACGACCATCTACCTTCTCACATACATCAAGGGAAGATGTACGGCGAACTGCGGATTCTGCCCCCAAGCTAGGGAGAGCAGGGGGAGACCTGACATGCTCTCGAGGGTCATCTGGCCGCCCTTCAGGGTTGCGGATGTAATCCCAAAGATAGCTGAGGCATACGAGGACGGCGAGATAGAGAGGACGTGCATTCAATCCCTGAACTATCCAGGTGTGGTTGATGACATAATGTTCCTCGTCGGGGAGATAAGGGGCATATCCGACGTTCCAATCTCAGTCTCCTGTCAACCATTAAGCCGCGGGGACATGATCAACCTTATGAGGGCTGGCGTGAATAGGGTGAGCATAGCCCTAGACTGCTCAACCAAGGAGCTCTTCGAGAGAGTTAAGGGTTCAGGGGTCGGTGGACCATACAGATGGGAGAGCCACCTGAAAGCCCTCAAAGAGGCCGTTGAAGTCTTCGGTAGGGGTTCAGTGACAACCCACCTAATAATCGGGTTGGGGGAGAGCGAGGAGGAAGCCATACGGACGATCCATTTATGCGTGGATATGGGGGTCTACCCAGCCCTATTCGCATTCACACCTATACCGGGAACCAGATTGGAGAACAACCCCCAGCCGCCTTTAAGATATTACCGGAGGGTTCAACTCGCCCACTACTTGCTAACCAAGTCCATAGCCAGATATGAGGATATGGAGTTCAGGGATGGCCATCTAACGAGCTTTGGGGTGCCAATTGAATTGTTGAAGAGTATAGTGCGAAGCGGGGAACCGTTCAGAACATCAGGCTGCCCCGGATGTAACAGGCCCTACTACAACGAGAGGCCGAGCGGGCCGATCTACAATTACGCATGGAAACCTAGGCCGGAGGAGATAGCTGAGATCGAGAGGCAGATAAAGCTCCCCGAGGAGGTTGTTGGGTGAGCGTGACGGGTTACATGCCCAGCTATGAAGAGTTGTATAAACTACTCCTAGACGAGCTGATCCAGAGGGGGGAGGAGGGCTACGAGGTATCAGAGGTGGAACGTAAAATCCGGAGTGTGGAGGCTGGGGACATCCATAAACTCGAGGAGTTATGGAAAGAGCTGGAGGAGGCTGAACCGAGGAGGGGCTTCCCCTACTTTGAGCCCTCATCCCTAGAGGAGATAAGGAAGGCGAGAACGGCGGGTCTGAGAAGGGTTAAGCTGGAGCTATCGGATGGTGAGCTACTCGATAGGATTTATGGAGCGTGGCTGGGGAGGTGTGCCGGATGCCTCCTAGGAAAGCCGGTTGAGGGGTGGAGTAGGGAAGAGATAGAGGAGTACCTGAAGCTCTCCGGAGCATACCCGTTGAGGGGTTATATACCCCTGAACGCCAAGTCTGAAAGGTACGCCTCGAGAATAAAGGGCAGCCTAATCGGGTGCACATCGGGTAACATAACGCACATGGTTCGCGACGATGACATCGATTACACGATCTTGGGGTTGCATATACTAGAAGAGCACGGCTTAGACTTCGAGACTTTGGATGTGGGCTCCGAGTGGCTGAGTCACCTCCCCTACAAAGCCGTCTACACAGCCGAGAGGGCTGCCTATAGGAACCTCGTTAACGGATTGAGGCCGCCAGCCACAGCCCTCTACCGGAACCCCTATAGGGAGTGGATAGGCGCCCAGATAAGGGCGGATGTATGGGGTTATGTAACCCCGGGGATGCCTGAACTTGGAGCCGAACTCGCATATAGAGACGCATCCCTATCCCATGTGAAGAATGGGATATACGGCGAGATGTTCGTTAGCGCCATGATCTCCATCTCATTCCTCACCGATGACGTCGAGGAGGTAATCGAGACTGGCTTATCTGAGATTCCGAGGCGATCTAGACTGGCTGAGGCTGTGAGGGATGTCCTCTCGTGGCACCGGAGGTTCTCTGATTGGCGTGACGCTTGGGATAGGGTCATGGAGAAATACGGCCACTACCATAGGGTTCACGTCATAAATAACGCCGCCCTAGTCCTGCTTGGTCTGCTCTACGGTGAGGGAGACTTTGAGAGGAGCATAACGATAAGCGTCATGTCGGGTTTGGACACGGACTGTAACGGAGCGACCGTCGGCTCAATCCTTGGAGCCATGTTGGGTGCGAGTAAACTCCCTGAGAAATGGATTAGACCGCTAAACGATAAGGTTGAGAGCTTCGTCTTGGGATTCCATGAGAGTGAGATATCCAGTCTAGCTAGGAGAACCATGCAAGTGATGAAGAGAGCTATCCACAGAGAAGATGCATGAGAAGAGGATGCAGGTTTGGGAAGAGCCCTGAGATCCCGCCTGGAAGGTATACTCACACGGTCAGAGCTAAACCAGCTATATTCATCCTACGACATAATCGGGGACATAGCCGTTATACGGGTTCCGGAACCCCTGAGACCGAAGAGTGAGGCGATAGGTAGGGCCATAATGGAACTCCACAAACACGTTAAGACCGTCCTGATGCAGACCGGTCCGGTTCACGGTGAACTCCGCCTTAGGAGGCTTGAGTGGGTCGCCGGTGAGAGGAGGACGGAGACCATCCACAAGGAGTTCGGCTGCCTATTCAAGGTGGACCTGGAGAGGTGCTACTTCTCTCCAAGGCTGCTGCACGAGAGGATGAGGATAGCCAGGTTGGTTAGGGATGGGGAGGTCGCCGTCAACATGTTCGCCGGCGTCGGGTGCTTCTCGATAATGATCGCCAAGCACTCAAAGGTTAGGAGGGTTTACTCGATCGATATAAATCCGGATGCAGTAAGATACCTCAAAGAGAATGCAAGGCTGAATAGGGTTTCAGATATCGTTATACCCATACTTGGAGACTCTAAAGTTGTGATCCGGGAGAGGCTTAGGGGTGTAGCTGATAGGGTCTTGATGCCTCTACCGTTGAGGGCCTACGAGTACCTTGAGTATGCCGATGAGGCTCTCAGGAATGATGGGGGGTGGATACACTACTACGACTTCGAGCACGCATCTAAGCATGAAGACCCTATTGAGAAGGTTAGGAGGAGGGTTGAGGAGAGGTTGAACAGCCTTGGGGTTGAATTTGAGTTCTCATATGGGAGGGTTATTCGCAGCGTCGGCCCGAGATGGTATCAGGTTGCGCTTGACGTAAGGGTTTTACGGCCTTGAGGGTTGCCTCCTCTCCAGCCTCCTCAAGGCCTCCTCGGTTAATGATCGAATTATCGAGCGGAGGGGTCTCCCAGTTTTTAGGGCGATCCTCCTCGCATCCTCATACTCCGGTTTGATCTGGATCACCCTTCCATCCCTATCTCTTGAAACCTTCACCAGCGCGGTCTCCCTTAGCCCCCCAACCTCAACCTCAACCTTGATGAGCTCCCTTTCCAGCGTCAGCCTCTTACACCTGTAGAAGCGGACGCCTAGGGTCCCGGTCTCCTCCATCAGCAACCTGACAGCCTCCTCAACACCGCCCCTATCAGCTATAACCTTAACTATATTCCCCGGTCTACCCTTCTTCGTGAACATGGGGATGAGGCTGACATCTCTAACGCCGTCACACCTTAGCAGCCTATCCATAACGTATCCCAGGCTCTCACCGGTCACATCGTCCAGGTTGGTCTCTAAGACGTAAACCTCATCGGGTATGAACCCTCCATCGACGGGTTCACCTAGGATAACCCTCAAAACGTTCGGAACCCCTGGGATCTCCATCATGCCAGCCCCGTAACCAACCCGCTGGGGCTTCATCGGTGGATAGAAGGGGGAAACCTCATCGACTAGGTTAACTAGTATGGCAACCCCTGTTGGAGTCGCCAACTCCTTATCAACGGGGCCGCCAACGATTGGGAAACCTCTTGATCTAACTATCTCCAGGGTGGCTGGGGCTGGGGTTGAAGTGATCCCGTGGGAGAAACGTAGGGTTCCGCCGCCAACCGAGACTGGTGTAGAGTAGACTACGGTATCCCTCAGGAGGTTCAGGTCGTCAAGCAGGTAAGCCGCACCGGCCACATCTACGATCGTATCGGTTGAGCCAGCCTCGTGTAGGTGGACCTTCTCAACCGGTTCGCCGTGAACCTTAGACTCAGCCTCGAGGAGGGTTTCAACCGTTCTTAATGCTAGCTTCCTAGCCTCGATTGATAGGCCTAAATGTTCAGCACATCTAGTGACGGCCTCTTTAATCTCTGCACCCGATCTACATTCGACGTAATCCTCGAATTCCACCTTAACTCTCCTAGCCCTGAACCCTCCACGCGTGGTTTCCTTAACCGGTATCTTTAACCTGCCGCAACCCTTGATGCAACCCTTGATCGACTCGAGGGCTTCTATAGCATCCCGGATGCCCTCCTCATCCTCGTATAAGTCTAGTAGGGCCCCCAAGATCATGTCGCCCGATATACCGCTCACCTGGCAGTCTACGACCAGGAGGTGTTTGACGGCCTCCTCCGGTATCAACCCTTGAGGCAACCTACCCACCTTTAAGAACCGGTTTAATCTTATAAGAGAACTCTATTAAAGGTTATGATGTGCACTGAGATGGTTAGGAGAGTCCTCGAGAAGCTGGTTAAGGGCGAGATCACGATAGATGAGGCTGAGAAGCTTCTTAGGATGATGGCCATATCGGAGCTTGAAGGGATGGCTAAGATGGATGTAGGCCGCGAGGCTAGGAGGGGTGTACCTGAGATAATTCTGGCTGAAGGAAAGACCCCGAGGGTCCTCCTTGAGATCGCGCTCAAAAACCTTGAGAAGACAGGTAGAACCATAATAAGCCGGGTTAACCCGGAGCAGGCAGCCTTCATAGAGGGGAACCTACCGGAGGGGACTACCCTAATCAAGAACGACGAGGCGAGGATGATCATACTGAGGAGTAAAGGTTACAAGATCGAGAGGTCCGGCGGGGTTGTGGGCATACTGACCGCCGGAACCGCTGATATTCCAGTAGCCGAGGAGGCTAGGGTTGTAGCTGAGGAGATGGGCTGTGAAACCATAACAGCCTACGACGTGGGCGTTGCAGGAATACACAGGCTCTTCCCACAATTGAGGAGGATGATGGAGAGGAGGGTAGATGTCCTCATAGTTGTAGCCGGGAGGGAGGGGGCCCTACCCTCAGTCGTCGCCGGGATGGTGGACATCCCCGTCGTCGGCGTTCCAACATCGGTTGGCTACGGGTTCGGGGATAAGGGTGTAAGCGCGTTGATGGCTATGCTCCAAGCGTGCCCATTGGGGATAGCTGTGGTTAACATCGATGGAGGGGTGGCGGCCGGCGCACTTGCAGCTCTGATAGCTAACAAGATAGCTAGAGCTAGGAGGGGAGGTTAAGCCTGATGCACCTATCTGGCTGAGGATGCGCGGAGAAGCCGGGCTGGATGCCGGTGGAACAACAGGCTTGACCGCGTGGTAAACCTTTTATCTCCGGCGTTTTAATACCTAAGATGGAGGGGATTAGAGATTAAGAGGAAACTCATGGATATACTGGCCTGTCCAATTGATAAGTACTATCCACTTGAACTCCACGTATTTGAAGAGAGGGATGAGATAGTTGAGGGGATAATAATATGCCCGAAATGTCTCCGTTGGTATCCGATAAGGGATGAGATACCCGAGATGCTCCCCGACGAGTTGAGGGATGAGAAGGAGGACCT
>CAZCOP010000070.1:0-7929 GCA_964499825.1 uncultured Candidatus Bathyarchaeia archaeon
GGTTTAAACCTCTACCTTGAAAATGTAGGTTAAGAAGTTTGGGATGATCGGTATGGCCCGTGAAGGTGAACTTTCCGTAGCCGCTATGCACAGAATATGCAAGAAGGCTGGAGCTGAGAGGGTCAGCAAATCGGCAGCGAGGGAGCTTGCGAGGATACTGGAGGAGGTTGGGGTAAGGATAGCTAAGGAAGCCCTAGACTACACCACACATGCTGGGAGAAAGACGATAAAGGGTAAGGATATAACAATAGCAGCCGAGAAGACCGTAGGGTTGGGAAGGAGACTCTACTAGGCTTAAGTAAACCTGAAAGGAACGTCACCGTTCAGTTGGCGGCTTCCCTCCTTATTTATTAGTGAACCTTCTCAAGTAGCCGGTTAGACATTAGTAGCGAACACCCAAACGCCACGGTTGACCGGAAGGTTAAATAACCCTACTCAAGGAATATTATGTTCACGAGGCCGGGTTTACCAACAATCACTAAGATGAATAGCCAAGTTGTGAAAGGGCTTAAGGGCGATATGGCATGAGCTTACTGATAAAGAACGGCTTCGTCTACGACCCGTTGAACGGAATAGACGGGGAGGTTATGGATATCGCCGTCAGGGATGGGAGGATAGTTGAGGAGGTTGATGAGAAGGATGCTTACATAATCGAAGCCTCCGGCATGGTGGTCATGCCCGGCGGAATCGACATACACTGCCACATAGCCGGCTCAGAGGTTAACGCTGGAAGGCTGCTCAGGCCTGAAGACCACAGGAGGGATGTAGAGGCGAAGACCGCCATAACCCGTTCAGGTGTTGGACGGTCGATACCCTCAACCTTCGTGACGGGGTATAGATACGCCAGGATGGGGTACACAACCATATGCAACCCATCAATGCCCCCGTTAGAAGCTCGGCATACCCATGAGGAATTGAATGACACCCCAATTGTTGATAAGATGACTTATCCCCTACTTGGGGACTGGTGGTTTGTGCTGGAACTTCTAGGCGGCGGCAAGATCGAGGAGTGCGCTGCTCACGTCGCATGGATTATAAGGGCCACAAAGGGCTACGCGATAAAGATAGTTAACCCGGGTGGGGTTGAAGCTTGGGGGTTCGGTGGGAACGTCAGAGACCTCGACGATCCAGTTCCGAACTTCGGGGTTACACCTAGAGATATAATTCGCGGTTTATGCAAGGTAAACCAGCTCCTAAATATGCCCCATACAATCCATGTTCACACGAACAGGCTTGGACAGCCAGGAAACTACGTAACAACCATAGAGACCATGAAGTGCGTCGAGGATATGAAAAGGGATCACTTGCCGGTTATACATATAACCCACTGCCAATTCAGCTCATTCAAGGGTTCAAGCTGGCGGAACATGAGGTCTGGAGCTGAGGAGGTCGCCAAGTACGTGAACAGTCACCCCCACGTGACGGTTGATATGGGGCAGGTTGTCTTCACCGATACAACAACCATGACCGCTGATGGGCCGTGGCAGTATACACTCCACGAGCTCAGCGGTAATAAGTGGGTTAACCACGACGTGGAGACCGAGACTGGAGCTGGGATAGTTCCATTCAGGTATAGGAGGAGGAGCTACGTTCACGGGGTAATGTGGTCGATAGGGCTCGAACTGGCACTGTTAATAGAGGATCCATGGAGGGTATACTTAACCACAGACCACCCGAATGGAGCTCCATTCACGGCCTATCCACGGATCATCACATGGTTGATGAGCGGGAAAGCTAGGGAGAAGGTTCTGAATAATATAAATAGTAGCGCAAGACGCAGGTCCCTACTGCCGAGCATAGACAGAGAATACACCCTATACGAGATAGCTATAATAACTAGGGCGGGACAGGCCAGGGCCCTAGGTCTCAGAGATAAGGGTCACCTAGGCGTTGGAGCAGAAGCGGATATAGCAGTATACGAGATAAACCCGAGGGAGATCGACCCGTCGAGGGATTACAGGAAGGTTAGGAGAGCCCTCAGGAAGGCGGCATACACAATTAAGTCCGGCAGGATCGTTGTTAAGGAAGGAGAGATCGTGGCAACCCCTAAGGGGAAGACCATATGGACTGATTTGAGGCTTAAATCCAATGTTGAGGAGTCTGAAGATATAAAGAGGAGGTTCCGTGAATACTGGACAGTTGAATACGAGAATTACGTGATACCTGAGAGCTACTTGGAGGTCTCGGCTCCAATACCTGTAGAGGCTGAGATATAACATGGTAACCCTAACCCCAAGGTATAAGTTTAAAGTTCCGGTTGATGGAGGGGTGATATCCCCAGACGAGTTTGCAGGAAAGAGACTTGAGGAGATAGAGTCTCTCAACCTCTGGGAGGGGAACAGGAGGAAGAAGCTCGGCGAACTCTTCAACATCAAGTTTAATGAGACAGATGAACTCAAGGAAGCCTCTCTCAACGATGTCAAGATAAGGCTGATCGGAGACCTGAGGAGGGTGAGGAGGATAGGATCCGGGATGACCGGTGGGGAGCTTATGATAGAGGGGGATGTGGGCATGCGCCTCGGCGAGGGGATGAAGGGAGGAACAATAAGGGTGAGGGGAAACTCCGACTCATGGACTGGATGCATGATGGAGGGAGGAACAATAATAATCGAGGGTTCAGCTGGCGACTACACCGGTTCATCCTACCGTGGAAGCCCCGAAGGGATGAGGGGAGGAAGAATAATAATCTATGGGAATGCTGGGAGTGAAGTTGGATGTCACATGAGCGACGGATTAATAAGGATTTACGGGAATGTTGGACCCTTCGCCGGTATACACATGAAGGGCGGGATCATACTCATCCATGGAAACTCTGATGGTAGAGCAGGAGCCGAGATGGTTAACGGGAGGATAATAATCTGCGGCCGCATACCATCAATACTCCCAACCTTTACGATCGAGGATATAAGACCCAAGGTTAGGGTTGGGGAGGAGAGGATACCCGGACCATTCTACCTGTTCATCGGGGACATAGCCGACGAGGGGAGGGGGAGGCTATACATCTCGAAGGAGAAGAACCCACACCTGAACTTCTACGAAAAATACCTGCAAGACTGAAGTTTAGAGGGAACAGAACCGTGAAGGGGTCAGGATTGAGCGTCAACTTGAACGCGCTGAGGCTCGTCGAGGAGCTATGCGAGAGAGCCGACTACTATAGAGTGGAGGTGAGGAGGCACCCCTCAGGTGCGAAGGTTATAGACTCAGGAATAGAGGCCAAGGGTGGACTTTTAGCTGGCAGGTTGATAACTGAGATAGCTCTTGGGGGGCTCGGTGAGGTCAAGATAACCACGAAAAGCTACGGCGGAAGCCTAGAGCTCCCATCGATATCCATAACGACGGATCACCCAGCCATAGCGACCTTAGGCTCCCAACTTGCGGGTTGGAGGGTGAAGGTTGGGGGTTACACGGCGGTAGGTTCAGGTCCAGCGCGGGCTTTAGCCCTAAAGCCGAAGCCAATATACCGTAAGATAAAATACAGGGATGAAGCCGACGTTGCCATACTCATACTGGAGGCGTCGGAGGAGCCGCCGGGTGAAGTTTTTAGTTACGTATCGGATCTATGCGGGGTTAAGCCGGGCAGCCTCTACCTCATAATTGTTCCAACATCAAGTGCGGCCGGTTTTGTACAGGTCTCCGGAAGGGTGATTGAGGCTGGGATGCATAAGCTGGCTAGGTTGGGTCTGAACCCTTTATCGGTTATCTACGCTCATGGTTACGCCCCCATAATGCCCCCGCATCCGGATTACGTTGAGGCTATGGGTAGGGTTAACGACGCAATTCTGTATGGTGGGGTCGCATACTACGCTGTGACAGGCTACAAAGATGAGGTTCTAAGTGATATAGCCAACCATTCAGTCTCCTCTGTCTCCGGGCAGTATGGGAGACCCTTCAAGGAGATATTCAGGGACGCCGGGTTGAACTTCTACAAGGTAGACCCAGAACTCTTCGCACCGGCTGAGGTTACGATTTATAATGTGGATACGGGTAGGATCTTCAGGGCTGGAGGGGTGAACCCGAAACTTCTGGAGAGAAGCCTAGGGCTTTAACGTGGAGCCCTACCCCTCCTATCCCCATAACCCGTGAAGAAACTAGATATGAACATGTTAAAGCCTTGATTCCCAACAAGGGCTCCCATGAGGATACTCATCAACGCGATCTCAGCCCAAGCCTTCGGAAGTATGAAGACGAGGAGGCCGAAGCCCCCGCTACCAATGAAGATCGGTAATAACGCGGTGAAGTAGAAGATTGTGAAGAGGCACTCTGGGATGTAGGAGGCCAAGATTAGGGGTACCGTTATGAGCGACTTGGAGCTCCTATCCCCAACGTTTAGGTGCTTGCAGAGGAGGCCTGCTGTGAGGCCTGTGAGGGCCTTACCGATTGGGAGGCCGATGAGGCCGAGCCATGAGCCGCTGCCTAGGGGTCCGAAGTATATTCCGGGTAGAACCCCGACGAGGAGGCCTGTGATGAAGCCGATCGTTGGGCCTCCGTAGATTGCCGCTATGAAGGTTGGTATGTGGGATAGGTCTACGGCTACCCCTGGAGCTATATTTGCGGCGTAGTATGAGAGGAGGAAGAGCATGTTTCCAAGAGCCCCCATCAACGCTATGAATGCTATGTTCTTGGCGTTCATCGACCCCCCTCCTGTAGATTCTAGTTTCTTAACAACAACTATTCTATTTAAGAGTTACTACTCAGAAATGAGTATCAATTCGCCTGCCCATTTATTCAAGCATCAGCTAGCCTACGCCTCTTCAACCTAGAAAGCTTAACGAGAAGCCTGTGCGGTGGTTCATCCTCGTCTATGGTTCTCACCCTTAGCAGTCCCTCGGCCACCGCTCCGTTGAAGAGCTCCTCACCCTTCTCCGTTCTTATCACCGTCAGCGACCACCCGTTCAGCCCTATGCCCCCAACCGAGATATCTGCGAGTTCAGCTGAGAAGTCTCCGCAAAATGAACAGTTCCACACGTACTTCTTGGCCTTCTTTAGCGGTATCCTCCTAACCCCTCCATCCTTCAGTTTAACTATCATGTCTCCCTTTATGTTCATCCACTCGACATCCTCAGGGTTTATGCCCATCTCCCCCCTAAGGAGGCCGTTCACGAGGCCTTTGTAGTTGAAGCTCTCTGTGCAGAAGAGTCCGATCGTCAGTTTTAGGGCGTTTGCATACTTCTTTAGGGGTGAGTGTTGTATCATCCTTGCCGCCTGTATCTGGCATGGTGTTCCTACGAGGGCTAGGTGCTTCTTTCCCATCTTTATCCCCTCCTTGAAGGCCAGCATGTTCGGCGAGTATGAGTATCTGGTCCCGGCGCAGCTTATGATATCGTCTATGGTTAGGGCCAGTTTGGGTTTGGGCTTTAGGGGTTCATCCTCTGAGATCCCGGATAGGGCTGCACCGTCTATAAGTCCGCCCTCGAGCGCATACTTCAGTAGGGTTGTTACGACCCCTCCATCCTGGCAGACCCTACCTATCTCCAGATCAGTGGTCTGAGCTGCGATTACGCGTCTGTATATCCCGAACTCCTCCTCTGGGTTTCTCTCCCTCCCGAAGGTAAGCTTCTCTAAGGCCTCCATTGAGAAGCTGTATCTAGGGCAGACTTGGGCGCATACCCCGCAGGCCTTGCACTCCCCTACAAGTCTGGGTCTTCCATCTGTGTATTCCAGGCATCCGAAGGGGCATACTATTACGCATGCGGCGCAGCCTACACATTTGGATGGTAGGATACGCCTACCTAAAGTCTCCTCGAAGCCCACCTTCTGGATCGACATTCCAAACTGCCCCTCTTAGTTTTAACAGCCAGCCGAATCCTCATCATCACTTTTATACCCTTAAGTGTTATTCTTCCCTAAAATAAGGTTGTGGAATTGGGGGTTACTGGTTGCTGGATATAGAAGGCATAGTTGAGGAGGCTGAGAGCGTTGATTCCTCCTCCTTCCTCCAACTTATAGGTGATGTTAGGGACTTGATGGCTGAGGAGGTTTCCGGCGGGGTTGGTCCAGGTGTGGATGTTGTCGGTAGGCTTGTTAAGTTGAGGCCTGAGGGTGACGCCTTCATTGTTGGGGATATCCACGGTGACCTTGAGAGTCTGGTTTACATACTGGCTGACAGCGGCTTCATGGGGAGGACCTCTAAGGATGGAGGACCCTACCTCATATTCCTTGGGGATTACGGGGATAGAGGCGTCAACTCCCCAGAGGTTTACTATGTGATTCTAACCCTGAAGTTGAGGTTCCCCAGCCGCGTCATCATGCTGCGTGGGAACCATGAGGGGCCTAAAGACCTCCTAGCGTACCCCCACGACCTCCCATACCAGCTGAGGAGGAGGTTCGGCGGGGATGGCGACGCCATCTATGATGAGCTAAGCGGGCTCTTCGATTACCTATATACAGCCCTTATAGTTGAGGGTAGGTTCGTTATGCTTCATGGAGGTGTCCCGAGCAGGGCTGCAAGCGTTGAGGATCTTGCTTACGCCCATGAGAGACATCCGGCTCAGAGCCACCTCGAGGAGGTATTGTGGAGCGACCCCGTTGAGGGCTTGAGGGGTACATACTTCTCACCTAGGGGTGCTGGCATGCTCTTCGGTGAGGATGTAACCGTGAGGTTCTTGGGGATGCTTGGTGTGAATGTTCTCTTCAGGGGGCATGAACCATGCGATCTCGGGTACAAGTTCAACCATCACGGTAGGGTTCTAACCCTATTCTCAAGGAAGGGGGCACCCTACTATAATGAGAGGGGTGCCTATCTGGCTGTAGACCTATCCAGGCCCGTGGATAACGTAAGAGAGCTTGAGCCGAACATCCATACATTTTAGGGTTTAACCGCAATCCTTCGGCTTCAAAACTTTTAAGGTTCAGCCGCCCATCTATTCATGCTCTCAACCTTCAGCATTGTAGAGAGAGGGCTAAAACTTGAGGTTCGGCATAATAACTCGTGATAGGGACTCCTGGTGCTCGGCCAGGTTGAGGGAGGCCATGGAGCGGCGTGGCATAGACCCCCTATGCTTCCGTTTTCAACAGTTAACTGCGAGGGTCTGTTTGAAGCCTGAGGTCTCGGTTGGGAGTGTGGACATCCTAAGGGATTTGGATGCCATGATAGTCCGCCCAATCGGGAGGGGCTCCCTCCAAGAGATAATATTCCGCATGGATCTACTCCACAGGCTGGAACGGCTAGGCATGTTCATACTGAACCCCCCATCAGCCATAGAAAGGTCTGTTGACAAGTATTACGCCCTAACCCTCCTAGAGGAGGCTGGCCTACCGGTTCCAAGAACCATCGTTACGGAGAGAGCGGATGAAGCCCTCAAGGCCTTCAGTGAACTCGGCGGGGACGTAGTCTTGAAGCCTATATTCGGCTCTAGGGGTAGGGGCTCAACGAGGATATCAGACCCAGACGTAGCCGAGAGGGTGTTCAGGGCCCTAGACTTCAACCATGAGGTCCTATACCTACAGGAGTTCATACCGCACGGGACATCCGATATAAGGGCCTTCGTCCTTGGCGGCAGGGTCCTAGCATCCATGAGGAGGATTGCAGACTCATGGAAGACCAATGTGAGCCTCGGCGCCAAACCTGAACCGGTAAAGCTGGAAGGTGAACTCGAGGAGATAGCCGTGAGGGCGTCGGAGGTTGTGGGCTGCGAGATGGCAGGCGTAGATATAGTTGAGGGGCCACATGGGCCTCTAATAGTCGAGCTGAACAGCCAACCGGGCTGGAGGGGGCTACAATCAACAACAAAGGTAGACATAGCCGACGAGATAGTCAAATACATAACAGAGAGGATTAAGGGATGAGGAGAATAAACAAGCCAAAACCCTCAGAGAAAATGCTTAATAGTAGAAATCGGCAAAGTTGATATTGGGGCCGGTAGCTCAGCTTGGTCAGAGCGTTCGGCTGATAACCGAAAGGTCGAGAGTTCAAATCTCTCCCGGCCCACC
>CAZCOP010000071.1:0-7806 GCA_964499825.1 uncultured Candidatus Bathyarchaeia archaeon
TTGGTTTCTCTTCCTCCCCCTACTAAGATGTTTCCGTTCGGGGGGTTCCCGCTCCTCTCATCGAGGAGCACCGTGAAGGCCTTTCGACCCTCACGGTGGGAGGTCCCATTCGGGGATCCCCGGTTCTACGGCTACGTGCGCCTCCCCGGGGCTTATCGCAGCTTGTCACGCCCTTCATCGGCGTTCAAGCCGAGCCATCCCCCAGGCGGCGTGGCGTGTCGAGCTTACTCGGGTCCAGCATTTGTCTGGCGTTTTGGGCCTCTGCGTGGTGTCATCGTGAGATTGATATCTCACTTCACCCTTCACCCCACAATCCAGTGGATTGGGGGTTGCATCTAACATCTGGTTTGGATTAACTAGTTATCCATCTCCATTATAAACTTTACTCCGCTTCCATATAAGCTTAATGGGTTCCTTTATGAGGGATGTCAGGTTTCTATTTCACTATTCTACCACGTTATTTTTGTTTTGAATCTAAGTTTTGCGAGTTTTGCTGCGAATTTTATAGCTTCGATCATGCTTTGAGGATTTGCTCTTCCCTTCCAAGCTTTTCCGAAGGCCGTTCCATGGTCGACTGAGGTCCTTATTATCGGTAACCCGACCGTTATATTGACGCCTCTAACTGAGGCCCACTTCTTCTCGGCTTCGTTCCACTCCAAACCTAGGAGCTTTATTGGTATATGGCCCTGATCATGGTACATCGCCACGACAGCGTCAAACATTCCGCCCTTAGCCTTGACGAAGATCGTGTCGGCGGGTATTGGGCCGTCAACGTTTATACCCATCTTTCTAGCCTCCTCAACTGCGGGCCTTATCTCCTCTATCTCCTCCCTACCGAAGAGGCCGCCCTCACCGCCATGGGGGTTTAGTGCTGCAACCCCTATTCTCGGCTTCTCTATGCCAAGATTGATCAACGCCTTATTGGTGAGCTCTATAGTCTTCAGGATCCTCTCCTTCTTCACTAGTTTACACGCCTCCCTCATTGAGACGTGGGTTGTGACATGGGTCACTCTGAGGTTTCCGGCGATCAGGAGCATGGTGTACTCCTTCGTCTTCGTTAAGTCTGCGAGTAGTTCCGTGTGTCCGCTGTAGTTGTATCCAGCCCTATTTATGGCTTCCTTATTTATTGGAGCCGTCGCTATGGCGTCTATCTCACCCCTCATCGCGAGGTCTACAGCCCTAATTATATACTGGACGGAGGCCCTACCGCTCATCTCGTCAACCTGCCCAACTTTGAGCCTATTGAGGTCTATATTCCCAAGGTCTAGGACATCTATCACCCCGAAGTTGAATAGGGCTTCATCCACGTTTAAGACCTTGTTCAACCCCAGCCCTACATTCGTTAACTTAACAGCCTCCCTCATGACGGATAAGTCACCTATCACGATTGGGCGGCATAAATCGTAGATCTCCTTCAGCGACAGGGCTTTCACTATTATCTCCGGTCCTATCCCTGACGCATCCCCCATGGTTATGCCGACTATGGGCTGTACATCACGGTTTCCCCCCATTTCATCCTTCACCCTCACATCCTTTCAGGTACCTTATCATATCCACTAGGGCTTCCTCCCCGCCGAAGCCGCCGGCTTTCGTTACAACCCTCAAGCCGTTAAAGTCTCCGCCTATGAGCCTACCCATGGGGATACCCGGTGAGACCTCACCCTCAAGCTTTACGCCTTCAGCTCCCAAGGCTCTAACAACCCTTATCGCTGTGTCGCCGCCTATGAGTATCAAGCCCGTAAAGTTGTAACGCTCCATCAGCGACCTTGATACCTTGCCTAGAAACCTGAGCATGGCGTCAGCAAGCTTCAACCTGCCATATCCAAGCTCTGACGCCTCCTTAATAGCCTTCATGATATTCTCCCTAATGGTGGTTAATGTTAGGGTTACATCCCGCCCTTCTGCTAGGGCCTCGGCGGCTTCTTTGAGGAGCCTCCCCTCCTCCACTTCCATCAATTTCTCATAACCCCCTACCAGGCGTTTTACATCAGGCTTCAGAACTCTCACCTTAAGTTCTCTCTCAGCCTTGGATATTTGGTTGAGAGTCCTCGTGTTCATGCTGCCTGAGACTATAAGTATTGGAACCTCCTTCGAGGATGATTTTATCATCCTTGGAACCTCTTCAGCCAACCCTGCTGACCCACATAGCAGGATTCCAGGCTCCTTAACCATCTTAGCTATCGTCTTCAGGTCATCCCTTGTTTCCGCATCCACGACTATTATTTGGCTCCCATCCTTTCTAAGCTGGTCTATACGGCCTCTCAGGGCTTCAAAGCCGGCCCTTAGGGTCTTCAGCGTTATTAGGGATACCTCCCTCACCGTCTGTCTCCTTATTAATGCCGGTATATAGGATGTCTCTACAGGGTTTAGTGGATCCCTCGCGTATTCAGTCTCCTCTAGGGGTACTCCATCCACGTATAGCCTCCCATTCATCGTTGTTCTCCCGTTCGCTGGGAAGGATGGCGAGAAGATGACCGCTCCCAAGCTGAGTTCGTCAATAACCGCATCAATCTCAGCTCCCAAGTTACCCCTCAGGGTTGAGTCCACCTTCTTATAGATCAACTTCACATTCCATTCTCTTAATGCCCTAACTGCTTCCCTAACCTTATGGTAAGCCTCCTCGGGTGGAACATTCCTGCTCTCGGTATCAACAACGGCGACATCGAAGAATCGGTGTAGGGTTTTCAGGCTCTCCGGGTTTATTAAGATGACTGTCTCTAAACCAAACTTCCTGAATTGCGCTCCTACATCGCATGCTCCGGTGAAGTCGTCCGCAACCAAACCAAACTTGAGCATTAGAAATCGATCAAGTGATCATGAAAGGAATCTTAATAATGTTTAGAGCTTCTCCAGTATTTACCGAGTACATCCTTCATCTCACTCAGCATCTCCTCCACGTACTCAACGTTCTGCCGGGAGTTCTCGATGGCGGATAGGGATCTCCATATCTAGCTCCCCCATCCGGTTAAACAGGTTATTAGGGCATACCAGCAGTAGGGTGAACCCTCCGCCGTCAAGCCGAGCCTCACAACGAATCGGTAAGCAGGTCATCCCTCCCCGCGCTTCAAGCTTAAAGACGGATACGTTGGGAGATCTAGCAGCCCCAAGAGTTCATAACCCCAAGAAACGATCTCCCCTGAAGGGATGAGCCAGCCCTAGCCGCACTGCCTGAACCTCTCATGACATTATTCAAGCCTTTCTAACACCCAATTATGGACGTCGACGTCTCGGTTTACATAACTCCCAGCTGGAACTTAGGATATACCATCATAATGTGACGCATTAATACTTTATGAAGCAGAGTTGTGGAGGTGTCTGGTTAGCCCAAAATCTACCAAATAAAAAGAGGGAGGAGGCTACTCTCCGTCAACCATGCATACGTCAATCTGGGAGTTTAGCCTCACAAACCCCTTTTAGAGTTAGGATCCAGTTGTCGCCTCTTCAGATGGCGGAGTCGGCGTCTCCTCCTTCTCCTCCTTTGGAACCACTAGGCTCGGCGTCTCCCCAGCCTCGACGGATTCCCCCGCCTCTTCCGGCTTCTCCTCACTGATCACTTGTTCAGGCGGCTTCTGGGCTTCCTCAACCGGAGCCGGGGTTGGTGCAGGGGCAGGTGCGGGCTGCGGAGCTGCCTCAGGTGCCGCCTCTGCCACAGTTTCCGTTGGCGCCTCCGGGGTTACCTCTGTTGGAGCCTCAACCTCCTCCGCTGGTTTCTCTTCGACAACCTCCGGCTTCGGTGCCTCCTCCTTCTCTTCCAGTTTAACCTTCGCTAAGGAGCTCTTTATGCTCTCCAGTTCCCGCTTTGTCGCCTCCAACCCGAGCGTTATCGCGTTGTTCTGGTTTCTATATGACTCCTCATCTATATCTCCGGCTGCGTAGTGTATCTCCAGATTTGCAAGGAATATCTCGAGTGATCTTATCTGTTTCTCGAGCTCCTCAGCTCTAGCCGTCATCTTCTCAACCAGAGACTTAAGGTGGGCTTCCAGGTCGATTATGGCCTCCGTCAATTCCCTCTCTATGTATTTGTAGGTTGATTCAGATATCCTACTGGCGGCGTATAGGTTGTCTAAAGCCTCCTTCTTCTTCCTTGCAAGCTCAAGCTCTCTACTAACCAGCTCGAACGAGTATCTCCATGAACTCAAGTTGAACACCTACTTACTAATGCATAACGATAGAATTAAACTTTTATTAATATGCACATATACTCCTGGATATTAGGATGAATTATTGACTGTGAAGTGCTAACCGCGCGCATTCTATATGAATTTTATTGCAAAAATACAAAAAGTTTATATATATACATACTTAAACCATCATGTTGTATGCCACCGGTATATCTAAGGAAGGATAGAGTCACAAGGCATATTTGTAGAAGATTGGTGAAAAATTTCATGGATGTTATAATACTTTCAGAGCTTAAGGAGAGGCAGATGAGCGGTTACGATATAATCTGCATCATCTACGAACAGTTCCACCTCCTGTTCAGCTCCGGAACGGTCTACTTCACAATCTATCGGCTGGAGAGGGATGGGTTGATAAGGGGGAGGTGGAGCGCGAGAAAGAGGGTTTACACACTAACACCGAAGGGGGAGAATGTTCTGAAGGAGATCGCGGGTTCCCATAGGATAATACAGGAGGTTGTGGCGAGGATATTCTCAAAGATAACGAGGGGGGAGTTCCTACAACGAACAGCCGTAGTTAAGAGGGTTACCGGTCGAGATGGAGGAACCTCCTTACGCTCTCAACCCCCGACCCTATCTTGAGCGGGTAACCAACCTCGCTTAGAGCTCCCTCAAGGGCCTCCACGGTCTTTAGAACCTCCAGCTCTGATATGGCTCCCATACAACCGATCCTGAAGATGGACTCCCTGAAGCTTCCAGTCCCACCAGCTATAACAACGCCGTACCTCTCCTTCATGATCCTCCTAACCTCCGAGTTCCTAACATCCTCCGGCGTCTTCACCGCTATGACTGTGTTTGACCTAACTTCTCTATCGGGGAAGGCTTCCAACCCTAGAGCCTCAAGAGCCCGGTAAAAGGCCTCCGCACAGACCCTATGCCTTCTGAACCGGTTTTCAAGGCCTTCCTCATGTATCATCCTTAGTGCTTCATCGAGGGCATAGAAGAGGGGTATGGCTGGAGTGAAGGGAGTCTCCCTCCTCATGGCGAATTCCCTCATCCTTATGAGATCGGAGTAGAAGGGCCTACTCCTTGTATTCTCTATCTTCTCCCACGCTCTCGGGCTAACTGATATCAGCGACAGACCTGGCGGGCATGCCAGGCACTTCTGGCTTCCGGTGACGCATAGATCGATCTTCCACTTATCGACTGGAAGTTCATCCCCGCCCATTATCGAGACAGCGTCAACGAGGAGCAGTATATCCCTCTCCTCAGCCAATTCACCTATCTCCGGCAGGTCGCGCACAGTGACCCCGGTTGATGTTTCATTATAAACTATCGCTATCGCATCGACCCTCCCAGCCCTCTCCAACGCTTCCTCCACGTGGTCAACGGTTGGAGCTGTTCCATATCTGAGCTGTATCTCCACAGCCTCCCCTCCACGGAGGTTTATCTTCTCTCTAAGTCTCTCGCTGAAGAGTCCGAAGACTGGTACGATAACCCTATCACCCGGGTTGACGGCGTTGTTCACCATACATTCAACCCCTCCCGTCCCCGATGCGGTCAAGACGAAGACTTCCCCATCGGTCTGGAACAGGTACCTAATGTTCTCCCTTATGCCGTCATAGAGGCGCCTGAACTCCTCGCCCCTATGGCTGATCATCGGCTTTAACATAGCCCTCAACACCCTCTCTGGGACGTTCGTTGGGCCTGGAACCATTATTAGGGGTTTACCGGCCAAATCGACCACCGGACGATGCCCATAAAGACGAGGAGAATATCAAGGCTATAGGTATATTAAACCTTTTACACCATATCAACCTCTGGTGTGGGAGTTGGATGGGAGACCCCCAATAATCACCCTCCTATCGGACTTCGGGTTAAGGGATCCCTACGTAGCTGAGATGAAGGCTGTAATCCTAACAATATGCCCCAGGGCTGTGATAGTTGATATAAGCCACGGAGTTCGGAGGCATGACATCAGAATGGGGGCCTACATACTCTACAGGGCTACCAGATACTTTCCAGAGGGGACCATACACGTAGCCGTTGTGGATCCGGGGGTAGGGACGGAGCGTAAACCAATAGTGATCGAGACCGGGAGGAGCATATATGTAGGGCCGGATAATGGACTCCTAGCTCTACCAGCTGGTAGGGAGGGCATCCTCCACGTATACGAGATCAGAAACCCCAAGTACATGCTAAGAGAGGTCTCTAGGACGTTCCACGGACGCGACATATTCAGCTGTGCAGCAGCGCATATAGCGAATGGGGTTCCACCCTCGAAGCTGGGTCCGGAGCTGAGCGATTTCGTGAAGCCCATCTTCGCCAAGCCAAGGGTCATCGATGGCGAGAGAATCATCGGTGAGGTAATCTACATAGATGGCTTTGGAAACCTCGTAACCGACATATCCCCGAGTGAACTAACCCTTTTAGGCATGGGGGAGGGTGACGAAGCCAAGGTTGTGATTGGAGGTAGAACCCTAAAGTTGAGGCTATGCGCAGCCTACGGTGATGTTCCGGCTGGAAGCCCACTCCTCATATTTGGGAGCGCCGGTCTACTAGAGGTCTCTATAAACATGGGCGATGCAGCCAGAAGCCTCAACGTTAAGGTCGGCGATAGATTAATGTTGGAGCCCCTTTGCAGGTCGTAGCCAGCCCCCAACGATCCCGAGTACGCCAAATGTTTTTAAATGGGCAGTGACAGAATTCTATCTGGGCCCGTAGTCTAGTTCGGTAGGACAAACCCCAACCTGAAGCCGCCCTCACGTATGACGGAGGGGGAGTTAATCCACCGGTCACGGTATGGGCTGTAAAGGGATCCCTACGTCGTTGAGAGCGGCGGAGGTCGCCGGTTCAAGTCCGGCCGGGCCCACCAACCAGTTATGATTCACCCCTTATGGCCCTAAGCGTATTCAGGCATGCGTTCAGCAGGAAGCCGACATCTGACCCTATGCTGATGAACCTGAAGCCCTTCGAGATCAGCTGGTTTGCATGCTCCGGGTTTAATGCGTAGGCTATTCCAGGGGTGACACCTGCCTCCTTACATGCGTCGATAACTCTATCCATAGCCTCTACGACTTTGGGGTGGAAGGGCCTCCCAACTAAGCCCATAGACATCGATAGATCCGTTGGACCTATGAGGGCTACATCAACCCCATCGACGGACAGTATATCCTCTATGTTATTCACAGCCTCCTCCCTCTCTATCTGGATTATGATCAATATCTCATCGTTTGCACACCTCAGGTATTCGTTTGAAGTTATACCCCATCTTCTAGCAGGTCTCCCAGGGGCGGCTCCCCTAATCCCGTCCGGCGGATACCTACAATACCTAACGGCTTGGACTGCTTCCTCTCTACTGGATACCCAGGGTATCACGACGCCGTAGGCTCCGGTGTCGAGTGCTCTCTTTATGGCGTTCAGATCGTTCCATACAACCCTGATTATCGGCGTGGCTTTGGAACCCCTCATGTACTGGATTAACTTATCGACAGTCTCTATGCTGCATGGGCCATGCTCCGTATCGAAGAGGAGCCAGTCCACCCCAGAGTCCATGAGCGCCCAAACGACCTCAGGGCATCCCGTGGATATCCAAACTCCGAGTGCGGTCTTCCCGGCCTTCAACATCTCCTTAAGCCTGTTCCTCAAACCCAACCCTCCGGCAATAGACGATACGTGATATCGGTTG
>CAZCOP010000072.1:0-7555 GCA_964499825.1 uncultured Candidatus Bathyarchaeia archaeon
GCTCGAGGAGATCGTTCATTGGGAGCGGTGGGGCAACAGGAGACCGTTCTGAAAGGCTGGAGAAAGCGTAGCGCTTCAACCCCCATTCTTTACGGTCAAGTCTCTGCGGAATTTCTGGATTAAGGGGCTTCGGCAACTTTCCTTTCTCATTTAACCCTGGAAAGAAAATTGCTGAAAGTGGCTCCTAACTTGCCAGACGATGTTTTAAGGATAGGGGTATCCATAGTTCGCTATTAAATGCATCTAAGTAACACTAGCAGGTGGCCTGCGTAGTTTGAGACTCTGGCGACGGAGAGCCCTAAGGCAGCCATGAACTGGAGCACTAAGCCGCCGTTTCTTAACCCCTTTACTGCACCCTGCACCGTTGAAGTCTCCCTTCATAGTCATAGATTCATCCGGCATTTCAACTTCTAGGTGTTCTGAGAGCTTAAAGGAGGGTGGAGGAGGTTTGAACCCGAGAATGTGGTGCGGCGGGCCGGATTTGAACCGGCGAACCCCTACGGGAGAGGATCTCCCACATGGACTGTTAAACTTGAGTCCTCCGCCTTTGACCTGGCTCGGCCACCGCCGCCCCTCATCCACTATCTCTAATTTTGCTCCAATTAAACTTTTTCATTTTGCCCATTAATGGATCAGTGTCCCTATCCTCTCCCCCCTTATGGCCTTGGTTATGTTCTCAGGTTTGAACCCGTTGACCACAATGGTTCTTATCCTTTTCCTCTTGAGTATCTTCACGGCCTCCGGATCGAGTATCTGGTGTATCCCCGCTTCATGCTCAACCCCCCCGAGTGTCTCGGCCAACTCGTCGAAGGATAGCTCATCCAGCTTCCTCGCGTCTGGATGCTTCCTCGGGTCCTTGGTGTAGATCCCCTCTTGGTCTGTAGCCTTAACTATCAGGTCGGCGTTTAGCTCGGCTGCGGCCATGGCGGCAACGGTGTCGGTGGTCATACCCGGCCTTAAACCGCCCATTATAGATATACCCCTAGCCCTAACGGTCTCCTCAGCCTCCTCCAGGGTCTTCGGGATCTCCCCCCACCCTAAGCCTCCCATCTTGATAGCCAATAACTGGGCGAAGATCCTGGAGATTGATATCGCTATCTCGTCCTGTTCAGGCTCAGTCAGGCCCATCTCCCTAGCTATCCTTATGAAGTCCCTAGCTGGGGCGCCCCCTCCAACGGTGACTAGGAGTTTATGGCCCTGAGCGACGAGGCCGCCTAGAACCTCGGCGTATCTACATATCAGCTCGGGGTTTGGTGGGGAGGCTAGGACTGAACCGCCTATCTTGATGACTACAAGCATCAAAGGGCACCAAGACGAACTACTATCACAATCAATATAAAAATGAATCTACACTCTTCGTTATTGGTTGTAGGCTTCTAGACCTACAACTGGGGAGAACCATCGGAGATGATCGAGCTAATCTTCTTGGGAACAGGCGGCGGAAGGTTCTCGATGATAACCCAGAAGAGGAGAACAGGGGGATTGAGGATACTCACAGGGGAGGAGAACATCCACCTTGATCCTGGACCAGGCGGGTTGATATACTCACTTGAGGCTGGCTTAGACCCCCAGAAGATAACGGCCCTACTCGTCTCACATGCACACCCAGACCACACGAACGACGCTGAAGTCCTAATTGAGGCCATGAGCCATGGAACGAGGAGGAGACGCGGCGTACTACTCGCCTCACACAGCGTCCTACACGGAAACGAGATATGTGAACAGGCTATATCTAACTACCACCAAGGGATGCCGGAGAGGGTTATAGAGGCTAATGTTGGAACCACCGTGAACATCGGAGACTTGAAGGTGCAGGTGGCCGGTGCGCGCCACTCAGACCCGGACACGGTCGGCTTTAGATTCGAGAGCGCTGAGTATGGGGAATTCGCCTACATACCGGACTCAGAATACTTCGAAGGGATAAAGCGTGACTATGAGGGGGTTAGGCTCCTCATACTCCCGGTGTTGAGGCCGTCGGGGAAACCCTGGAAGGGCCACATGACAACCGATGACGCCGTGAGGATAATCAACGAGACCAGACCTGAGATGGCCATTATAACCCACTTCGGTATGCAGATGATCTTCAGGGGGCCAGCTAGGGAGGCAAAACTCATAGAGGAGAGGACGGGCGTGCCGACCACAGCCGCCGTCGACGGGATGCACATAACGATGGGCGAGGAGATAAGGATTGGGAGGCCGAGAAGGCAGCTCGACCTAAGCAGATTTATGGGTAGTAGGGGATAAACGCAACGCTCACTCTAACAGGAAGGTGTCCTCCGAAATCCTCTCCGCCTTCCCTCCACCCTCAGGCTCGCCGAACTTCAACGTTCTGATCTTATGCATGGCCTGTAAGTCGTCCTTGAAGGGCTCCAGCTCTTTAGGTGCGTAGATCGTCACTTCTAACCCCTCACTCAAGGCCAGACCACTCTCCTTCTTATACCGCCATACCGCATTATTGAATCCCATGAACTTGTCTAACAGCTTAACCAACTCGCTCTCCCACTCTGGATTCTCCTCGGGGAAACTCTGCACATGTATGCTCTCCCTCGAGTACAATCGGAGCCATATGGCTTCAGTTATGAAGGGGCAGATGGGAGCCAGAAGCTTCAGCAGGGTCTCCAAGCACTTGTGAAGTGTATACCAAGCTCCACGTTGTAACCTCCAGTCGAATAGGCCATTCCTATTGTAGGCTCTCGACTTGACCGCTTCGATGTAGTGGTCTGCGAATATGTTCCATGCGAATGTTCTGATCGAGTCGGCTGGTGTGTGGGCGTCCATCTGCTCATAGCCGGAGCGGCATTTAGCTATCAACCTGTTCAACTCGGCTAGTATCACCCTATCTAGGGGTGCAAGCTCGTAGTCATCTGAGACCTGAGGGAAGGATGATATGAACCTCGCTATATTCCAGAGCTTCGTCAGGAATTTGGAGTTGCCCTTAATCCTCTCAAATGAGCATCTTATATCCCCGTTCGTTATGTTCCCCTCGAGGGCCGACCAGACCCTGAAGGCCTCACCGCCGAACCTCTCGATGACCTCCTGTGGGTCTATAACGTTCCCGAGGCTCTTGCTCATCTTACGACCCTCCTCATCGACTACGTGCATGTGTATCCAGACGTACCTGAACGGAGCCCTCTTGAAGAGTAGGTAAGACTTCAACATGGTGAAGTAGAGCCAGTTCCGGACTATCTCCTTCCCCTGGGGCCTGAGCGTGCATGGGAAGTTCCTCTTGAAGAACTCCTTATCCCACAGGTAACCCATTATGTAAACCTCAGATGTGGCTGAGTCGAACCATGTGTCGAAGGTTCTCTCTTCCCCCTTGAAATCTCTACATCCACACCTCGGGCACTCTTCTATTGGAGGCT
Organism: uncultured Candidatus Bathyarchaeia archaeon; assembly: GCA_964499825.1. Classification (GTDB taxonomy): domain Archaea; phylum Thermoproteota; class Bathyarchaeia; order Bathyarchaeales; family B26-1; genus B17-G17. The sequence continues at coordinate 3,363 of CAZCOP010000072.1, forward strand.
TCTCCCTCCACGGCTGGTAGTATCTGCCCGGTTCAGGGACGTAGATGTAGCCGCACCTCTTACAGTACCACAGCGGTATCTCGGTTCCATAGTACCTCCTCCTAGATATGACCCAGTCTATATCGACGGATTTTATCCAGTCTATCAGTATCTGCTTACTCTGAGGGGAGAAGAATTTCATATCATCGGCTAGCTTCAGGAGTTCATCCTTGAACTCAACCTGTTTCAGGTAGAACTCACGCATCGGGACGAACTCTATCGGGTTCTTCGATCTCCAGCATATCGGCCTCCTCTGGATTATCTCCTCCTCCTTGACTATGAAGCCCTCAGCCTTCAGGTCTTCGATTATGGCTCTCCTCGCCTCCTCAACCTTCAGGCCTCTATATTTACCAGCGTTCTCGTTCATCCTCCCCTCAGGGTCGACGGCGTATATGGGCTCTATATCGAGTTCCCTCAGTATCCTGACATCGCTGTAGTCGCCGAAGCTGCATATCATTACCAGACCGGAGCCGAACTCCGGCTTCGCGTAGGGGTGGGGTCTAATCTCAACCTCATGACCGTAGATCGGGACTATGGCGTGTAACCCTTCCAAGTGTCGGTAGCGTTCATCCTCCGGGTTGAATATAACTATCCTACATGAGCATAGGAGCTCCGGTCTAGTAGTCGCGATGATTATATCCTCCCCAGTCTCCTTAACTTTGAACTTTATGTAGTTTAGGGTTGTCTTCTCCTCCTCGTATTCAACCTCAGCATCCGAGATCGTTGTTCGACAGACGGGGCAGTAGTTTGTGGTCTTCTCATCTTCGTAGATTAGACCCCTCCTCCAGAACTCTATGAAGGTCTCCTGGGTGAGCCTCCTATACTCAGGGTCATCGGTCTCGTACCTTCCACCTACCTCATGCTTCAGCTCCCATGAGTTACAGCTTAAACCGAGCTTCTTGAAGGTGTCTAGGGAGCGATCTCCGCTCTCCTTCAATATCAACTTACACTTCTCTATGAACTCCTCCCGCGGGGTCTCATGCATCGGCGTATTGAAGGTTTTCTCAACCTGAACCTCAACTGGGAGGCCGTTCTTGTCCAAGCCCATCGGGAAGAGCACGTTAAAACCGGCCATACGCCTATATCTCGCGAATATATCCATCCAGACGTAGGTGTAGGCCTGCCCTATATGGACGGGTGTATTCACGTACGGCGGCGGGGTATCTATGCTGAAGAGGGGTTTATCGCTCTCCTTATCGAACTTGTAGAGCTGCTCCTCCTGCCACTTCTTGAAGAGGGCAGCCTCAAGCTCAGGGTTCCACGTCTTCTCCTTCAACTTCGGCTTGAAGATTACAGTTTTACCTCTATCACCCATACAATTCACACCCATTAAGGAAACATTAACAATCCAGTGAGGCTTGGGGTTTTATTCCGCCCATTATTAGCTGGGGGTGAAGCTGAGAAAACCTTCAGCTCCACTAGTATACTTGGCGGTGGCGGTGTTCCGCCAATACCTCCACCTTCCCCCCATACCTCCTTAAAATCAGATACAGATGAAGGCGTATATAAATAACTCGCTGTTAGGGCTCCTCCCGTAAGCTCTCCCTTATCTTCTCATGGAGGCTCTTAACCCTACCATGCTCGAGTATGTGGATGCGTGTTTTGAGGCGAACCCTGAAACCCAGGCGGTGGAAGAGCCCATAAAGCTCCTCACCGGTGATCCTGCCCTTAATCCTACCCTCAGAGATCAACCTAGCTAAGGCCCTCTCAACGTATTTAGCGACGTTTGGATACTGGACTCGGGCGGCTTGGAGGACCTCCCTACCGCGGGCGTCTAGAACCCTCTCCAGAACCTCCCTAGGCTCCATCTTACGCCTCTCGGCTTCAACCTCCCTCCCCGCCCTCCTCTTCTCTAGGAGCCTCCTCAGCTCCACGAGCTTCTTACGCCTCAGGATCTCAAGTTCTAGGTCCCCCATTCACCTCCACCCCAGCTTGATCAATTAGAACCGGGAGACACTTTAACCTTTCTTTACACGTGACTGTTCGTCGGTTTGAACCTCAGTATCGCCGCTATCCCGCCGAATGACTCCTTAAGCATCTGCCCCTCCTCAGTTTCGGCTGATATAACCTCGACATCTGATCCCGCTTGTTCAGCGAGCTCAGCGAGTTCCTCGATTATCTCCTTCCTCTCCGCCAGTTGGAGGGTTGGCACACCGCACCTTGGACATGGCTTCCCGTTTAGGCTCCTCTCGAACCCTTGGACTTCTTGACTCTTCATGGTCTCTCGGCTTGTGTAGCCGCAGGATGTGCACTTCACTGTTACCCTAACTTGGTCGATGGCCTCTGATAGTAGGAGAGTCCTGACCAGTCCAGACTTAAGGGCTCGTCTGACCTCCTCCTCCCCGTAGGTTGCCAACTCCGTGTCATGCCCTACCTCGTAGAGGAAATCCTGCATTATCCTCCTCTCCTCTATGTAGCGGACATGCTTGATTACCTCCGGAGCCTTCTCGACTATCTCTTTTACCCCCTGCTCCCCTACGTAGGCCGTATCTATAGTCGCTATTACCTTCTCCTTAAGCATGTAGTTTAGGTATCCACCCTTCTGGAAGTCATACTTAGTCGGTCCTGGACCGCCGATTATTATCCCCTTTAAGTCCGGTATGTCTAGGAATATCTCATCGGCGTGCCTGCCAACCCTCTTGAAGTAATCGATGACCCTGGCCTCGCGCAGCCTCTCGAACCTCCTTGCGGATTGACCCCCAGCCCTATGTTTACCTGGAATACCGGAGGTTATCTCCTCAATTATCCTGAGGCGTCTACCCTTCAGGGTTGCGAAGGTTGCACCGCTTGAGTCTAAGACTATTATGCCATAGGTCTCCTTTTCCCTGAGAAACTCCTCCAGGTACTCTGTGTGGAATCTTGAGTTGCAACGGTATAGGTAGACGTGGACCGGTTCAGGCGGGATTATCACGTAGGTCTCTATCCTCTCGCTTCCGGGGCCATCTTGAGGTATTGCGCCGCAGAATATGGCTAACCCATTCCCCGGAACCTCCCTGAACAGTTTCAGTCTCTGTATAACCTTAACGATGGCGTCCTGGACGTTCTTCCTCGTTGTGTTCGATTTTATGTTCGAGGCTGTTCCCCACTCCTGCTTTAGCATCGAGATGACCTCGCTTATCTGCCGTCCCGGAGGTATGTATAACGATACAAGCTCGGTTCCCCTCCCCTCTTTAGAGGATAGGCTATCCAGAACCTTCTTCAGACGGTACCTCTCTAGGGATGTCCTCTTAACGCCCATAACCCTCCACCAATAGTGTGAAACCGGTCAATTAAGGTCTCCAGTCAGCTGTGGACCACTTTAAGCAGACAGGAACCCATGATCATTCGATTAATTTTATCTCCCCACCGTGGTTATCCGCATTATAAAATGAACATCCTTAATATACTTTACTTTGACGCTTATCCTCCTTGGAGAGGAGGATCCTTAATAGACTGGGCTGGGTCAGCATCATGACGGCCAGCGAGTGTGAACACCTCTTCTTCGCTGTGAAGCCCGGACAGTTGCACGTGATCGTTCCATCAATCCTCCTAACAACCGTGTATGTTCCATGGTCGCCGATCACATTGAATAAGTCTTCATCGATACGCTCAACCCTGCCGCCCTCTATTAACCTGCGGGCTTTAGCGATCATCTTCTCCAGAGTCAATAGTGCTGAACGCTCCTAAAGAGGAACGCTATCACAACAATAGAGGAACGAGGATGGATAAAAACTTACCCAACTGAAACGAGGATAGAAAAATCAAACACCACGCAGAGCCCAAAAATTCACCCAAATGCTGAACCTTTTTCAGCTCGACACCTCGGGCTATTGGGAGATGCGGGCTGAACCGGTCGGCCGAAGCCTTCCGGCTTACACCCCATCCCCATCAACCCCATCTTCTATGGGTGCCCTCGTCCTTGACAGAGGCCCGTCGCCGGGTCTCGCGTCAAGGAATGGCCGCCTCTTCTCGGGAGCGGCTTCGGGCTTAGATGCTTTCAGCCCTTATCCGCAACAGCGTGGCTGCCCGGCAGTGCCCTGTCGGACAACCGGTAGACTAGAGGCTGCAGCGTCCCGTTCCTCTCGTACTGGGGACCCTTTCCCCTCAGGCGGCCAGCGCTCCCAGCAGATAGAGTCCGACCTGTCTCACGACGGTCTAAACCCAGCTCACGTTCC
>CAZCOP010000073.1:0-3277 GCA_964499825.1 uncultured Candidatus Bathyarchaeia archaeon
AGGCCGTAGCTCCAGAGGGTGAAGCCTAGGTACTGTGGATGTCTGGAGAGGCTGTATATCCAGAAGTCGATTATTCTGCAGCCCCTAACCTTCCCGTAGAGCCATGTTATGGTTCCTAGGAAGAATATTACGAGACCCACCAGCATCACCATTATTGAGAAGGTTCCGCCCACATGGATGAATGACGAGGTAACCCCAGATAGGCGCATTATAAATTCTATTAGGGGAGCCGAGGCGATGTATAGGGTGTAAATGACGTCACCAAGCCTTAGGAGGTTCGGTGATACATCCAGTATTGGAAGCCACAGGGCCCTTAAGACCCCTATTCCGGCTAGGAGGAACATCGAGAGGGCGAAGTGGCCGAAGACGGGTAGGTATAAGCCTAACGATGCGAAAGTTGAGATCTTGGTTCTACCTAAAACGAAGCCAGCTATGATTAGGGCTATAACGCTGATGAAGGCCGCATATCCGAATGGTCTTAGGAGTTCTATGGTCTCTCTCATCTTCTCCATCTCGAAGTGTAATCCCCAGTCTGGGTAGATCTCAATTAGGATGGAGTTGAGAAACCTCGGTACCTCCAGGGTTGCATATAGGAGGGCGGCCGTAAATAGGGCTGATAGTATTGAGACTACGGTCAGGTCTAGCGTTCTCCTCCAGCTATCTCGCATCTCGATCTCAATGTTGATGCGGTTGGGAAGATAATAAATCTACACTTTAGAACATCCTTCTCATCCGAGCCTGCCTATGGCTTCACCCCTAACGGTCTTCCTGAAGGCGCTGCTCTCCCTCATCAACCGCTCCCTATTCCTTCCTGTTATCCTCTCAACCCTCGGTTCAACCTCAAGCTTCAAACTGGATACAACCCTGAGTAGGGTTGGGTTACACAACTCCGCTAGCAGGCTGGGGCTCCAACCTTCGGCGAGCTTTAATACTTCACCCTTCCCGAATCTGTTGAATACGTCGGCTAAGATGGATATGACCACTGTGTGACTTGAGAGGACGGCGATCTCAGCCTCCCTTATGGCGTATTCGTTCCCGTTGAAGGAGACGGTTAAGCCCCCGTTCTCCCTGACAAGCTGGAATGGTGATACATCCGTTATGCTATCCCCAACGTACATTACATCTGAGAGCTTCACATCCAGCTTTTCCGTTATCTCCTTAACAGCCTTCGCCTTCTCTGAGCCGCCGACCGGGTTAACCTCCTTCAGGATCACGCCGATCTCCATATTTGATATCTCATCCCAGAAGATCTCGTCCAGCCTCTCAACGGTCCTCCTGCTCTCACTAGGAAGCTCATCAAGCGTTCTCGCCCCCTTCGGAACCTCTATCATAGGCATCCTAACTATCTCATCCCTCAATTCCCTCAGACGTTCAGCCTCATCCTCCTCGAGTTTGTATCTGTCTATGTTAACCTTAGTGCAGTATACGTTCTCCTTTGGGAAGCCCACAACCTCGCAGAGGGCTGATATGTATGGTTCATAACTCGTGCTGACGATGAAGGATGGCATAATTTCATTGACGTATTTTAGGGTTTCCACGGCTCCCGGGACGAGTAGTATACTCCTCGATGAGTATTCTCTCATACCCTCATCTGTGGCCCCGTAAGCCTTCAGGAAGGGAAGTATCAGCTTCAACGTGTCGCCAGCCTTATATCCCGGCCTCTTAACTATATCTGCCAGAACATCATCATATTTACTTATCAACGTGAAGAAGAAGTCTCCATCCGGGATGTAGTGGCAAGCCAGCTCGAAGGCGTTATCGTTCTTCGATATTGGACCCTCACAGTCAGTTATGAATAACCTCAACAAACTCACCTCGGCTCCCCAATAACCATACTCCTCCCAAATTTTAATGTTCTATAGTTTGGGTTCAGCTGAAGTGTTTCGCCATCTCCTCATTCTCAGGCATCGAGAGTAAGGCGTCTATCGTCCTCTCAACCTGCCTGGTGGACCTCGTTCTGGCGTCAACTATCAGCCACTCGAAGAGGTGGTTCCTCCCACCCTCTATGTAGGCTTCTAGTGCCCACTCCATCCTCGTCATCCTTGGGTATATGACGTGGTTCATCACTCGTTTGGGTAGGCTACCCATGTGGATTCTGTGGATTCCCTTCCCATCCACCTCCGCCGGAACCTCGACGACTACGTCATCTGGGATTCCATCTATCGCACCTTGGTTGGGGATGTTAACTTGGTACACTCCCTTCTCATCGTTTGTTATCGAGTTTATTATCGGCACGACTGACTCCCTGCTTAACTTTGGAGGAAGGAGCCTCCTTAAGGGAGTTTCCTCGTCTTGTACCGCCCTTACGCATCGGTTAAGCCACTTCTCATGGTTGCTTAGGTATATGCTCCAACCTATCTCTGAGTCTGGTCCACCGGTCGGCCCGAACCAATGCTTCTTCGTCCTTAGGTTCCAGTGGTACTTCCATGTTCCACTCCTCACGGTGTCGCCGACGGGGAATAGCCCATAGTTCCTGTACATATCCACGGCGGCCGGGGACATCTGTACATCGAAGGGGTTCTTCTGCCTTCTACGCCACCTCCTCCAGTATCTCTCCGAGTTCTCCTCGATCCATTCATCTATCAGGTGGTATGCATCCTCACCTTCGTATTGGAACCTGGTCAACCATATCGTGTGGTTGAAGCCTATCGATACAGTCTCTGCCTCTTCAGGGTTTAGACCTAAGGCCTTCACGATCTCGTGGCATCCGAGGTGGCCGTGGCAGAGCCCTATAACCTTAACCTTGCTCTCCCTCGACACCAGCGTGGTTCCCTCGAAGACGGGGTTTGCGAGGAGAAGTAACCACGCGTCGGGGCTAAGATCCTCGATGTCCCTGGCGACATCCATCATCAATTTGAGTTGGTAGTAGCCCCATATCGTGTGGTAGTCTGAAACCATGTTCCACTCGACGCTGTTTATGCCTCTATAATACCCGAGCCTCTCAGAGATCGCTCTCATCCTCTCGTAGTATTGGTGACCACCAGCCATCGCCGTATTTATGATGAAGTCGGCGTCCCTTATCGCCTCCCCCCTGTCTGTGGTCTTCTCGAACCTTATGTCTGCCTTCAGCTCGGATGCATACCTCTCCGCGAACTTGTGGATTACCTTTAGGCGTTCCGTGTTTACATCCATGAGGGTGATTGTGCTGCCCCATAGGCTCTCGGTTAGGCATAGGTCTCGCACTAAGGTTGCGGCCCATGCGATGCTGCCAGCTCCTATCACGCCCAACTTTATACTTGTCATGGCTATTCCTCCAGATGCTTCTAGGTTTTTGTCC
>CAZCOP010000073.1:3377-7490 GCA_964499825.1 uncultured Candidatus Bathyarchaeia archaeon
GGAACCTTATAGGTTACGACTGTCGCCTTCTTCTCAACCTCAACCCTTGTTAGGGTTCCTTCGATCATCTTGTAGCAGATGTCAACGAAGTCATCCTTCAGGATTGGTAGTATATTCTGTATCTCCGGATCTCCCGGTCTGCTGTTATTCTCCAGTATCATCGGCCCCTTTGCGGTGTGTATGAAGGCCTCGTAGAAGGGTATACCCCTAAGCTCTGGATTACTCCCATCACCCCTCAACCTCCTGAAGAGCCTCTCGATTATCTCCTCCTCCCTCCTCCAGTCGGCCTCCGTCATGAAGGGCAGGTATTCCCCAACATCCTTATAGGAGCCCATACCGCCCGTGTTAGGTCCAGCATCCCCATCGAAGGCCCTCTTATAATCCCTCGTCTCAGGCAGTGGGATGAGATGTTTCCCATCGCAGAAGGCTTGGAAGCTCGACTCCTCACCCTCAAGCTTCTCCTCAACTATGACGGGTCCAGCCTTGTAGTTGGCTAGGAAGTGCTCCAAGAGCTGCTCCCTTGTTGTGAAGTGGTCACCCCACACCCCAACTCCCTTACCGGCCGCCGGCGCATCGGGCTTGACGGCGACCCTATTATCCAGTTCATCGAGCCATCTGTATAGGTCCCGCTTCACCTCATCTAGGCTTTTGTACTCCTTCGGGTTGAAGACCTTGAATTTCGGGTTAACCTCAGGTATGACCTCCTGGAATAGGAGGCGTTGGGCAACCTTGCTCCCTTCGAGGGCGTACCTCCTCGTCGGACAGATCATTGGTATATCCGTCTCGCCCTCGATCAGATCTCGTACTCCATTTATTATGGGCTTCTCCGGTCCTACAATCCCGAAGTCTATCCTATCCTGGTGTTTCTTTGCAAATTTACAGATGTCTTCAACGTTTAGGTCTGGTACTACAGTGAACTCCTTAGCCCTCTTAATGTTGAAAGGGTTCCTCTGCCTATCAGCTATGTAAAGTTCAACATTGTAGTTCTCGCTCCTACAGAAGGCGTCAACCATAGCCGCAGCTCTAGAGCCGTAGGAGACTACAAGTATCCCAACCCTCTCAGTCATGCCACATCAAGAAGAAGTAAACCGTGTACAAATTAATAGTTTTCCATGGGAAAACCAAATATGGGATGCGGAGAAATAGTAACCGGCACCTTCGAAGCTGTGAAACCTCTAGAGGGGGCTGATCGATTTGATGGTGAGGTCCCAACATGACGTTATTGTAGCCGGTGGCGGAACGGCTGGTGTGGCGGCTGCGGTCGCATCTGGACGGAACGGCGCCGACACGATCCTAATTGAACGGTATGGCTTCCTAGGTGGAACCATGACCGCTGGGTTGGTTAACCCCTTCATGCCGTTCCATGCCGGTGGAGAGCAGATAATACGCGGGATATTCCAGGAGATGATAGATCGTTTAAAGGAGATGGATGGATACGATGAGGATACCAAAGCCTTCGACGCCGAGGCTATGAAGCTCGTCTGTGATGAGATGGTTAGGGAGGCCGGCGTGAAGCTCCTACTACACACCTGCATAATCGACGCTTTAACCCAGGGAGACAAGATCTGTGGAGTTGAGATACATAACAAATCGGGTAGGCAGGTGGTCTTGGGTAGGATCGTGGTTGATGCGACCGGTGACGGCGATGTTGCGGTTATGGCTGGAGCCTCATACGAAAAGGGTAGGAGGAGAGACGGGTTGACTCAGCCGATGACCCTCAACTTCAGAATGGGCGGCGTTGATGTTGATAGGATTCCATCGAGTGGGGAGATAAATAGGCTCTTCGAGGAGGCTAAGGCTGAGGGTAAGATAACCTTCCCGAGGAGGAAGGTCCTATACTTCCCAACCACGAGGAAGGGTGAGATACACTTCAACACAACGAGGATCATAAGGGTTGATGGAACGAAAGCGGAGGATCTAACCTACGCTGAGGTTGAGGGTAGGAGGCAGATGATGGAGCTGGTTAGGTTTCTGAGGGAGAGGGTTCCAGGATTTGAGAACGCCTATCTCTTAACCTCCGGGGTACAAGTTGGCGTCCGCGAGACGAGGCGGATAATCGGCGAGTACGTACTGACCGGAGATGACATCGTAAAGGCTAGGAAGTTCATGGACGTAATCGCAAGAGGCTCATACTGGATAGACATACACAACCCGGTTGGGGAGGGCTTCGAGGAGAATCCCTACTCCGGTAAGAGCCCGCCGCCCGGGGAATCATACGATATCCCTTACAGGTGTTTGATCCCGAAGGGGGTTGAGAACCTACTCGTCGCCGGGAGGTGTATATCGAGCACCCATGAGGCCCAAGCCGCTATAAGGGTCATACCGATAGTCGTAGCCATCGGCCAAGCCGCTGGGACGGCTGCAGCCCTATCCGCAAAGCTAGGTGTAACCCCAAGGGAACTTGATATCTCCTTACTCCAAGAAACCTTAAAGAGACAGGGAGCTAACCTAGGGTGATGGTGGCATAAACGTTTGAGGGTTAGGATCATGGATGGGTTAGGTTATAACCTCTACTGGGGTGATATGCATAACAACGTCCGCGTTGAGAACTTGGACGACGTCTTAAGGGCCGCTCGAGACGTTCTCGACTTCTTCGCCGTGGCCTACTATCCCTTCATCTGGTACACCAAGAAGGGTCTTAGGATCGAATCTTGTGGTGAAAGGGATGAATTCTTTGAGGATTGGAGGCTGGTCCAGGGGGCTGTGGCTGAGGGTAATAGACCCGGCGAGTTCGTAACTTTCCTGGGCTATGAGTGGCACGGTGATAGGAGGCGTTACGGAGACCACAACGTATACTACTTGAAGGATTATGAGCCGCTGGATGGGGCGAGGACCCTACCGGAACTGTATGAGAACTTGAGGAAGACTGAGGCCATGGTCATACCGCACCATACTGGCTACCAAGTCGGGGAGCGTGGCAAGGATTGGAACTTTCACGATGACGATCTATCCCCTCTAGTTGAGATATACTCAGGTCAACACGGCTCCTCAGAGGGCTGTGACACCCCGCTGACCATGAACAGAAATGTGGATATGAGCCCCAGAACATCTGGCGGGACGGTTATAGAGGGGTTAGATAGGGGTTATAGGCTGGGCTTCATAGCCTCAAGCGACCTCCTATATCCAGGTAGCGGGGGGCTGGCAGGCGTATATGCAAGGGAGCTAACGAGGGATTCGGTATGGGAGGCCTTCATGAATAGAAGAACTTACGGTGTAACCGGCGATAGAATAAGGTTGACCTTCTTCATAAACGACCACTTTATGGGGGAAACTCTAAAATCAAGTGGACCCATCAAGATCTGGGGCGAGGTCGTCGGGAGCCACGCCATAGATAGGGTTGAGATAATAAGGAACGGGAGGGTGATACATACATACTGCCACTCAGGTAGGTGGGGCTACCCGGAGACTGATAGGATCATAAAGGCGAAGTTGAGGTTGGAGTTCGGTTGGGGACCGAAGCTTGGGTACGGCTTGAGAAGGATTAGGGAGCATTTGTGGAGGGGCTCCTTGGAGGTTGATGACGGTAAGATAATCGATGTGGAGCCGCATTTCAATCACTTCGGGCAGAGGATAGACTCCGCAACGGAAGACGCATGCAGTTGGACGATGAAGACCAAGCCGAGGATGTTCCAAGAGCTGATCTTTGAGTTGGAGGCTCACCTTAGAAGCGTGATCACACTTGAGGTGAACTCTAGACGTGTTAGGTTCTCGATGGATGAAGCCTTAAAGGGTTCTAGGGTCATCGCGTTGAGACGTGAAGCCGAGGACTTGATACATGATGAGTTTGGCTTATCCCCAGGTGACGTGGAGAATCCAGATGTCTACTGGCACAACTCCTACAAGGTGAAGATACACAGGGCCATACCAGAGGATGGATACACCGCAAGTTTCTTCTACGTTGACCACAAACCGAGAGATGGGTTGAACTATTATTACTTGAGGGTTAGCCAGCTGAATGGGCAGATGGCTTGGTCCTCCCCGATATGGGTGAGGGTTTATAAGTAAGTGGCGCATCCTGTATTGTTAGAGGGATCATGGAGGGATACCGATGAACTCCAGGGAGAGGCTGATGAGAACCTTCAGGGGGGAGGAGGTCGATAGGGTTCCAATATC
>CAZCOP010000074.1:0-1727 GCA_964499825.1 uncultured Candidatus Bathyarchaeia archaeon
TAGAGTGGGAGTTCACCCAGTCGGATTACATAGAATTGACAGCCTTCCCGAAGGGGGCGGGTTCAGAGAACGCTTGCGCCATGAAGATGATGTTGCCAAGTGAGGGTGTAAGGGGCGTGAGGAGTTTCGTCATCGACTGCGTATTGAAGGCCGGCGGCATGCCGTGCCCCCCAACCGTAATCGGGATCGGAATAGGCGGAACCTCAGATATAGCGATGAAGCTAGCTAAGAAGGCCCTGCTCAGACCCCTAAACGAGCCTAACCCAGACCCGAGGATAGCGGGGTTAGAGGAGGAGATATACGCTGATGTAAACTCAACCGGGATAGGGCCCATGGGCCTAGGCGGAGACGTAACAGCTCTAGCGGTCAAGATTGAGTATGCATATAGGCATCCAGCCTCCTATCCAGTGGCTGTAGCCTTCAATTGTTGGGCTTCAAGACGTTCCACCGCCAGGATATACTCGGATGGAACAGTTGAGTACATAACGCATGGGCAAGGGTGAAGATGGAGGGTTAAGGTTGAGGTCTACCCGCGAGGTTAAGTTAGAGACTCCAATGGCCAGCGATGAGGTTCGGAGCCTAAGGGTTGGAGATGTGGTCTACATATCCGGAACTCTAGTCACAGCTCGGGATAGAGCCCACAAGAGGATGATGGACTACATAGAATGCGGGAAGCCCCTACCAGTCGACATGCATGGTATACCAATATACCACTGCGGGCCGATAGTTAGGAGGACTAACCGTAGATGGATCGTGATATCAGCTGGCCCAACAACGAGTATGAGGATGGAACCCTACGAGGGTTACGTGATAAGGCGATTAGGCATCCCGATGATCATAGGGAAGGGTGGTATGGGAGAGGAAACCGTGAGGGCCATGGAGGAGTTCGGAGCCGTTTATGGAGCCTTCACAGGTGGAGCTGGCGCCTTGGCGGCCACCCTCATAGAACGAGTTGCAGGCGTTGAGTGGCTTGACCTAGGCATGCCGGAGGCCCTATGGATACTTGAAGTTAAGGACTTTGGCCCCCTCGTGGTAGCTATAGATTCCCACGGCAACAACCTATTCATGGAGGTTTACAGGGAGGCGAGGGGGAGGGTGGACGAGATAATCCGCAGGATTGAGCATAAAGTTTAGGCTTCTAGGTGGTAATCCTCACGCCTGAACCTTCCAGGCCGCTCATATTCCTCGAATACCCCAGTTTTCTTCAACGCATAGAGGATGGAAGCCAAGATTATGGATGCTATCGTCATTATTGTGAGTAGTGGAGCTGCCTTCGCGACGAGTATGGCGAGGGCTAGGTAGTTGCTGGCTCCTGCAATATCGTTCCCGCTCATGCTGGCTATAGCTCTCCTGTATAACTGTTCAGCTATCAGCTTGTACGGTAGGAAGAGGGGGCTCACACCATCTATCAACCTCTTAACCTCAACTATTAGCTCCGGGTAGACGTACAGGTCTAGGACGTTGAAGCCCAGCCTGTTCAGTAATGGTGCAACAGGTTCTCCAGCTGCAAGACTGAGGTAGTAGGTTAACACATTGTTGTCCTCCACCTTAACCCCGTTTATCAACTTGAAGAAGCGGGCATAATACTGGAGGCCTCCATACCTATCCGCCAGCATGGTGACGACGTAGTACGCCGCGGTGTATAGGGTCCACATATCCCTAGGCCTCTTGGATGGTGTCCACTCTAAGAGGAACCCCAGGTTTTCACCCTCACTTCCCTTCAGCTT
>CAZCOP010000074.1:1827-7474 GCA_964499825.1 uncultured Candidatus Bathyarchaeia archaeon
CGTAGGTTCTGTTGTAGAGGTCAAGTATCCCCTCAGCATAGCTTGAGTATCTACTAACAGTCTGGAAGGTGAAGTTCCCCACCGTTATGCTCATCAAGTTCGGGGAGTCCTCATCAGTCTTGAACCCTATCTCGATCCTCATCAAGGTTTCAGGTAGGTCAGCCTCAACATAGTTGCTGTTAGTTGGTGATAATGGGTATATCGAGCTGGTTGTCCTCCCTATCGCCAATGTCTGCCCACGCTTTATCTTGAATTCCTGCGGGAGGATCACCCTAACTCTGCCGGAGCTGAACCCGTCAAACCCTATCTGGGATGAGTAGAAGATTCCATCCGGCTCTATTATCATAGCGGCACAGGTGAAGTTGTACTCTATGTAGAACTCGAAGTAGTCCTCGGAGTTGAATGTGAAGTTTAGGGCCTTGTAGAAGTAGTAGTCTATCCCTACAACATCAGATGTATTCTGGAGGCTCCATCTGGTTATCCTGCCATGCAACGTCCGGTTAATCCAGTTGGAGAACTTGGGAACTAGGACCCAAGATGAACCTGAAGGGATATTGCTCCTATAACTTATCACAACAAGGGCTGAACCCTCCCTATCAACCCTATAGCTGTAGGTGTAGGTGCCAACCTTCGGAGGTTGATAAGCTAACTGGTAGGATAAAAGTGGTGGGTTCAGGGTTGATAGTAAGAGAAGGGTTGAGATTAGAGCCAGCGATATCATTCGGATATGTAAGAACCAGCCAGGGCTCCCTCTACCCCTCATGGTGAACCTTCCCGTCAAGGAAGTAACTCGCACAAGATGGGATTTATCTTTTTCCCTCAGTCGGGACGCATCGAGCATACGGAGGAAGACGCTTAATAGGGAGGTTTGTTAAATTAGACTGAGACTCAAAAGTGATGGGGAGGTTTAGGTTGGATATTCTAACCCTGATCGTAGCATCAGTAGCCTTCGCCCTATACGTAACCTGTCCAAGGATGACTGCCATGATAGCAACAGAATCAAAGATAAGCGGTTTTAACCCTATTCTAACGGTAATCTTGGGCTGCATACTCGGCATACCGCTCTTCATAGTTCTCTTCTACACCTTCAAGCACCTCGGTGTAGAGGCGACCGTCATACTGGCAGCGGTCTTCGATGTGGGTGCAGCCCTACTCCTCGGAAAGATAAACCTGAAGGGTGGACTGGAGTTGTTGATAATCACTGCCTTCGTCTATGTTGGTATAAGGGTTGCCCCAATAATTGCGGAGGCGATCCTATCAGCCCTATAAGGTATGGAAAAACAGAATACCTAGTTGTAACGTCCGTTAAACCTTATATCCAGATTGGGGTTAACTAAACGGAGGGTTTGGAGTATGCTATTCGACTGCCACGTTCACAGCGGGGGGAACGAGACGGTCGATGAGGTTATAAACTTCATGGATAAGGGCATACTGAGGGAGCTCGGATACGAAAGCGAGGTCATAGAGAAGATGCAGACAGGAATGTTGAGCGTTTCCTGAAGGGGTAACCGGAAGATGGATGGGGAGAACCACTACCTGAAGTGTATAGGTTGCGGCTGTGAGTACGAACCAGACGAGGTTCTATATCTATGCCCGGCTTGTGGAGACCTGTTGACCGTCGAGTACCGTGAATTCCCAAAGCCGTCAAACCTGAAGGAGGCGTGGCGGCGGAGGGATCACACGGTCTGGAGGTACCGTGAACTATTACCGATAAGGAAGGATACACCCATAATAACCCTCGGTGAGGGGGGGACTACCCTGAATGGATGCCCAAGGCTCGGCCGCCTTGTAGGTTTAGATCGGTTATACGTGAAGAATGAGGGTGAGAACCCCACCGGCTCCTTCAAGGATAGGGGAATGACCGTTGGAGTCACCCGTGCTATAGAGCTGGGGATGGAGAGGGTTGCATGCGCATCAACAGGGAATACCTCAGCCTCCCTTGCAGCCTACTCATCGAGGGCGGGGCTTGAGTGTTTGGTCTTGATACCGTCAGGCAAGATAGCCTTCGGGAAGCTTGTCCAGGCGGTCATCCATGGGGCTAGGGTTATCCAGGTACGCGGGAACTTCGATGAAGCGTTGAGGGTAGTTAGGGAGCTGTGTAGCCGCCACCCGATATACCTGCTCAACTCGGTTAACCCCTACCGCTTGGAGGGGCAGAAGACTATAGCCTACGAGGTGGTTGAGCAGCTGGGTGGGTTGGTTCCAGACAGGGTTATAGTCCCGGTTGGGAACGCTGGAAATATAAGCGCCATCTGGAAGGGTTTCAGGGAGCTATACGAGCTCGGCCTAACCAGGAAGCTTCCGCAGATGGTTGGGATACAAGCTGAAGGGGCATCCCCGATAGCCTCATCCCTCAAGAGGGGCATGGAGACCGTAGAGTTCGTAGATGAACCCGAAACCGTCGCGACCGCCATAAGGATAGGTTCCCCAGTGAACTGGAAGAAGGCTGTAAGGGCCGTTAAGGAGTCCGGAGGCTTAATGGAGACAGTCTCCGATGATGAGATACTGGAGGCTCAGAGGCTCCTAGCCCAGCTTGAGGGGCTGTTCGTTGAACCTGCAAGCGCGGCGTCTGTTGCTGGACTACGCAAACTCACGGCTTCCGGGGTTATCGATGGGGATGAGTTGGCGGTCTGTATAGCCACGGGCCATGGGTTGAAGGATCCAAACATAGTGTTAGAGAGGTTCCCAACCCCAGTTGAGGTTGATCCGGATGTGGGTTCCGTCGAGAGGGTTCTGGGGATAAAGGCGGTGGGGCTACCTGTTAGCTCCGGGGCTCCTTAACCTTGAGTATCGATATAACGTCGTTCAATACGGCTGAGACGGTCTCCCTACCAGCCCCGTAGCCGACTAAGGTTAACTCCCCGGCGAGGTCGGTGACTATGTGGAGGGCGTTCAGGTTTCCGTGGACGCAGAGTGGGTGGTTTATCGGAACAAGCTTAGGTGCAACCTCAAGGTGTCCATCAACCGTCCCGATCAGCTTTATGGCGTAGTTGGCCTTCCTAGCTAAGCTCATAGCCTCCGGTGTAATCCTCCTTATCCCAATCCTCTCAACATCCTTGAATTTTGCGTTCCTACCCATAAGGGCGTTGGCCAGTATGACAACCTTACATGCGGCGTCTATCCCGTCCACGTCATAGGATGGATCCCTCTCCGTGAAACCCCTCTCCTGCGCCTCCTTCAGGGCTATATCAAAGCTCGTTCCCTCGAAGTACATCTTCGAGAGTATATAGTTAGTCGTTCCGTTCAGTATCCCAGATATCCTAACTATCCTATCACCCTGGAGGCACTCCCTAACTAGGGAGAAGACCGGTATGGCTCCGGCAACGGTTCCCTCAAACCTGAACTCACATTTGTTTCTCTCAGCTAACTCTCTTAGTTCCCTAAAGGCGACGACTAAGGGTCCCTTATTCGATGTGACTACGTGGATCCCCCTCATCAAGGCCTCCCTTATGTGGGTCAGCCCGGGCTCTCCATCCCTTATATTCGTCGGGGTTGCCTCAACCATCACGTCGGCTTCGCTCTCCTCTATCAGCTGGATCGATTGATCCCCCTCATGGTAGGCGCCTCCATAATCATGTAACTCGTCCATGGCTGAGAGCCTCTCGATGTCTAAGCCATCTTTATCGTAGAGGAAGCCTCTCCTATCCGAGACCCCCACAATCCTAAACTCTCCGTCTATGCCCCGGATTATGTCGAGCTTCGTCCTTATAGCCCTGATGAGGTTTCTCCCTATGAAGCCGAAGCCCACGACTATTAGGTTCATCCCTTCACCCAGCTGTTTTCCCACTCGATCACAGAGATGATATCAAGACCGCTTCCTCCTCATCCGCTATCCTCTTAAGCTCCCTTAATAGCTCATCGATGGAGTCAACCGATACCTCGACATCGAGCCTTACAGAAGCCTCCTTCGATGTTGGCGCTGAAACCTCAAGGTTCTTTATCCTAGCACCGCCAATCTTGGACTCTATCATCTTCCTCACATCGATCCTACCTACCAGGATGAAGGTTGCGCTCACCCTCTCAAAGACTTCCTCAGACTTTATTATGATTATACCCATCTTCTCGAGGCTGGCTCTCGTCCTCTTAAAGTTCTCCTCGGTCGGAAAGTCCACAACTAGGCTGACCGGAACGTACCCTTCCGAGGGCTTATCCCTCTCATGGATTATCGAGATTATGTTCCCACCGTTCTTCGCTATAGGCTCTAGAGCCCTAAGAAGCTGACCCGGCCTATCGGCCAAAGCGAGAGTCATACTGAACCTCATGGCTTCCATAACTCCATTTACATCCTGAAGGTTCCACCCACATCCGCAGACCTAACGAGGTAGGAGTACCTACGTAGGTAACCCCTGCCTATCTTGGGGGGTTTAGGCCTCCAATCCCTTAACCTGCGCTCCAACTCGTCATCACTTAGTGCAACGTTTAACCTTCTGTTCGGTATGTCGACCTCGATTATGTCGCCGTCCTCGACGGCCGCTATAGGCCCGCCCTCAGCGGCCTCCGGTGAGACGTGGCCTATGCATGGCCCCCTAGTCGCTCCGGAGAACCTCCCATCGGTTATCAACACCACAGAGTCGCTCAGACCCATGCCGACAACAGCCGCTGTGGGTGACAACATCTCCCTCATTCCCGGACCCCCCTTAGGGCCCTCATACCTTATAACCACAACGTCTCCCTCCTCTATCTCGCCCTTAAGGATGGCCTCCATAGCCTCCTCCTCAGAGTTGTAAACCTTAGCCGGACCCTTATGGGTCATCATCTTAGGTGAGACCGCTGTGGACTTGACTATGGCTCCTCTAGGGGCCAAGTTCCCGGTTAGTACAGCTATCCCACCCTCCTTATGGATCGGTTTTTCAAGAGGCCTGATGACCTCCCTATCGTAGACCTCTGCATCCTTTATGTTATCCCCCACCGTCTTGCCAGTTACGGTCATCGCATCCAGGTGGAGGAACCTGCTCAATTCCTTCATGACGGCCGGTATCCCCCCAGCTGCATCAAGTTCTTGGAGGTCGTGAGGTCCACTTGGGCGCATGTCGCATATGTGTGGCACCTTCCTACTCAACTCGTCGAAGAGTTTGAGCGGTAGTTCCACACCAGCCTCGTTCGCTATGGCCTTCAAGTGTAGTACGGCGTTTGTTGAGCCCCCCAGCGCCATATCAACCATTATGGCGTTCTCGAATGCTTCCGGGGTCATTATGTCTAGGGGTTTTAGGTCTCTCCTAACCAAGTCCACCGCAATCTCCCCACTCCTCTCAGCTATCCTTAACTTCGCCGATGAGACCGCTAGGGCTGTTGCGCAGCCCGGTATCGACATCCCCATAGCCTCGGTTATGCAGGCCATGGTGTTAGCCGTGTACATCCCGTTGCATGAGCCACACCCGGGGAAGGCGTAGTCCTCTATGAGCTTCAATTCCTCAGGGCTCATCTTACCCGCTGTAACCTCCCCAACCGCCTCGAATATTGATGTGACATCGACCTTCCTGCCCTTGAATAACCCGGACAGCATCGGTCCACCTGTTACGACTATAGATGGTATGTTCAACCTGGCTGCGGCCATAAGCATGCCTGGGGTTATCTTGTCACAGTTCGTCACTAGGACCATCCCGTCAAACCTGTGGGCTTGGACCATAACCTCTATCGAGTCGGCTAT
>CAZCOP010000075.1:0-7319 GCA_964499825.1 uncultured Candidatus Bathyarchaeia archaeon
AGATCCCACCGCTAGAGTCTACGAAATTCGAGTTTATAAAGAATAAAAGCTCCCCCTCTTTATGGAAGGAGAACGCGCCTGTGAGAAAGCGGGGTATGTGCATCTTCCTGCCTATGGGTGCAATAACTTTTATCAGGGATGGATGTTACGGATCTCGGGAGATCACTTTCCATGACCACCATAGACGAGAAGCTTGATAGGTTGAGGAGGTTCATATCTGAGAATGGGAGAGATGGGGTAGTTATAGCCTTCTCTGGTGGGTTAGACAGCTCGACGTTGGCTTACATCTGCCACCGAATCCTTAGGGAGAAGGCTGTAGCCGTAACCGCTACCTCACCTATATACCCACCATGGGAACTTGAGGATGCTAAGAGGATAGCCGAGGAGATAGGGATAAAACACATACTCATAGAGACTAACGAACTGGAGGATGAGAACTTCGTTAGAAACCCTGAAGACCGTTGCTACTACTGCAAGAGTAGACTGCTGGACTCCTTGCAGAGGGTGGCGGAGAAGCTTGGCTTCAGAGTCATCTTTGAGGGCACAAACTACTCAGACTTAAGCGGCCACAGACCGGGCTTCAAAGCTGTGAGGGAGAGAGAGAACGCCTACAGTCCGTGGGTAGAGAACGAGTTCACGAAGGATGAAATCCGCGCACTGGCGGGGAGGTTCGGGCTGTCGGTTAGGGATAAGCCTCCCATGGCTTGTTTTGCCTCACGTATACCCTTCGGGGAGAGGATAACGGCTGAACGCCTCGAAAGGATCGGTAGGGCTGAATCCTTCATCAGAAGCTTAACTGGTGTCCGGCAGGTTAGGGTTAGAGACCACAACGGCTTGGCTAGGATAGAGGTCGGTAAGGACGAGATGAGTCTACTACTTGATCTTGGGGTTATAGACCGGATAGCCGCCGAGTTGAGGAGGTTGGGCTTCAAGTATGTTACCCTCGATATGGAGGGTTACAGGAGCGGAAGCATGTTATCGATGGTTAGTGATGGATAGTCTCGGAGGTGCCTTGATGGATGAGGGAGGAACCCACAATTGAACGCGAAGTTTTGAGGGTCAACCTTGAGGATAGCTCCGTCAAATCGGTGAGGGATGAAGTAGCTGTTGAGCGTAGAATAGAGTTGTACATAAACGGCAAGCATTACGCAACGCTCCCATCCTCCCCACAGATGGTTAAGGAGCTGGCTGTCGGACACCTCCTGAGTGAGGGTGTGATAAACAGTCTGGACGGGGTGGAGAGTCTAACAGTATCTGGAGGTAAAGTTCACATCCAGCTGTCGGAGAAGTTAAAGCTCCGTACCCGGAAGGTTTTGGAGGTGGTCAAGGACGCGGCGAAGGTTAGGTTTGACCTAGCCGTCATACCCCACGCTGTTGAAGTGTTGAACTTTAAGGCTCAAATATTCAGGAGGACTGGCGGAACCCACGCCTCAGCCCTATTAGATCGGGATGGAGAGGTCATCGCCTTCTCGGAGGATGTGAGTAGACGTAACGCGGTTGATAAGGTATTGGGTGAGGCCTTTCTGAAGGGTGTAGACTTAAGGGCAACCCTGCTGGCTTCAACTGGAAGGCTCACATCAGACATGGTCATGAGGGCTGCCCGGGCTGGAATCCTGATCATGGCGTCCACCTCAGCTCCAACGGATAGAGGTATAGAGATCGCTGAGGAATTCGGTATAACGCTCATCGGCTTCACTAGGGGTTCCAGGTTCAACGTATATACGCACCCCGAGAGGGTTCTTGAACGTTCACGAAGTGGAGGTTTAGGGACCTCCTGATTTAGGCCTAAAGGATTTTAATTGCGACTGAAAAATAAGATGGTGAATGTAAACGCTGAAAGGCTTTTAGAAGTGGAAGCCTGGATCCGGGAGGGTGAGAGTTGTTCGTAAACCACTGCCATGTCTTCCCTGAGAGCATGAGGACTGATGGAACACTGGAGGCTCTAATTGAGACGATGAAGGAATGCGGGATCGATAGGGCTGTAGCCTTCGCCCCCTTCGAGGAGTGGACTCCGTCGAGCGTGGGAGATCCAAATGAGTGGTTAGCCAAGATGTTGCCCAGCTACCCAGAGATAGTAGGTTTCGCGTGCATAAATCCATCCTCCAGAGATTCCGTGAAGAGGCTTGAGAAGGCTTGGAGCCTAGGCTTGCTAGGGGTTAAGCTCCACCCAGCCATACAAAGGTTTAGATTGAACGATAGGGGGATCTACGGCTTCTACTCTAAAGCTCAGGAGCTGGGGATGGTGCTCGACTTCCACACCGGGGTTCATGGATGGAGGATACTCGAGTACCACCCACTACTCTTAGATGATGTTGCATACACATTTCCAGAGCTGAAGATTGTAATAGAGCATGTTGGTGGCAGGAGCCTATACAACGATGCCCTAACACTCCTCCTGAACAACGAAAATGTATACGCGGGTATATCCAGCTGCCTGAATGAAGAGAAGCATAAGGCTTGGTATATAGGCCCCGAGGGGGTTGAGGAACTCGCTAGGGTAGTTGGGGCCGACAGGATGATATACGGAACCGACTTCCCATACAACGGAGTTCAGGAGATAAAACGTGATATAGAAACCATAATGGGTCTGAAATTGACTGATGGAGAAAAGGACAGTATAATGGGAGGATGCCTAGAAGGTATATTAACCAAGAGATGATATTCATCCTCAAATCCGGATCAATAGATCATAGGTGGACTGACCAGGTATGCTAGATCCCGGGCATCTGCAGAGGTACAGGCAGATCCGAAATCGATACAGAGATACCCTGATAATAAACCCAATCATGACAGGTGGGATTCTGCCGGAGGAGGTTGTGGAACGGCTGATTGAGGAGGGGTGGATCCGCATCGGATACTCCATCTGCTTCGACTGTATCCGGGGGAGGTCTGGATTGATATCTAAGCCTCCAATCAAGGAGTTCCTTGAGGATGTAGCTGAATTCTTCGGAGGGGATAGGGCGGAGCACACCTTTGGATGTCGGGCAGCCCAATTCACGGTTATGAGAACTATAAGCGAGTATATTCGGGGAGATGGCGGAAAGGAGTACACGGGGACCGTAGTGGTGGACCCACTATGCCACTACACAACCGCCGTGGCAGCTGAGATGAATGGGTTGAGGTTGGTTGAAGCACCCCACAACGGACACCCAGAATATAGGGTTTCAGCTGAAGGCTTCCGGCAGAAGATCGAGGAGGTGAAGGAAGATACAGGTAAACTTCCAGGACTAATAGCTGTCACACACGTCGAACCATACCATGGTAATCTAAATCCGGTTGAAGAGATCGGGGAGATATGTGAAGAATATGGAGTGCCCTACATGGTCAACGCGGCGTATACAGCCGGGATCATGCCCGTGAACATGAGGGATCTCAAAGCCGACTTTCTAACGGTGTCAGCCCATAAATCCATGGCATCCCTGGGGCCGCTGGGCTTCCTAATAACAAATTCTGAATGGGCTGATAAAGCCTTCGGGTCTTCGAAGGTTAGATTGGAGCGGAGCGGGAGGTCCTTCGGCGGTAAGGTATTGAACCTCTTCGGATGTAGCATAGGAGGCATACCCCTAATATCAGCGATGTACTCCTTCCCCCACGTGGTTAAACGCGTTGGAAGGTGGGGTGAGGAGCTTGAGAAGGCGAGGTGGTTTATAGGTGAGATGGAGAAGCTTAACGGGGTAAAGCTCATCGGTGAGAGGCCCCATAGACACCACCTCCTACACTTCGAGACCCCGATCTTCTGGGAGATCTCAAAGTATCACAGGAGGAGGGGCTTCTTCCTAGCGGAGGATATGATAAAACGCGGTATAGCGGGCCTATACAGGGGTTGGAGTAGGCGCATAAAACTCTCATTATATGGGCTTGGTTGGGGCGATGTAAAAAGGGTCAGGGATTCACTCCACGAGATCGCGGAGAATTATGCGAGGAAGTTTGGGCTGGACTACGAGGTTAAGTGAGGAACCTATCCATAGAAGTGCGGCCTCCTCGATAGAGCCCTAGAGAGGTTTAGGGGTTTGAAGGGTTTACCCTTAGTCAACTCCTTAATCTCCCCAATGAGTTCTTCGAGGGTCATCTCCCTTATAACCGGTTTACCAACCCTGCTCATCCTCCTATCCCTAACCGCCAACACTCCGGACTCGACCTCCCTCCGCCCAACCACGATGATGTAGGGTATCCACTCGGTCTCAGCCTCTCTAACCTTCCTCTGGACAGTTAGGGGTCTGTCATCCCAGTCGGCCCTTATACTCCTCATATTCAGTTCATCGGTGATCCTCTCCGCCTCCTTGAAGAACTCCTCAGAGACCGGTATCACCCTGACCTGGGTCGGTGAGAGCCATAGGGGAAGCATGGGCGCCTTACCCTCAATCTGCTCCTTATAGGCCTTCTCGAGCATGGCGTATATGTCCCTCTCTATGGCCCCGCTTGGGGAGCAGTGGAGTATGAGGGGGTACTTCCGCTCACCCTTCTCGTCGATGTAGGTTATGCCGTAACGTTCGGCGTTCTCTACATCGATCTGATCCGTCGAGAGGGCTGAGGCCTTATCTAGGTTGTCGACGAAGTTGAACTCCCACTTCAAGACGAAGTAGAAGAACTGCCTATCCCACATCTCGATGAGCGCTGGCTTACCAAAAGACTTGACTAGAGATTTGATGAACTCGCTATTCTCTTGATAGAAGTCCTTCGTGAACCTTATCGCCATCTCATAATCGTCCCTTGTGAGCTTTAAGCCCTCCTCAAGCGTCTCCATACTCAGCTTCAGTCTCCTCATGAACTCCTCTTTAGCCTGCTCCAAATCTGCACAGAGGGCGTGGCAGTCCGGCATCGTGAAGGCTCTAAGCCTCCTTAAACCTGAGAGTTCACCGCTCTTCTCCCTCCGAAAACTGTACTTGGTGAGTTCGTATATCCTCAGGGGTAGTTGCCTATAGGATATCTGGGTGTCATGCATCATCAAGAACTGACCGAAGCAGGCGCTGAACCTGAGGAAGTAATCCTTATCCTCGGACCTAACTATGTACTGGCGCGCCGGGAACCTGTCTAGGTAGTCGGCTAGGCTTGGGTGCTGGAAGTCGTACATGACAGGGGTCTCAACCTCCATGGCTCCATACTCCATAACCTTCTCTGTAACGAACATCTCAAGGAGCGACTTTATCAACGCCCCCTTCGGGTACCACCTCATATTTCCAGAGTCGCTTCCAGGCTCGTAGTCAGCTATCTCAAGCCTCCTCATCAGCCTCACGTGGGGAGGCTCCTCTCTAGCAACCCTAACCTTTGATATCTCATACCTAGCAAACTTCTCGAGGTTCTCATATCCGGAGAAGTCGAACTCCTCAACGGGAACCATCTCACCGTCAGGCTTTAGGATAAACCAGTATGACCTTATCTTCTCCTCAGCTTCCAGAGCTTTAGATACAGCCTCAACCTTCCCCTCTACCACTCCGGGCCTTATGGTTCTAGAATGCTCGGCTAACGGGTGCCCCTTTATCGAGATCGAGAACTGTTTACACCAGCCAAATGGGGCCCGATAGGTCTCTATACCCATACTCTTCGCATAGCTCTCCATCTCTTTCAGCACCCTCAACGCATCACCCGGCTTAGCTAGGTTACTACTCAGATGGGCGTATGGGTATATCAGAATCCTATTAGACTTTATCCTCCCTAGGTACCCCTTAAGCTCGTCTATCGCCCTCCTAGCGGAGGATTCGTCATCCCCCTCCTCAACTGATACGAAGAGAACCACGAGATCCTCGAGTCTATAATCCTTCTTCTCAACCTCCTCTGCAACCTCAATCTCCTTCTGGATCGGCCTGTATTGGATGTAATCCGCGTGGAGTTGGAGTATCCTCAACGTCCTCCCCGCCACCAAACAACCTCTTTACATTATTGAAGGTTGAGCATAAAAGGTTATCAACGTTCATCATTCCTAACCGCAGAGTATCTCCTTAACAACCATCCGCCCGCGCTTCTTCTCAGCCTTTGGTGAATCCTCAAATCGTCTGGTCCTGACAGAATTTCTAGACGCCCCCAAGCCTGGGCAGTTATGCATCTCGGGGAGACGGTGTTCACTGCAGTATAGGCCTCCACACCTATTACACCTGAAGAGCAGCTCATTCACCGGCCTTAAACAGTAGTGGCAGAAGGATTGAGCCGGCCCGAGTACTGATATGGCATCAGATGAAGGTTCAACGCCATAGATTGCGGTGTAGATACTTGAGGCTATCTTCTTCACGGTTTTCTTACAAGTCTCCTCAGGGATTGATGCATCCGGTAGTATGAGCTGAACCCTGTTCTCGTCATACTTTATGAAGACGTCCACTACCCGGTTGTCCTCCTCAACTTGACCACGCCAACCAAGGCCGTCAGCTATCCTGTCAAAGTTAAGCCCATCCCTAAGCAGTCTATTCAAGCTCGCCAGCGTCACGGCACTCAGCAATATGGAGAAGATCAACCCTGACATTGATATTCACCCTCCCCCTTCACCTACATACCTGAGGGTAACCTTCACAAGTAGGAAGCCATCCTCATAGTTATATTTAACTCCTACGGGCTCGAAGCCCCTAGGGATATAGTAGGTCTTCTCGAACCTCCTACCGCCAGCCTCAGCCTCAACCCTCACCTGGTTCGCGAAGGCCTCGACGTGTACATCCTCCTCCCTGAAGCCGGGCATCCTGAGGGTTATGAGGTACTCCTCAAGCTCACCTATCGACCTTCTTCTCTTCTCTATCTTTACAGCCTCCGCAGCCTCGGACTCCTCTCCCACCTCGGGAGCTATGAGCCTCAGTATCCTTCTGGAACCAATTATCCATGGTAGAAGGATGATGAGGAAGCTCAGCGCCATGAAGAATATCATGATAAGGAGGGCGGCTAGGCCGGTTACCCTTCCAAAGATGAAGGGGAATATAACTATAATACCCTCTCCACCTGAGGCTGAGAGGGCTGTTGCGGCCATTATTAGGAAGATTCCCCCAATTATTAGGGCCATACCTAAGTGTGGCAGCCTTTCCGGGGTCATCAGTCTGCCCTTAACCGAGCATTCTATGCATAGGCCCAAATTATGATTGTAACAGTTTTGGCATACCCTACGTCCACAAGCTCGGCATGTGAATCTGGCCTCTCCTTCCCCGCATATCTCACATCTGTCTATTTCCAGCCCACCTCCAATGTCATATTTCTATATGGAGTTGTGGTAGGAGCATGGTGAGTAGGATTATGGTTATGAATATCAGGGAGATTAGGAGCATGAGCCTCATCATCCTTCTGCTTGAGCCGAAGATTATCGGTATCGGCCCTATCAGGATTACTCCCCCAACTTCCCCCCTTCTCTC
>CAZCOP010000076.1:0-5952 GCA_964499825.1 uncultured Candidatus Bathyarchaeia archaeon
CCTACGCCAACCCTATACTTCGCCATAATCCACTACTCAGAGGATGGGGGAGTCATGGTTACAGCCTCCCACAACCCTCCGGAGTGGAACGGCTTCAAGTTGTGTAGGGAGGGCGGATTCCCGATCGCCGAGGGGATGGGCATGGAAGATGTGAAGAGAATATTCTTCTCTAAACAGTTCATCTCTGCAAGCCCCGGAGAGTTGAAAAGATACGGGGAGGCGCTTAACGACTACGCCGATTTCATCATGGAGAGGGTTAATATCCAGAAGAGGTTGAAGGTCGCCGTAGACCTTGGGAATGGGGTCTGTTCACTAATTGTTCCTAGGCTCTTCAAGTCAGCCGGCGTTGACGTCGTCGCGATAAATGATGAACCGGATGGTAGGTTTCCAGCCCATAAACCAGAACCAACCGGGGAAACCCTAAAAGAGTTGATGGGCGTCGTTAGGAAGGAGAGAGCTGACCTTGGAATCGGCTACGATGGGGATGGGGATAGAGCCCTCTTCCTAGATGATAGGGGAAGGGTTATCCCCACGGATATAACCCTAACCCTGCTAGCTGAACACTACTTGAAGATGGGTGGTGGAGCAGTAATCTACGACATCCTATCGTCAACGCTTGTCGAGGAGAAGATAAGGGAGTTGGGTGGTAAACCGATAGTGAGTCGGGTTGGGAGGGCCTACATCCTAGACGCGATGAAGCGTGAAGGCGCTGTTCTAGGCGGGGAGACGAGTGGACACCTATACTTCGCAGAGATATACGGGTTCGATGATGCGGTATACGCCGGGCTTAAGATGGCGGAAGTCCTATCGAAGATGGATCTGAAATTATCCGAGTTTGTCGACTCCACGCCCAAGTATCCCTCAACGCCGGTCAAATCCTACCAATGCCCAGATGAGCTGAAGTTTAGGGTTGTGGAGGAGATAACCCGGGATTTCAGAGAGATGGGCTATGATATCATAACGATAGATGGAGTGAAAGTCATCGATGGGGATGGATGGTTCCTCATTAGGGCGTCAAACACG
Source organism: uncultured Candidatus Bathyarchaeia archaeon (assembly GCA_964499825.1). GTDB lineage: Archaea > Thermoproteota > Bathyarchaeia > Bathyarchaeales > B26-1 > B17-G17. The sequence goes on from CAZCOP010000076.1 coordinate 1,024, forward strand.
CTACCGCAGATAAAGATGAAAGCCGAAGCTAAGACTGAGGAGAAGCTGAGGAGGCTGGTAGACCTAGCCGAGAAGAAGATAAGGGAGAAGATGGAAGGCTAAGCTGAGTTTCTCCCAAAGCGAATAATCATACGACTTGTTATGTACAAGTGTGGATACTATCAGTCTCTCGGCGTATATTGTGCCATCCAAACCTACAGCAGTTGGGTGGGTGACTGGAACACTCTTAGTGAGAGTAAAGGATCCATTAACGGTTGCAGCTGAGACTTGGAGGAACCGAGTAAAATATGCTGTTGAGTGGAAGCGTCGTTAGGATATGAAGGGTCAGGACTATTATACCACCTGATAGCAACGTTAAGGAGGTTCGCCTCCCCTCACCAGATATGGAGGAGCAGACCATCCTTCTCAAGACGAGCGAAGGCGGAGTATTCTCTAATGTCCCTAGGCTGGTGGTATATGATTCATGATCTCGTGGTGGTTGAGCTTACATAACCATATGTCACTGACACAGGCTAGACATTAGACCTAAAATAAGGTTGATAAGGGTTAAACTAGTATTGATCTGTGTGAGGATGGGGAGTTGACTGAAGAGGAGGTAGATCTGAAGAAGATAGCTGAGCTTAGGGATATACTGGAGGAGCGTGCTCGTAGGTTAGAGACGGAGCTTGAGGGTTTGAGGGTTGTCCTCAAGTTCGTAAACGATTTACTGCTAGAGAGGAGCTTCAAGAGGTTGGGGGTCCCTAAAGAGGAGGTTCCGGAATTAAAGCCGACACCAACCCCGCCTAAGCCTCCAAGCTTCCAGCTTAAGACGGTCACGGGTGAACTCCTAGCAGATGTCTACCGAGAGGAGAACTCTCTGAGGATAGTTCCAGCGGCGGATAAGAGCTTTAACATAAACACACCGCCCTTTATGACCTTTCTGGTTGATAGGGTTTTAAGGAAGATGGTTGAGAGGGATCAGGAGGCCGTTAGGAAGGGTGAGATACTCCCGGAGGCCGCCATCTCCTATAATATAAGGAGGGAGGGTGATATAATCCGTGAGATAGTTGTGAGCAACGTAACCCCCGGTAGGGAGAGGGAGCTCAAGTCTGCAATACGCTGGACTCTCGAGAAGATGTACGAGAAGATGAGGGCTACCTAAAAACTTTAATCTAAAATTCTGAATCCTATATAAACTGTTCAAGCCTTGTGTAGCCTATTATCTCATCAAACTCCAAACCTAGGGCGTCTAGGATCTGGTCGAAGGTCGAGCGGAGGTAGTCGATATACTTATCAACGTCGATCTCGTTATCTGAGGCCATCTTGACGGGTTTGACGTGTGGCTCCCTCACGACCTTCACGAACCTTATGACATCTCCAGCCTTCAACTCCTCTCCGCTCTTCTGCAACAGTAAGGCTGCCTTTACGTGTTGAGGGGTAGTCTTGTTGTATGCCCTCGGAACCTTGCCCAGAACAACCTCAAACGCGAGCTCGTTCAAGTCATCCCACTCCCTCCTCTTCAACTTCAGGTAGCAGTCGTGTATGATCTTCTTGATGTCCGTTAGGGTGTCCTCGAACTCAGCTGGAGTTCTAACCTTGCTGAGTCTACATTCCATCTCGTCGAAGGCTCTCTTTATCAGGAGCGGGATGTGCCGCTTCTTTCCCGTTAGACCCTTAACCTCAACCATCCCCTCGAGTGTAACCCCAAGGTAGTTCTTCTTTCTAGAGCTGAGAACCGCGTATCGATAAACCTTATCGACCTCGAGCTCCATCTCTAAGTTCTTCTCGGTCCACTCCTTTATGGCCTCCATCTGCTCTTTGGATGGGTTCTTCAAGAAGAGGCTGTCCGTGTCGCCGTATATCACCTCCACGCCGAGTTCCCTAGCCTTATTTATAGTGCGGAGTATTATATCCCTCCCATAGGCAGCCGTCGCCTCAGCTGCAGGTGGACAGTAGAGGTCGAAGGTTTCAGCCCCGAAGACTCCATAAGAGGCGTTGAGTATAACCTTCAACGCGCTCTGGATTACGTTATACCAACTCCTCCTCTCGTCTGGAAGGCTCTTATCCTTAGCCTTAGGCTTGTAATATCTAACCCTTAAGTCCCTGAGTGAACCTATGAGTTTACTCTCTAACGAACGGTTCTTCTTGCATATCCAGTGAGGTGTCCCTGGAACCTTATTGTCCATGCACTCTCTGTGTGGGCATAGTATGGATTGATACCCTATATTATGTACCTTTATTATGGATGGGTATAGACTCTGGAAGTCCATGACGACGACGTTGAAGTGTACACCCGGAACTGGGTTGACGACTATGGCCCCCATGTACTTCTTGCCCTTTATTATGGCCTTCGTGGCTGTCTTCCCCTTAACGGCGAGTATATCCTCCTTATTCGGTATCAGCATACCTAAACGCCTATGTTCGTATTGCATAAAGCTCCTAATCCAGCGTGAGACCCCCTGACGGCTCACATCCTCCATGGGCATTCTGCTGATCCTGGTTAGAATGAGTAGGAGCTTCATGACGAGATCGTCGTTGTGAGATGTTAGCTCATATGTTAATTCGGCGTCATTTAGGCAGTACTTTGCGAGTTCACCATAGGTTAGGTCTGAGATCGGCTTTGATATCCCGATCTTGGACCTTCCAATTAGAGCTCTACTTACCTCGTCTAAGGTTATATTCCGATACCTCTGCCCGAAGGCGTATATCTGGATGGATTTATTCCCGAAGAACTTGTAGAGGTCTATATGTACGCCGTAACGCAGTAGGCACACATTCCTGCCGAGGCTTATCGGTATCTCATCCCTATTGAAGCCCAACCTCTCAGCCCTATGGAATAGATAACGAAGGTCGAAGTCGTCACCGTTGAAGGTTATGATGAACGGGTACTCCCTCAGAACCCTAAAGATCGCTGAGATCAAGTCCCTCTCCCTCTCATAGAACTCAACCCTAACATCCGGTGGAAGATCTAGGGGTCCCTCCTCAACACCTTCACGCCTCAATATTAGGACCCTCTTCAAACCATCAGAATCGACTAGCGAGGCGCAGATAACCTCATAGCTGGCCTCACGGGGGTCCGGAACCCTCGGTAAACCTGTGGCTTCAATCCACGGTGAGAAGACTTCGATGTCCAGTGCAACCCTCCTGAACCTTGGAGCTGGACACTCCAGGAGCTTGGCCCACATCTCGACGTATGGTAAGATGTCATCCGGCTCGTCCTCGAAGTAAGACTTGATGAGCCTCTCAACCTTCTCCTCATAGGCCTTATACTCGCCATGCCGAGCTGGTACAAGCTCCCCATCCTTGATCTCGTACACCATTCCAGGGGCTAGACCCCTATCGTAGATGTAGCATTGATAGTACTTTATCGCGGCCTCCCAGACCTTAACCTCCCTCTTCTGACCGAAGACTCTCGGATACTCTTCAGGTATTATATCCCTTATGCATCCTCTCGGTCGACCTCCTATAGCCAGTGGATCTGTAGCTACAACCTTCGTTATGGTAACCTTACGGTCTAGAAGGGCGTCGTACTTCTCTACGGTCTCAAGATGGTCAAAACCTGGGTGGTTAACCAGACGATCCAGCTTCTTAAGCTCCTCTTCCGGTATGTTCGTGAAGCAGTAGGGTTTATGCCCGGTTGTATCGTACCATAAGTATATCCTCCTAGACCTCGGTTCATACAGTTTTATACATGCGCTCCTCCTCTTCCCATCATAGGTTGCTGATATGAAGTATGAGGGAGGAAGCTCCCTTAGGGCAGCCTCCTCTACCGAAGTTCTCCCCTCAAGCCCTCTCGTAACCTTCAATTCTGTGTTCTCTTTTGGAGCTTCAGCCTCCCCACCCTCTTCAGGAGGCTCAGGGATATTGAAAAACTCGTCCAGACGCCTAATAGCCATACCCATCAAGCCGATAACATATCGGGTAGACGAAGATTTTAAGGTTTCGACATGTTAATGAAAGGTTCCTTTAGCCTACATTTTAATCGTGATCCTTCTCCTTCACTTGTATCTGCCGTACCTCCTGAACGCTCCATACATGGCTTTAACGTTCTTAAGGGGAACGTCGATGGTCATCTTCCCTCCTTCTTAACTGAATAATTCCACCACATCTCTCACATACGCTTCTACTTCGCTGGGCCCCCCTCGGAGCTGCGTATTGTCCATCCACATCGCTGCATATGCAGACCCCTCGTAACCCCTCAATTTAAGATTCACCAACACTTAGTGCTGCTACTTAAAGGAATCTGAGAATAAAAATTCTGGGGTATACTTTTAAGCCACATGGTAGAAAGAGAAGTTAGCATATTGTGGGATTCACGTTGAGGGGTTGGCTCAGCATACTCATAGCTGATCAGGGCTTGGAGGGATGGTTAGAGCAACTCGCCTACCAGTACGGATATTTAGGCATATTCTTGGTCAGCCTAATTGGGGCTATGTCGATAGTCTTCCCAATACCATACACCTTAATCATATTCACGATGGGCCATTTCCTCGATCCCTTCCTTGTAGCTTTGATGGGCGGCCTAGGCTCGAGCCTTGGAGAGTTCTTCGGTTACATCCTAGGATATTATGGGAGAGTTATCATAGGTGAGGAGAGGAGGAGGAAGATGGACTACATGCTTAAGGTGCTGAGCCGCTACGGGTCTATAGTGATATTTCTATTCGCCTTGACGCCGCTGCCAGACGATCTTCTCTTCATACCGCTAGGCATACTCAGGTACAAGTTCATCAAGGCCTTCATACCATGCCTTATGGGTAAACTCCTCATGTGCTTCATACTGGCCTACTCCGGCAGGTTCTCTATAGAAATTATACGCAACTATTTCGGTGAAGCCGGGGGCCTAAGCATGATCGTGACAGCGCTCCTCCTAGTCGTGATCATAGCGGTCATGCTCAAAGTTGATTGGGAGAGAGTCTTCACAAAGTATATCGGGGACCTTGAAGGGAAGGA
>CAZCOP010000076.1:6052-7175 GCA_964499825.1 uncultured Candidatus Bathyarchaeia archaeon
TAAAGCTTTTATTCTAACCCTCTAATCAAAGTTGTGGAGGAGGAAAGAGATGGAGTTTTACGATGTTATACGTACTAGGAGGAGTATCCGCTCCTATAAGCCGGATCCCATACCTGAAGATGTGTTGAGGAGGGTTCTGGAGGCTGCAAGGATAGCGCCATCCGGCTCAAACCGTCAACCTTGGAAGTTCATAGTAGTCAGGGATGAGGAGGTTAAGAGGAGGCTCGTCGAAGCCTGCCATAACCAGAGCTTCATAGCTGAGGCTCCAGTTGTGATAGTTGCTTGTGGATATAACATCCACTATAACCGTGGAGGGTACATGGGCGACATGAGCATGCTGGTTGATGTGGCGATAGCCTTCACCCATCTCATCCTAGCCGCTAGGGCTGAGGGGCTTGGGACTTGCTGGATAGGCTCCTTCGATAATGAGGCTGTTAAGAGGATACTTAACATCCCAGATGATGTCAACGTTGTAGCCTTAACTCCGCTCGGCTATCCGAAAGGTGAGGGCTTCTCCGAGCCTGGGTCTAGGAAGAGCCTCGAGGAGATAGTGTCGATGGATCGGTTCCAATAACGCGTGGCTGTTATCCTTAGATCGGAAACTCTCAGTCTTTATTGGAGCTTCATGTAGTAGGTTACTGTGGGTATCGCCTTATTGAAACCAACCTTCTTGTAGGCTCTCCTCGCTGGCTTATGTGCATCGTCTAGGCCCGTTGTAACCATGGCGAATCTCATCCCTTCGCATTTGAATATCTCGATTACCCTCTTGTTCTGTTCTGTTCCTATACCTTTCCCTTGATACTTCGGTTTTACGGCGTTGTTTCCTATTTCACCTATCATCTTCTCCTTGTCGAGTGTGAACGTTATGAATCCTAAGATCTCGCCGTTCACCTCTGTGACGAGCATCCAGTTTGGATGTTTTCTGTAATGCTCCCTGATCGAGTTCGCCTTCCTCTCCTCCCAGCCCTTATGGAGAGTGTTGAAGAGTTCATCTCCAAGTATCCTCCTGTAATTGTCGTAGATGGGCTTCCAGGCTTCTATTGCGATCTCGCAGGATGGTTCAATATCCTCCTCCCTGGCTAACCTAACCCTAATCACGGTTTATACCCCACCTTAGAAATCC
>CAZCOP010000077.1:0-7120 GCA_964499825.1 uncultured Candidatus Bathyarchaeia archaeon
TAATGCTGAGGGGGACTGAATGGAAGGAGGATGAATTATTGGATTTAAAATTGAATGTAGGATGTGGATGCGATAATTGGGGAGACATACGCCTCGACATAGAACGCTATAGCAGTCGATATAGAAAGCCTACAACAGCAAATATTATAGCTGATGTCCATCACCTACCCTTCAGACCTAAAGTCTTCAGCCATATAAGATGCTATCATGTTCTAGAACATCTAGAAAATCCTATTCTAGCCCTACAAGAAATGAAGCGAGTCTGCAACGGCATAATCGACCTGAAATATCCAATCTGGCATCTATGGAATTATATAGGTGAAGCCCTATACCTAATCAAAAAGACTATACTACTCCCCCTTATAGGATTAGAAAGCTGGAAAACCACACTCACACAAATAAAAAGATGGAAAGAACGCTACGCTGATCATAAATGGTATATCCACCTAGGTGGAGAACACAAACACTACGTATTCCACTTCATCCCAAAAGAATACCATAAAATAATAAAGGTGAAAACATGACTTCTATAAGTATGCGGATGATTACAGTTCATCTTCCAGAACTCTACATTAAAGCTCTCGATACATGAGGAGTTGGAGAACGGCTTCCGTTGTAGATTCAGTTCAGCAACAGTAACGTGGATTGTTAGGAATGACGGTTTACACATCCACCTAACATTCGATGAGAATAAGAAGAGCTGGAGAAGGAAGCTTCGCAGCATTCAATATACGCATCCATATGAAGATATTGGACAGGTTTTCCATGAGCTTATAGTAACCCCAACGCTCCTCTTCTTCTCGGATGATCTTGTTATAATTCATGGAAGCGCCCTTGAGAACGGAAAGGGAAGAGCAATTGTGATAGGTGGGACCGGAGGAGTAGGAAAAACGTTTCTTGAAATATCCTTAATATTTGAGAGAGACTTCAAATTCTTAGCCGATGACATGGTGTTTATTGATAAGAATGGCTATGTCTGGCCGAATTATGCTTTCCCTAAAATTTATGCATATAATGTTTTAGGCGACGAGGTGGCTGAGAGAAAAGTTTTGCAGGATAGAGGGTTCTTAGATGTTTTGCAGTGGCATTTAAAGAAGAGAATCTCTCCTTTCCGAGTTCGCAGGAGGGTTAATCCGAGGATCTTCTATGATGGTAAGATAAGTAGGGGATCAAAAATCTCTGATCTCTTCATTCTATTTCGTGGCAAATATGATTGTTTCTCATATGAGAATATATCAGTAACTGAGGCTGCAGATATCAGCTTAGAAATCATGAGGAATGAATTCTATGTATTTTTTAAGCATCTACTCTGGCATAAGGTTAATAGGCTCTTGATGCGAGCGGAAAAAATCATTGATGTCAACCGTATTTTAAGTAAATGGAAAAGGTTATATGAGAAGATTTTAGATGGGTGTGGTTGCTATCTGGTGAAGGTTCCCCTTGAGAGCAAACCAGTAGAACTTAAGAGATGGTTCTTCCTCTTCCTCGAAGATAAGGATAGTTAAAGCCTTTAGCCTTAAGTCTCCACACTATATAAAACATCTTATTTAAAGCTCTTGAGAACTTTGATTATTCTATGGGAAGCCTTACCATCACCAAACGGGTTTGCCGTTACTCTTATTTTTTCTAATCATTAACTTGATCCTATTCCAGATCAGTTGCTTCTGCATATTACTAACCCATTTAGCGGTATCCGCCCGCTTCACATCTTTATGTATTATCCATCCGAGAAACATCTTTAGCCCAGCATTAGGCGATCTTAAAAATGTTAAAAAGCATCTTCCTAGGGCATATCCCCAATAGTAACCTAAGGCATACATCGCCTTACCTAGATACTCAGCCTTGCCCAATCCGGTTGGTCTGCTTATGTTCGTTACCACATCCTTAAAGCATTTAACCTCATAGCCTAACTGTAAAGCCTTGTAGCAAAGCCAACTCTCCCATCCCCAGATAACTGGATACTGCATATTATTGATCTCTATCCAGAAGGATGTCTTAACGATTCTACCTGAACCTCTCGGCGCCATTTCAACGAATGGTTCTCCCCTAATCCGACCTGAAGCTATCACTACCTTCCCTTTCATACGCTTCAGAATCTCCTCAACGTAGTTAGGTGGTAATACGTGGTCAGCCCCCATGAGCAATACATAATCTGGAGAGAACTTTCTAACATGTGCCAGTCCAATATTCCATCTCTCGGCCAACTCTGGCCTCCCAACGTAGCTCTCCTCATGGTATGGTAAGGATAAGACAATGCAGCCTTTAGATTCAGCGATCTTGCGGGTGTTATCGGTTGAACCGTCATCTACAACCACGATTAGGTCAACTGGATAAGTCTGACGCTTTAGGGAGTCTATCGTTGATCCTATGTGATCTTCCTCATTTCGACATACTATTAATGCTGCAACCTTCCTGCATCCGGTCGGGTGGGCGTGACACCTCTTCATACCTATCTGCTCTCTCCTTCACAGCTCCGCCATTGATCCTCTCAATCTCCTTAAATCCCTAATCCCGGTCCTCCATCCAGTTCTTCAGGTGCACAAAGGCGGATACACATCCAGGGGGTACTCGTCATCCTCACCTATACGGAAGGGTATATAAAAGAGATATAAGGGTTAGCGTATAATTGCTTATAGGAGGTTTAGGATTGTTTAGCGTTAGGGTTGCTGATGCCAAGGTTTTTAGGGATATACTCTCAGCCATCTCAACACTCGTTGATGAGGGAACCTTCCACATAACAGAGGAGGGGATAAGGCTCAGGTCCATGGATCCCTCAAGGGTTGCAATGGTGGACTTCGCAATGAACAAATCAGCCTTCGACGAGTACGTCTCAAGCGGCGAATTTAAGATGTGTATAGATATCGGCGAGTTATTGAAGCTGCTTAGGAGGGCTGGTAGGGAGTCGGTTGAGCTATTCCTGGATGAGGAGACCGGGCAGTTGAAGGTCACGATAAGGGGTAAATACACAAGGACCTTCAGTATGCCAACTCTCGAGGCCTCAGAGGAGGAGGTTCCAACGCCGAGGATAACATTCAACGTTAAGGCAACCCTCACGACGGATGGGTTTCATCAAGCCTTGGAGGATGTTTCTCTGGTCAGTGAGCATGTTAGGATAGAAGCGGAGAGCGATAGGATAGTGATGAACGCGAAGGGCGAGCTTATGGGCGTGAATATCGAGCTGGATAAGGGTAGTGACGCGTTGATCTCCCTCGAGGTTAAGGAGCCGTCTAGGGCTACTTTCAGCTTAAGCTACCTCTCCGAGATAGTTAAGGCCGCATCCTCAACATCCGATGTCGTAACTATGGAGTTCTCAACCGATATGCCGATAAGGCTCGACTTCAAACAGCAGTATGATGGGAAACTCATCTACTACCTGGCGCCCCGCATAGAGGTTGAGTAGTTCACCACAGAACGTATAGAACCGTAGAGGAGGTGAACTTGGTACTAACGACGAGTGACTTGGCTAAATATCCCTTCTTATCCGAATCCGCCGGATACATAAGGGCTAGGATACCCGACCTAAAGATAGAAGACCTAGCTGACTCCTCCTTCAAGCCGGTCTTGGATAGGGCTGAGGAGAGGATAAGGGAGGCCCTACTGAACAACCCACCAGAGGTAACCTATAGAACCCGCAACACCGAGATAGAGATAATATCATTCCCGGTAGCCGTTATGATAGCGGCCGCAACTGGAAACGAGTACATAAAGAGGAGGTATGCCCTAGCTGAGGCTAGGAGGGCTTACACTCTCCTAAGACTCGAGGATAGGGACAAGATCCTAGATGTGGCGAGGAACTTCAACTGGAGGCTCAAACCCGTCGGCGAGGAGGACCTCCAAACCACGAGGAGCTACGACTTCAAACTTAACTTCATAGACTACTTGAGGAACGCCGGGAACTTCCATGAGAGCGAGTGGAAGCTCGTCAACAGGTTCATGCTGCACGGCGAAGTATACCTAACAACCCAGGAGGCAGCCCGCCTACTACAGGAGGAGATCCGCAGACACATCGAAGAGAAGCTTGGAACGAGCATCCGCCCGGGAAGCCTCCCACAAAACGTGGTTGAGAGAGTGGAGCGTCTGAGGAGTCTATACTTAAGCAGGGTTGGAGAACCCAGATTTGAGGAGTTCCCAAGGGGGATGGTTGATGAGGCCCTACCGCCCTGCATAAGGCAATTATACAACATGGTCAGGTCTGGAACCCACATATCCCACATCGGACGTTTCACCTTAACATCATTCCTCCTACACATAGGCATGTCCATAGATGAAGTCGTCAACCTGTTCAGGTCCTTCTCGGACTTCAATGAGAGGATGACCCGCTACCAGGTTGAGCATATAGCCGGGGATAGGGGCTCCAGAACTAAGTATACGCCGCCATCCTGCGACACCCTACGAACCCACGGGATATGCCCCGGCATGGATGATCTATGCAGAACCGTGAGGCATCCCCTCACATACTACCGCAGAAAGTTAAGGAGGATTAGGGCGACGGCGCCTGCAGGTGTGAGTGAGGGATGACGGGTAACAGGGAAGCCACAGACGCCTTTATCAAAGCCAAGTTCGCCGAGTTCTACAGGGGGGAATCGGAGCGAATAGAAGCTCCAACGGCCATAGAGAAGAGGGAGTTCGGCTTCCTCCTGTTCAGGGAGAAGGTCATGCTTAGGCATAAGGGCTTCAGGGATGTCGAGGAGCTGAGGGCCTTCCTGAGGAGGATCGTCCCCTCACACGCCTACTACTCCGCAGCCTACTATGAGATGCCTGAGGAGAGTATGGAGAGTAAGGGGTGGATCGGGGCTGACCTATACTTCGATATAGATGCCGACCATATACCGACGGAGTGTAAGAAGGTCCACGACAGGTGGAGATGCGTTAAGTGCGGCTTCTCTGGACGGGGGACGCCGCCGGAGGTATGCCCAATATGTGGGGAGAGGAGCTTCGATGAGAAGACATGGCCATGCGAGGTATGCTTGGAGTCGGCGAAGAGGGAGACCGTGAAGTTGATAGACATTCTAACCGATGACTTCGGATTCTCACTTAATGAGGTCGGGGTCTCCTTCAGTGGGCATAGGGGCTACCACATCCACCTGGAGAGCGAAGCGATAAGGGAGCTGGACTCAACATCCCGTAAGGAGATGGTCGATTACATAACAGGGCGGGGAATAGACGCCAAGTTCCACGGCTTGGAGGAGTTTCGGGGCGGGGGAGGCACGATCCTAACTGGTCCAAACCTCGATGAGACTGGGTGGCGTGGGAGGATATCCAGAGGCGTATACGAGTTCCTACTAAAGGCGGCTGAGGATGACCTCAGGGATATAGGTCTCAGAAGGAGCGTTATTAACCTGATAACCGCGAACAGGGATGCGATCTTGGAGAGCTGGAAGGCTGGGGGGCCGTGGGGCCTGATAAAAGGAGTCGGAGTCGAGAGCTGGAGGGCCATAATAAAGCGGAGCGTGGAGATGCAGTCTGTTAAGATAGACACGGTTGTGACAACCGATATCCACCGCCTGATAAGGCTGCCGAATACACTCCACGGGAAGACTGGCCTAATGAAGGTTCCACTCCTAACCGGTGAGATAGAGAACTTCGATCCCCTGAAGGAGGCTGTAGCCTTCAGGAAAGGCGTGGTCACCATATATATTGAGGAAGCCCCAAAATTTAGGATTGGGGAGGAGACATTCGGTCCCTTCAAGGATGAGAAGGCTGAGCTTCCAACAGCGGCGGCTCTCCTCCTATTATGTAAAGGCCTAGCAGTGGTGGCTGAATAGGTTGTATGACGAATTATACCGGGCTTGGAGGAGGGAAAGGGAGAACCCGGAACTCCAACCGCTCCCGAGAGACTTCTACAGGAGGCTGGCAGACTACGTCAAGAGGGTTAGGGAGGGAGGCCGGATGATGGATGATAGGACCGTGAAGGGTAGGCTCGTCAAGAGGGAGGCTGAGAATGTGAGGAGGCTCATCAGAGAGCTTATGGAGACTAGGCTGAACAAGATGATGCGCGCGATCCTGGAGGGGAAGACTGTTCCGGTCTCAACCCTAGCCGAAGAGGAGGCAGTCCTCTACGAGAATGTGTCACCAGAGATAGAGTCCCACCAAAAACTCATCGAGAACATCCTGCGCGGTAGGCTCCTGAAGGTGAAGGGCAGAGCTGGGGGAAGCGGCCTAATGGTCGTCCGGATACTGAAGGAGGTTCCGGCGATAATAGGAGCCGACATGAAGACCTACGGACCCTTCAAACCGGAGGATGTAGCCGCCCTACCAAGGGAGAACGCTAGGCTCCTAATAAAGCAGGGCGTAGCGGTAGAGATAGAGACCATGTGAACCATAAAACAAACCGGCCGTGAAAGTTATCCGCCTCATGAACTCAACTAAAACTATTAAATAAACCCACCAGGTCATAGGTAGGGGGGAACCTATGTTCAGGTTGGGAGTAATAACTGATGAGATATCGATAGATGTTGAGAGGGCTGTAAAGGTTGCTAGGAACCTAAACCTTGAATGCATAGAACTCCGGCAGTGCTGGAACAAGAACGTGAAGGACCTAACAGATGGGGAGGTCCGGAGGATAAGGAGGCTGGCTAAGAAGTACGACCTCGAGGTTGTCTCGATAGCCTCACCCTTCTTTAAGTGTAATATAGACGACGAAGATGAAGTAAGGGAGCACCTAGGCTTCCTGCAGAGGCTGATAGACATAACTAAGACATTTGACGCCGAGATATTGAGGTGCTTCGCCTTCTGGTCGACTGGGAGGCTGGAAGATTACTGGGATGAGATAATCGAGAGGCTGAGCGAGGCCGTTGAGATATGCGCCTCAGAAGGGGTGATATACGCCCTAGAGAATGAGCATGCAACCTTCATCGGGACAGGGGGTGAGGCTGAGAGGGTTGTGAAGGCGATCGGCAAGAGGAACCTAAGGGTAGTATGGGATCCAGGTAACTCCTTCTGCGCGGGGGAGAAGCCATACCCAGATGGATACGTGAAGGTTAGAGATTACATAGTCCACATGCACCTAAAGGACGCCGTCAGGGATGAGACGGCGAAGGAGGGATACAGATTCGTAGCTATTGGGAAGGGTGAGATAGACTACCGCGGACAGTTCAAGGCCCTGATCGAAGACGGCTAC